>NZ_DEXU01000019.1:0-75566 GCF_002364295.1 Idiomarina sp. UBA3176
TTTCTTAACTGATCGGCATTAGGGCAGGTGCAGAGGTAATTCAACGCATACGAGAGAGCTTGGCTAGTTTTGCTCAACGAAAGTTTAATCGGTAACTGTAGTTAGCCAACTGCAAACTCAAACGTTTCATGAAATAAACGCAGGCAGGTGACTCGGGGAGCAACCGGTTTGCCGTCAACAAACCGCCTAGGGTCAACCATGACAAATCCAAAGAATTGCAAAAAGCGATGAATAAAGCGTGATTCAATCAAAACGGCGAACTTGTCTCTGTCCGTCATGTACTCTTCCTCGTAGAGTTCATTGAGCAAATCAGGGAATGCCTGGATTGTTTCGTCAACAAGCCGAACGAGTGACTCATGATGCTGAAGTCGCCAAACCATGAATAGCCAAAACTGCTGCAGCGGAATTTCGTCTTCCCATCCGTCCATGTAGCCCCAGTTATATTTGTAAATGGCGGTTTTTAACATGAGAGGGAAAAACGATTCCAGGCCGGCTTGCTGGTATTGGCGTTTAGCCCAGGCAGAGACGTGGAACTTATTACTTTTTAGCTTAAAAATCCCGGCTATTTCTGCAAGAACACGGCAGTAATGCAGTGCGTTAAACTTGTCTTCATTGGCACCTGCGAATTCACTAATGCTGATGGCCCGCTCGAATGGAGCAAAAGCAAACTCGGGTAACAATGCGCTGGCTTCTTTCACTAGCGCCGCTGGGAGGTTACCCTTGGCGGTCGCCTTAATCTGTCCACCGTTAGCTAATGCGGTCTCCAGCATCAGTTCTAAATAACGCATGACCGGACTGGTACTTAAATCAGAGGGCGTGTTTACCGTGATGCCTTCTAACTCCGAAAAAGGCGCATAGAGCCAATTATTGATTTGCCCAGGAGTCAGGCCGCAGAAGTCTTTTACAGGCGTGTTATTAATTTTATTGGATTGGTGCTCGGCGATAACATTCAGCTCGTCGACTGAAAGATCAGGATTCATTGCTAACATCTGCTCGATGCTATCAACAAATTCAGCATGCTGCTTACCAACAGCATTCATACAACAACGCTTATATTTTTTGCCGCTACCACACGGGCAGGGTTCATTGCGACCGATTTTCGCCATTAATCGACACCTTATTTAAATTTATTCAGCCTATCCATTAAAAATCCGCCCAGCCATCTGATCCAGACGATTTTTTATGACCTCCCAATTCGGCATAACCTGTCCCATAAGCCGATAAAACCGTTCGCTGTGGTTGTGCTCAGCGATATGGCAAAGCTCGTGCAGTATGACGTAGTCAATGCACTCTCGGGGTGCTTTAACCAGCAGAGGGTTTAGGGTAATACGTCCGTTAGGCGAACAGCTGCCCCATTGGGTCTGCATAGTTAGCGTTCTCAGGGGAGGGCGCTTATCAACCCACAATGCTTGTTCTAAAACGGCGTCTAAACGCTTGTGGAAAACGTCTTTTGCTCTGACCTTATACCAGCCTTCTAATGCTGTCTTTACAAGCTCAGTAGTATACTCACGCACGTTGACTTCTAGTTGGCCGCGAAGCAACTTAACACCGGCTGCCTGGTCGGGTTTTATCAGTACTTTGAGTACGTATTGCTTGCCCAGGTAATAATGGCTTTCACCACTGACATACCGTCGCGGGATAATGTGCGTTAGTTGCTTACGGAACTCTCGCAATTGTTGGTAAATCCAGCGTGCCCGTTTTTTGGCAGCACGCAATACCTCATCATCACAGCTGTCTTCAGGTGCGGCGACTTTTACCGAGCAATCCGGCAACACTTTGATTTTGATTTTACGGTCAGGGCTTTTAGCGGCAACGCGATCAAACTCAATCAGCTCATCAGAGTAATAAAAGCTAAGCTTTTCCCTGTATGGCTGATGATCCTCAGTAACCTGATCAGCAAAGCGTATCGCAACGTTCATGGCTTAATGACCCAACTGTCCGACACGAACTACCTGCACAATGGCTTCGACTATTTTCTTAGCCTGTTCGATGCCGCCGCCGACGGCTTTGCATTCCGCAAAAATTTTCGGCAGTAGTTTTTTACGAATATCAGCTTCAATGTTATTCGGGTTAATCGAGTTTTCCGCAACAGACTGGCTAACGATGCTATCGACATCAAACGCAATCTCCACCCATTTATCCTGCGCCTGTTCATCCATGACTGTAAACGCCTCGGGTAGGTGCTTTTTGAACACGCCGTAATAGGCTTGTGCATGATGGTTGCTGGTCAACCGTTCAGGGATATCATCCAGGCGACGCTCTTGTACCTGCTCCTCAAATTCACGGAACAGCATGTACTGTTTCAGCGGATGCTCAAATAGCTTTTCCGCTTCTTCAATGGCTTCACGCAGTAGCTTAGAAAAGGCTTCCTGTGCGTAAGGATCGTCCCCGAGCTCTTGTTCTATCATTTTAGTGACACGAGTTTTAATGATATCGGTTTCGTTACGGGTTTTATCGTCGCTCCAGTCTTCCGGTGTTTGTTTCTGGCCCATTTTATCGACTTCGTATACGCCTTCAGAGTCACGCACTTCGACACCAACGACGTGTTTATTCAGCAGTTTTTTCACCTCGTGAGCGTACTCGTCGTAGCTGATACGCTCGCCAGAATCCTGCTGCACGGTTTGACGAAGACTGGACAGTTGTTTCACTGTCTCTTTGTATTGTCGACGGTCCTTTTCGGTAAAGCTCTTATCTTCAAAGAAGGTAGCCGACTGCAGCGCAACTTTAAGGCAAGTGGCAAACGCGGTCAGTGCTTCGTAAAAGTCTTCGCGGCGTTTTTGGTTTTTATCGACCATTTCGCCGTTTATTTCTTCCATGCGAGGCAAAAGGGCGTGACGCAGGGCTTCGGTGTCTGATTTATTATTAACGCCGTCAAATACCGCCCATAGCACTTTATAAAGCTGGGGCAGGCGTTTGTACTCGGTACTCATTTGCTGGTAAAGACCATCAATATCATCGATGTCGTAACCGCCCTGTGTACGTGAAGCTAAGTCCTGATATTCTTGTATGGTGGTATCGAGCTCGGACAGAATGCCGCGATAATCAATCAGTAGCCCAAACTTCTTGTCGGGGTGCAGGCGGTTCACGCGAGCAATCGCTTGAATGAGGTTGTGACCTTTTAGCGGTTTGTCGATATAAAGCACGGCGTTTTTCGGCTCATCAAAGCCAGTTAGCAGCTTATCAACCACAATCAACAGCTTCAGCTTAGGATCTTTATCAAATCGCTCAACCAGCTCTTTGGTGTAATTCTGCTCATCTGACGAGCCGACGTGCTCTTTCCACCACTTACTGACTTCCGGCATGGTCTTTTCGTCAACCGAGGTATTGCCTTCGCGAGTATCGGGTGAGCTCATGACCACGGCTGATTCAAATAAGCCGACTTCGTCCAGATATTTTTTGTACTTTATAGCTGAGGCTTTGCTGTCACAGCACAACTGACCTTTTAAGCCTTCATCGATATTTTTGTCGAAATGATGAGCAATATCGTAAGCAATAAGCTGAATACGCTCGTCAGTGCCATACACCTGACCCCGGCGGCTGAAATTTTTCTTTAAGTCGCCTTTTTGCTCATCGCTTAAGCCGTCCGTCATACGCTCAAACCAGGCGTCGATAGCCCGTTCGTTCACATCCAGGTCGGGTATACGCTCTTCGTAGAGCAGGGGAGTCACGGTTTTATCTTCGACCGCACGCTGCATGGTGTAGGCGTGCACAATGGGCCCGAATTTGTTGGTGGTTTTATCGTCCTTTAATAGCGGTGTACCGGTAAAGGCAACAAAGGATGCGTTCGGCAGTGCCTGGTTCATGCGAATATTGTTTTCGCCGCCCTGGCTGCGGTGGCCTTCGTCAATCAGCACAATAATGTTGGGGCTGTCGTTATGGCACTCGGGCAGTTTGGTGGCCGAGTTAAACTTCTGAATGAGCGTAAAAATAATACGCTCATTGCCTTTACCGATTTGCTGAGCGAGGCGTTTACCCGAGGTAGCCATTGCCGCTTCTTTGTCTTTCTTGCTGGACAATTCGCCACCGGAAGCAAAGGTTTTCGAGAGCTGGTTTTCCAGATCGACGCGGTCAGTGACGACAATCACCCGGCATTGCTTCAGTTCTTCTTGCAAAATCAGTGCCTTGGATAAAAACACCATGGTGAAGGACTTGCCTGAGCCTGTGGTATGCCAAATAACGCCGCCTTCGCGACCACCTTTACTGTTGCGTTTTTGAATACGTTCAAGCAAACGTTTGATGCCAAACACTTGCTGGTAACGGCCGACAATCTTGCCGATTTTTTTATCGAAAATAGTGAAGTAGCGGATCATGTCGAACAGACGCTCTTTAGACAGCAGACTTATCAGCAACTTATCCTGGCCTGTTACCATCAGCTCTCCACCGGCAATCAGGTTTTGATACCAACTGAGGTCGCGCTTATCACGGTGGTCGAATAGATGTTGCAGGGTAGCGTCGTCCAGCGCCTTATTCTTGAGTGCCAGCATTTCAGCGTCGCTGATATCTTCTTCTTTCCAAGCTGCCCAGAACTTTTCGGGTGTCTCTACGGTGCCATAACGTCCATCAATGCCATTCACCGATAACAACAGTTGCGAATAGGCGAACAGGTGAGGGACTTCGTCAGGGCGTTGATTACGCAGGCTTTGTGAGATACCTTCGTTGATTGTTGGCCCTTTCTGGCTATTGCCGTCAGGGCGTTTCGCTTCAATGACCACCAGCGGCAGACCATTCACAAAACAAACCAGATCAGGGCGGCGACTGTCAAAGCCACCGGCACGCGTTACGGTATATTCTTCGGTGAAGTGAAACTGGTTGTTGTCTGGATTCTGCCAGTCAATGATGGATACGGTTGGCGTGACCTTTTTGCCATCCACAAACTCCGTCACCGGAATACCGTACATTAAATGGTTGTAAATCGCCTCATTGGCGTGGCGAAGTCCCTCATTAAGAGCCGGGCTACATAGATGCGAGATGATGTTATCAATGGAGTTTTCGGACAGCGGATAGGTTTTACCGGCATAATGAAAGGTGCGCTTACTCAGTACATTGCGTAATACTTCTCGCAAAACCACCTGGTCCTGTTTACCACCTCGCTTCGTCAACGCTTCCTGTGGCGACAAAAAAGACCACCCCAAACCGGCTAATAGCGTCATGGCCGGTATTTTAGCGGCGTATTCTTCCTGAAATTTTGGTGCGTTAGCCATTAGCCTGACTCCGTGTCTTACTGTTAAGCTCTCGTTTAAACTTAACTAACTCTTTTACTGAACTAGTGTAGGGATCAAATACCCACTCGTCATCAAAAAGCGTTTCTAGTTGTTCAGTCTTCTCTATAGACGCGATGGCTAGAGAATAAAGCTGGTTTCCGTTTTGTTGCAGTCTCTCGATTTTTGACACCAAACGCTTCGGTATATTCCCCATAATAAAATCAGATATAATTAATAAATCTGCGTCTGTATACGCTTCTTCCGACATCACTTTGATTGCGTGTGATAGGGCTGGTGTTACATCTGTTCCCCCATTAAAAGACATTTTTAGAAATTCAATCAACGATTCCAAACCAACGCCTTTGCCGACATCAAAGTAATGGATCTCGTTGGAGAAATTGATGAGATAACAGCTTCGCCTTTGTTTTTCGGCAGTACTAGCAATAAATAATGTGACTGCTTTTGCAACAGCCTCAGGTTCACCTGCCATAGAGCCACTTGTATCGACACAGATGATAAAAGGGCCATTTTCTTTTTCTTCGTTGGCGAACTGTTCTTCGATAATTTCGTGTTCTTCGGAAATAAAGTCGACCCCTTGCGTATCAAAACACATGAGCCTTGATTCAATAAGTTTAAGATCAAAAAGTAAGGATGTGTCCGGGTCTGAAAGCAAAGCGAGCTCACTCGGTATGGTATTCTCGATGTCGTTGCCGAGTTTGATACCAATTATCTCTTCTTTTGAGTTTGAATTGGGAGTGGGGATTTCAACATTGTGATTTACTTTCACAGATTCTAAACGCTCACGAGCCTCAGCATGGCGTATTCTTCCAAGTAGTTCGCAGAGCCTTTTTACTCCCTCATCGTTTTCCAGATAGGAGGCCCAACGTTTGATAAGCTCTATATCTTTTGGAGCAAGCTCGCCGGTTCCAAGACTGAAGTAAATATTAGGATCCAAACCAAGTGTTTGTATGCGTTGAGTGACTATCTCGACGTTATTAATGAGCTCAAACAAGTCTTGAGTGAATTTGGCCCTTTTCATAGCCAGTTGTTCGAATTGCCATTGCAGCCGTGCCTCGTCAATCAGCTTTTGCCATTCAAGATTTAAAAGCTTGGAGACCGTAAACAGTTCATCTGTCTCGTTATCATTAGCAGATGCAAATCGCGTAGCTTGCTGTTCCCAGTATGACTGGCTTATTGAATTACCTAAAGTAGTCGCTGTGCTCATGAAAAGCTTTATCGCTTCTGAGAGCTTAACTGGATTGACATCACCATTTTTAATGTCTTCGGCCCATTTTTTTGCAAGAAATTCCTCTTGCTTAAATGGGTCAGTGGTTTCTAGCTCATGATTAACATGGGTTCGCCAGATAAGTCCGCGCTCTTCAACCTGCTTCAATAAAAATGTACTGCTCGGCAAGTTTGGATTTATTTGAGAAGTCGCCGCTTCAGCTACCTGCTTTACAGAGAGTATGATCGGATCTAACTGCATAACGCTTCAATTTTATTACAATCTTCGCGTTGCAGCTTCAAATGCTTTAGCTGGTCTGCTACTGCTAAATGGATAAACTCAACGTTCTCGGACATTATAAAAATAGAGTTCAACTCGCTTTGTAAACTTTCTTCACGACGTTTTATATCGTTTATACAACTTTCAAGCTGATCTTTCATATCAGAAATTAATGAACGCCAGTGCTCAACTTGTCGGTCACTTACATCGTCACGTCTACTGCCTTTTTTAATTTGTACATCGGGCGTGGCTATGTAAGTCTCAAAGTTACTATTTTGAGAGAAAAACTCAAAGCTTCCCTCACCAGTCGAGTTGCAACGAAAAGGACGAAGAACATTACCGTAACGGTCAGTTGGTTCGAGAACTGAGTTGGTCTTATACATTTTACTGGGAATAAGAACGGTACGTGAATGAGGCTCTTTTTTTCCATGGTTATAATGCTCAGGATCAGGAACTTGCAAGACTAGATGGGGTTCATTGTTTACGATTAACTCTTTAAACACATTCTCTTGATAGAACAGCTTTTGCTGGATCTCTTTCTCGACGCGTTCTTTATTTTGAATTAACGTTGTAATATTTTTTTCATGAGTTAAACCGGTGTTCTTTATTGACTTATGAACGATACTCATAACATCCAAGCGGTGTTTCTGCTCTGTCCACAAACAGTGTGATAGAAGTAAGTTGTCACTTGGGTTTGTCATGGTTCTACCGTTAAAGAAGGCCGATGCTTTCAGCAAAAGAGCTGCTTTTTGCCAGCGTCTGTCGGAAACGTAAACGCCAAGTTCATCAAATTTACTAGCTAGCTTTTCTCGAATTAAATGGACGGTTGTTAAGGTTTCTCGTGACAGCTTCACGTTATGAATTTCTTCTCGCCAACCTTCCCATTCAGCGGTAGTCACTTTAATACTGTCATCAACATTTACTTCAGCCCTAGACGGTTTGGAGCTGATAAGCTTTTCGAAGTGCTCTAGCTTGCTAATTGGTGGCACATGCAGTCGGATTATGAATCGGTCATAAAGTGCTTCCAGGCCCTGGTTTTCAGGAGGCGTCTCATTGGATGCCGCAATGAGGGCTTTTAAAGGAACACTTTCTGACGTGTTGCCATTGTGAAAGGTTCGTTCATTAATGACGGTAAGCAGTGCGTTTAGAATTGCTGGGCTAGACTTCCAAATTTCATCAAGAAAGGCAAATTCTGCCGTTGGCAGGTACCGGTTCGTTTTACGTATGTATTTGTCGTTCTTTAACTCTTTGATTGATACCGGGCCAAAAACCTCTTCTGGCGTGCTGAAACGGTTCATCAAGTACTCAAAATAGGAGTGCTCACCAAACGCACTGGCAATTCTACGAGATATTAAGCTCTTAGCTGTTCCCGGAGGTCCATGGAGGAATGTGTTTTGGTCGGATAGCGCACCGAGCAGAGCGAGTGCAATGATTTCCTCTCGCTCATACATCCCCTCGCTAATATCACTAATTAATTCTGAGATTCTTTCCTTGATGTCCATATAAGTCCTTTTATTTTACTGATTTACTATTTCGTACTTTCCTACCCAGTCGTTGCATGTAGGATTTGTTTAATCTAGCACGTTAGCAACGCCATCGCGTCCTACATAATCATCCAGAGTTTGACCATGTTTGGTTTTCCATTCCTTCCAGCCATTTGTAGCACCAAGCACTAGAAGGCATGAGGCCCCACTGGGGGTTTTAAAAAGGTAATCTTTTTGGAAAACGACGCTATCACCATTCTTAGCTAAAACGCCTTTTTCTAATAGCGAATCACGCTGGGCAATTAACCGAGGCTGTGTTGTTTTTCGTTTAGGGACATAAGGCGCTGACGAGCCCTTCAAAATGACCATCCCCTCATTGGTGTAATAGGCTTTGGCATCAACACCACCGCGCTGACAGTAAAAGACTTCTTCTGTGGCGGCTTCTTCGGCATCAACCAAGGCTTCAAAAATAGGGTAGCCCAGTGTGGCTAAAAGCAAAGAGCCGACTCGATGTATTTCATCGCAGTCCGCTTTCAACGGAATAGGGGTATGGGGTTTCTGTCCTCGGTTACCATTGACCAATTCATAGCGTCCACATTGGCGTGCTTTTTCAATACTTAACGACTCAAGGTACAGCACGTGAGTTTGCGTTAGGTTATTGGTGAGTGAGATTAAAACTAATGCTCGCTCCCAATCCTTCGAGTCATCTTTTAAGTGCTGACCCAAACGATGCCCGACGTCACCGGACTGACCAATATAGACTTCGTCCTGGTTCTCTCTGCCTACGAGGAAATAAAGCCCCACCTGATGCGCTTCCGGCATTTTGAGAAACTCACCAATTTGGTTGCGAGGCACCTCAACTAAACGAACAATTGAGGTGGTGACCTCAGCCACGCGAATGCCGGACGGGTCGCCGTTGGGAAGGAAGATTTGGATGGTTCTTGGTTGCTTATCCGTCATGCTGCATCCTCGTCAATTTTCACGCGCCGTTTGCCGGTGAGGAGTTGTTGCATTAGAGCTTTTTTCTCAGATTTTAGACGGGTAATCTGTTTGCTTACTTGCCCTATGATAGTGTCAGCATTTGACAGAACTGATGCTATCTTGATTTGCTCATTGATGGGGGGAATCTCGAACTCAAGATTAGTTAACTGTTTCTTTGATAAATTATATCGCGTGGCGCCCTGACCGAGCTTTGAAATTTTTCTCCTTGAACTTTCGCTACGGAGTAAATGCTCTGCGAATTGGGGAGTTAGTACTTCAAAATCGTTTAAGCGAAAGCCAAAGCAGAAAGAGTTAAGGTAGAGAGTCTCAGCTTCATCAAGAAGAACAGAAGACATCCCAACCTCATCAATAATTTCAGATGACGTTGTAAAGAAGATGTCGCCAAACTTTACGGCTGACTGTCTTTCCCCTTCATTCACTTGAACATAGTCAAGCTCTTCCAAATCTATCCGAGAGTTTTTGAAGATGTTTTTGTAAGGGATATATGGTGTACCTTTTCCGAAGTCGCTTTTTGATTTTCCGCTTAAGCCAGAGAAGGTCTCACCGATGTTATTTAGTTTGTACTTTTTCCATTTCCCACTAAACCGCACACC
Organism: Idiomarina sp. UBA3176; assembly: GCF_002364295.1. Classification (NCBI taxonomy): domain Bacteria; kingdom Pseudomonadati; phylum Pseudomonadota; class Gammaproteobacteria; order Alteromonadales; family Idiomarinaceae; genus Idiomarina; species Idiomarina sp. UBA3176. The sequence goes on from NZ_DEXU01000019.1 coordinate 9,785, forward strand.
ATTTTCATCCAGCAGACGTTTTTTGCCGGTGAGTAGTTGTTGCATAAGGGCTTTTTTCTGCTGCTGGCTATTGGCGAGCAGTCGCTCTGTGGTGGTGATGGCCTTATCCCAGGTTGATAGGATTTGGGCTATTTTTTTTTGTTCTGTTAGTGAGGGTAATAAAATTTTAATTGCGTTTAAGTCATTGCGGTTTATCTTTGGCATCCCTGTACGCATAGACATTGCGACGGCAACCTTATAAAAGGATGGCCCAAGCATGTAGTGCAAAAGATAGTCTGAATTGAGCTGTTCCGGGAGTCCCCATATCGGATACATATCAGCGCTGCAAACACCTTTGAAACTTGGTTTACAAACCTTATTCAAGTTCGGACGTATTTTTGAGTAAACTATAGCGTTTTCGTCAAATTCGTATTTACCCGAAATTAGACCTAACTCTTTACAGTTTTTCACTTTAATTAACTGACCAGAATTGGGTACAACGTTTTCAGGGCCGATATGTGGCATCGATAAGTATGGCTCTTCGTTCGGGTCAACTTGGCCATTAGCTATCCTAGTCACGCAACCAAACGTCTTTTTCTTCCACCCCTCAGGCACCATAACCCAACTCCTCCAGATACTTTTCCATCTGGCTTTCTAGCTCATCCAGCTCAGCTTTTAATTTCTGGCGCTCGGCTCGCACCGCCATCATATCGATTTCTTCCTCTTCTTCAAAGGTATCGACGTAGCGGGGGATGTTCAGGTTGTAGTCGTTTTCCTGAATTTCTTCGAGTGTTGCCAGGTACGAGTATTTGTCGACGGTTTCGCGACTGCGGTAGGTGTCGACGATTTTCTGAATGTTGTCGTCGCTTAGCTGGTTTTGGTTTTTACCTGACTGAAATTCACGCGAGGCGTCGATGAATAAAACGCTCTCGTCTGATTTAGACTTTTTGAATACCAAAATAGCGGCTGGAATGCCGGTGCCGTAAAAAAGCTTCTCGGGCAGACCGATAACAGCATCTAACAGGTTTTCGTCAATCAGTTGCTGACGAATTTTGCCTTCTTTGGAGCCTCGGAATAATACGCCGTGTGGTACAACAACGCCCATGCGTCCGCTGCCGGGCTTCAGCGTTTCTATCATGTGCAGAATGAACGCGTAGTCGCCTTTGGTTTTTGGTGGTACGCCACGACGGAAACGACTGAATTTGTCGTTCTCCGCGTCGTCATGCCCCCACTTGTCCAAACTGAAGGGTGGGTTAGCGGTCACGATATCAAACAACATGAGGTCGCCGTTTTTATCTAACAGCTTCGGGTTGCGAATGGTATCGCCCCATTCAATTTTGTGGTTGTCTTCGCCATGCAAGAACATGTTCATTTTGGCTAATGACCAGGTGGAACCAATGGCTTCCTGACCAAATAGGGCGTACTCTTTGCTGTCATGATTTGCGATAACCTTACGGCCACACTTCATCAATAAAGAGCCGGAGCCACAGGCTGGGTCACAAATGCTGTCGCCCGGTTGCGGGTCGAGTAGTTCGGCTATTAAGTCGGATATTTCAGGTGGGGTATAAAACTCACCGGCTTTTTGACCACCGCTGGCGGCAAAGTGTTTAATCAAGTATTCGTAGGCGTTACCGATGACATCCAGTGAACCCACGCGACTGGGTTTTAAGTTTAGCTCTGGCTTGGCAAAGTCTTCCAGCAAGTGGCGCAGAATGTCGTTTTTCTGCTTTTCTTCGCCCAGCTTATCGGTGTTAAAGCTGATGTCCTGGAACACACTTTTGCCGGCATCTTTTAGTTTGGTGCCGTTGGCTTCTTCAATGGCATGCAGGGCTTGGTCAATGCGCTCACCATTACCCGGCTCGTAGCGACGGTCGTAAAGCGCATAAAAACTGGCATCGCGCGGTAACACAAAGCGCTCGTTCTTCATCATCTCTTCAATGAGCTCAGGCTCATCACCATACTGCGCTGCGTATTGGTCGTAATGGTCCTGCCATACATCCGAGATGTATTTGAGGAAGAGGGTGGTCAGAATGAAATCTTTATAGGTGTCGGCACTGACTGTGCCGCGAAAGGTGTCACAAGCGTTCCAAAGTGCTTTGTTAATGCTGTCCTGGCTAATCGTTGTCATTGTTTTTAACGTCCCCGTACAACCTGATTATAAGCGTTTCAAATATCCATAAGTGGCATCATTATGCCACGGATGACATTGATGTCACGGGTTCCAATTTAAGAGTTGGTTGCGTCACTTTATGTCGCAAAAGATAGAAAGTGAGTGAAAGGCTCCAGGCTATGTATATTTACTTTTAACTTATTTGATAAATCGTTTGATTTATAAACATTTTTTTGGTTTTAATTGCAAAGGGGCTAGTGACGTTAAAGCAAGCTCTGAAGCAATTAATGTGAAGTGGTAACATTGGGGGTAGCATGTATAAACAAGCATCACGTCGATATTTCGCACATGAGCTCAGATTCTCGGAGCCAGCCAAAATCGCCAATAAGATTATTGGTAGCCTTGATTTCAAAGAGCCGACATGTCTGGGGCATATGAGTGAGGAGGCGGTTTATCATTTTATACAAAGTCAACCGATACTAATTGAACAGCGCGTCGAATCACAAGTTCAGTCGAATAAGACACATGTTCCGAGTACACGCGGGGCTTCCAACCCGGTGAAAAGGGTTAAAACAGCTATTTTTATAAGTGGTTGGAGCTCATTGAAATTGGCCGCTAAGTTGAATATGTCCTTTACGCCACTAATTGTGGCAGATGCATCAGAGAAGACTAAGGAGTTTTTAGCGTGGAGTGACCTGCTGCGGTGTTTTCCTTTGATAGATTCAAAAAGCTATGGCCGATTGTTCCTTCTGATGCAAAAACATTGTCCAGATGATATAGCCATTGCACTCCTTGGTGGGAAGGTAACCCAGGAGAGTATCGTTAATTTCATCCCCTGCTATCGGAGCACGATAGGGTATCAACTAAAAAAGGGCAAAGAAAAAGCGAGCGTGGCAAAACCAAAGCCGCAGTTAGCCGATATGGATTTTGAGGATAGCTAATATTGGCGTTTAAAGACTTAAACTCTGTTAGTCAGCATATTTCGACCAAAGACAGTCACGCAATCCTTCGTCAACCTCAGGTTTCACGAGTTTTACGAAAGTTAGGCTTTTTTAGTCTTGGTGAGCCTGGTAGCTCAGAGCGAGACAGGGCGGCAAACATTTTAATAGGTTATATAGCCAGCCTGCATGAACGCTTTTCTCACACCATAAGCTTCAATAAGCCCATACATAAAAAGGCTCATGACCGATTTGATCGCTTTCTTTCTAGACATCATCGACACTTCAAAAGAACAGTCACAGAGAGTGATGTTGAGGCGTTAAATCCACTTTTTTCAAAAAAGCTCGATGCAGCCCCCTTAGGCGCTTTACTTCAGATCACGAACCAAAAATTGAACACGAGTCAGGAAGACTGGGAGAAGCTTAAATACTGGGCTTCATACACCTGTATTTGTTTTCTCATGTGTCACTTCCGTTATGTTGATGTCAATAATAGACCGGTATTGATGCCGTCTATTTCAGCAGGGCTTCGCCGCTTGAGGTTGTCTCAGGTAAGCCCTCGCTATCAGATGGTACTTCATGAACTGTCTATACCAACTGACTTTAAAGACTTTTGTGAGCAGTGGGAACAATTATATGAAGCGGTAAATACCAAACATGATGACAAAAGTGAGCAATTGTCCAACTCAATCGCCGGGCAAAACTTTAATACGTTAAAACTGTTTTTTGAGAGTTTCTGGCACGTAGAGCCCAGTAAACGAGTCAATTACATTACCGGTCGTTCAAAAATCACACGAAGTTCAACGCTCGATAAGCCAACCCGTGGGAGTGTGGAGCGGGTCAGGCCGACAATTCGGTATCGAAATATCGACAAGGAGCAAGGTGAAGAGGTCGCTGCTGAAGCTCGTGAAGATTATCAGTTATTTGAAACGGACACGAAACAGACATCCGAGTTTAAATCACAAGTTTACCTTCAACATGTAAAAGCACAGGCGATTGCTGCGTCGTCACTGAGAAATGAACTAGGACACCCTTGTAGTTTAAATACAATCAATCACCGTCAATTACTCCTGGTGTTGAATCAGCTTGATATTTCAGAGTGCAGTAAGTCTCGTATATTAGATGCATGGTTGTTATTGATATTGATTACGGGTCAGACACATAAAACCTTATTTCCTGCATTACTGCATAAAGAGGTCATTAAAAATGATTTGACGATACCGATGACCGGACGGTCGATTACATTTATCAACAACCGGAGGTTGACCAGCCACATCTCGGCTCATCAATCGGGATTACTGGATGAGCAAAAAAATATTTTGAGGATTGAGCTGCCATCATCGATAACGGAGATTTTTAGACATAGGGGGTCAGATACAAACTTTATCAGCGAAAAACAACTAAATAACCGACTAAGAACACTATGCGTTGAATTAGAGTTGCCGACCATAACGTCAAACCAGCTGGCCGCCTGGCCATTTCTTTATCTTTCTCGAAGAGCTAAAAATCGTACGGCGGCTGCCGCAACTTTTGGAATGCAACCGTCTGAGTGGACACCGCTTTACTACACAAACTTTGATGTTTCTAGCCTAAGGCAGCAACATAGCAGGTTTTTTGAGTTGCTTTTTAATTCAGCGGATCAACGTGATTTAGCGAAAGACTTTTCTCGTTTAGCGAGCCAAGCAAAAAACACAACGGGTCTCTACGGCTCAACGTTACGTATTCGGCAAAACCGATTTATTCAAATACTCAGCAAATTTCGAGATTATATTAACAATTTAAAATTGGCCTACAAGAGCGGTCAGCATGAATGCTTTAGAGAACTGCATAATGCCTATACTGTCTATGTCCTCACTTCATTTCAGCTTCAAACTGCTGCTCGTCCCGTATCCGGTATTATTGAGAGCATTGGACAATTAGACTTTTCAAACAAAAGAATATTTTTGCAGGACAAAGAGGTGAGGGACGGGGTGTCTCGAATAGTCCCCATGACAGCGCATCTTGAATGCCAACTGCGAGATTATATTGAATACCTTGCAGCTACTCAGGGTGAGCTTGCAGCGAGGGGTAATAGGTTATCAAAGCAGTTTTTGTCGCAGTTAAAGGGGAAAGAAAGTCTCTTTAAAATTTTTGAACAGCAATCCTCCGATGACTGGCGATATGTCGTCCTGACGAACAGCGCAGTTGCGGAGTATCTGAAAGAGTTACTTCCTCTGCCCTTGAATTTTGCCCGTCACATGGTGCGAAACTTTTTAAACGGCCAGAAGGTTAAAACCGAAATTATTGATGATTTCATGGGTCACGACATGGAGGGGCAAATGCTGTTTGGTAAGTATTCTGCACATGTCAAATCCAACACTAAGCCGCTTATATCGGCCCTTGAAGCCTTCGCAAATCAGATATCTCTAGAGAGATTAACAGCTCCTATCTCCCTGCCTGACACCAAAATTTTGCTGGATGAAACATCAGGGATGCCTGCCGTTGTTGCGCACGAGGTTGTTGAAAGGCGAGAGACGCCAACTGAACGAGAAAAGCGTTTAAAGAAGAGGCATGAGAGAGACGAGCGAGTAAAAAGCTATGTGCGGAGTTATATTGGAAGAGAGTTACCCCGATTGAAAAAATGCGATGGTGACGATAACACACTGAATGAAATGATCCAGGATGCACATGAACATATTGAGGCAAAATATACTGGCGTAAAATATTATGCCGCTAAAGAAGAGCTTGTCTCCTACATAGACAAATTAAATAACGCGTTTGGTAGAGCGTTAGATATCGGGAAGTTACCCACAAAAATAGCAAGAGAAAAGCCTATACGCTCGATGTTGTCCGTTAATTTGGCCGATAGGGCAGCAAGATTATCTGAATTGCTTATAAATGAGTTGCCTCAAACAGATAATCTTACAGATGCTGAGCTTCGTTGCATATTAGTGTTGATATCAGGATTATATGGGGGACTCAATGCTCCGACTTGGCTTGAGGTTTTGTTAAACACCGACTTTCGTGAGCGAAGCAATGTTTTATCATTAGAGCTTCCCGATAGAGCGAAATTGTATTGGATTTCATTAACAATAGGACAGAGCCATAAAGTTAATGAAGTGGATCCTGATGGTAATTCACGTCTGACACGCCAAGTATTTTTAACAGCCCCCCAATTGTCGTTAGTAACTGCCTTACAAAGTCGACGCTCAGAAGCAAGTGAGTTAAAGCTCAGCGATATTCCCAAATTATTAGCGGAAAACTCGTCACTTTCGGCGTTAACAAAGGTGTTGTTCTACGAATCGCAACAACAAATACCCATTGTTAAGATGCTAAAGTATGGGGTAGATTTTACAGCCCAGCACACACAAGGGCTTTCGGTCGCTTTAAGCCACACGGCAATGGGAGAAATAGATACCTTTTGTCTATCTGAGAGACAATTTATTTATGCACTTCAGCCTCACCTTAACACTGTAGAGCAGCCGCCATCCATCGACGGATTACAGGTTGTTTGGGACAGCACTGGAGACAGTCAAACGAAAGGGAATAGCCAACGTAGTAAGTTAAAAAAATTACTCGACGTGAAATCAAGAAATGTTAATCGGGAAATAACAAAAATTGTAAAACAGACAGGGAAACGAGGGTCAGAGTCTAACGTTAAGAAGGCCTTGGCCGCACTAAAAGCTGAATTCGAACAGGTTGAAGCAGTTAATTTTTTGATTTCCTGGTTAATAAATCACATGGAATTTCAAAATAATAAGATATCAACGGTGAGCCGTTACCACAGTGCAATAACTTTGAATTGGCTGGTTGCTACATGTACTCGTAAAAACCTCTCCTCATTGTCAGGTGATGAATTTTATGAACTATATAACGAAGCCATCGAGCTGACCCAGCCTCGAACAGAAGAAGACGTTGAGATAATGGCGGGGGAGAGAGAGCCCACGCCTAAACCGGATCTGACAAGTTTTAAGACAAAAGAAGAAAAGGCAAAAGAGAAAGAGCGCAATAAAGAACGACATAAAGAGCAAGTTGAGAGAAATAAGAAACAGGTATCTAGCCAGAATTACACCCGGCAATGCTTTCAACGGTTTCATAATTTCCTGGTTCAACACTTCAATCTACCTCGAATGCCGAGAGATTTGGTTACAATGAAAAATAATCGAGTTGAGCACATTCGGGTAGGGTTTATCCCACATGAGTTGTACGAAGCTGTGTTAGCCAAACTTCCTGAAACAAAGGGCTGCGATGACAATGTGAGTCTCATGTTGCAGTGCATTACTATATTAGCTTATCGAACAGGACTGCGTATTAGCGAGATCCTGTCTCTACGGCTTAAGGATGTGACGACACATCCTGATGTTTGGGTTCACATCAAAATAAATGAATACGCAGAGGTTAAACGTGGCTCATCGGCACGCAAGGTCCCGCTTTTTTTGCTGTTGGAGCCAAACGAAATTAAGAGCTTTAAAAACTGGTTGGTAAGACGTAAAAGAAATTCCAGGACAAACTCAGAATTACTGTTTTGTTATCACGACACTCCCAGAGTAATGATTGATAGCTGGGTTGTCGAGCAGTCCGTAGTTGCCTGGTTAAGAGCCTTGAGTGGTATGAAAAGCTTTGTTTTTCATGATTTTCGTCACACAGCTTTAAGCTGTTTTCAATTTTTGGTTGAGGACGAAGATAGGCTCTATTTTGATTTCGGTGGCCGGGGAGAGTTTGACGTTGAGCAGTTAAAGGACTCAATTTTTGGCGGACATAACATCAGAGTTGATCGTTACTATGCATTGGCTACGTTTGCTGGCCACGCCAATCCAAGTCAGACGTTTAAAACCTACATGCACTTTTCCTATCTGCTAACGCACTTGAAACTTCGCCGCTCTAATGTAGTGCTGACAAAAAGTTTTGTTCGTAACTTATCCGGTTTAAGTGACAAGATGATTGCAAATATAATCCGCGGTAAAAAGAAAATAAAAAGGCCAAGTAATGAAGGTGAAATACCTAATTTACTGCCACCTCATGAGGGATGGCTTGTCGCGGTCGCGGAATCAGAGAGACGCTATATAAGAACGGTTAAACAGCAATCGCCAATTACCATTGAATCTGCTACTGACCTAATGACAATAAAACCTGGGCCTTCTGAGGTGCATGATATCTTAATGTGTGTCACAAAAGGGATGAGTAATGAGAAGATAAGCCGTGATTATGAAGTACCCGTTAAAGTTGTTGAGTGCTATCGGACGGAAGCCAGGCATTTGGCGAGAAAGCAAACTGCTAGAGACAATCGTCGACTGATTAAGAAACAAAGTAAAGCGAAATCAACGTATCTTCCAAGTAAGCCACTCACGCCCAAAGAACGAAAACTTGCGCGATTGTACATAAACGGTATTTTAAAGCTGGCAGCAGAAAATGGTGCCAGTGACGTTCTTGAACTTATCGAGTACTTCACCAACAACGTCTACATTGATGAGCCCGGAATTCGGTTTGATTGTGTTGATAAGCTTAACTGGTTTGTAGATCTGTTGAGTCCGGTAATCTCGCTTCGGAATTGGTATATATTTGTAACAACGTCTAAAGCACATATGTCAGATATCGACGCCTTTATCAATCGGCTGAAAATTACAACTAAAAAGCCAGAGGTGAAAATCAAGAAAGTTGGCAAGCCTGATTTCTACCTTCGGTTGAAACACCCAAATCAAGACGATCTGCGGCGAAGAGGGAGTCTGTACCAGGCAACGTCTATGCTCAAGTACTTATTGTTTATGGCCTTGATAATGCTTTCAGCTGAATCTGAATTTTAAGGCTCGAGAGACACACTGAGTATAAGTATAATCTAGATATTAGAAATTAAAACTGGCTATCTACTTTGGCCCTGAGTTAAGGGCCACTTGTTGAATAATTTATCCGCTTTGTGCCAGGAGCAGACGTTGATGACCGCATAAGTGACACTGAAACTACGCGGCGGTTGGTTTAAGCTTAGGTGCAGCACCAAACTAAATCAGGCGTAGTTTTGGTGTCCCAGTGAGTATCCGAGCGACTTAATGCGTTTGTTATGTATTCGGTACCTATTTATCTATTATTGACACCAACCGGTCGTGCTCCCTAAGAGGAGAAGTATTGTGCTCTCGTTCTGTAAGAATGGTTAGATCAAAATTAATCGACAACTTTATACCCAACTCTAGGAACTCTTTGGATAAGGCTGCATGGACTCTTCCTAAATTTGGCGCGTCATTCTTCACTACGAGCAGCAAGTCACAATCATTAGCATGAGTATTTCTAAAATATGAGCCAAAACCATACACACTAAGCAGATTGCTGTTGTTTGTATGGATAGATTGGATTTCCTTCATCATCTCTTTGGTGGTACAACCAAAACTCATTTTTCCACAAAGCTCCTGTAAGCTCGCTTGAGTTGAAAAGGCCAATGTTTTTGGATAGGCAAAGCTGTTTTGCTTCTCTAGTATATCCGTTCCAATTACCACCTACAGATATAAAATTAACCTCTGGAAACTCTTGAAGAACTCGGTGTACTAAAGACTCCCCTAAAGTGTACTCGTCAAGACATATCAATGTAATGGAGCTACCGTCTTTCCTATCGAACTCCATAATTATATCGTCACGACGTGAATAATGAATAACATTACCATGAGATTGGATAGCCGATTCTAGCCAAGCGATTCGACTGAATGAGACACCCCAAGAGTTTGAACCGTTAGACATTATGAGAACACCTCTGAAAATTCACTAGGAAATAGCACATATGAGTCTAGTCGTTGATATACATGCTTTTCATACGACTCCACGTGTACTCGGAATTTTTCGATAGCATTAATAGTAGGCATATCTTCGATGAGCTCTTCGTTTGCATCGATAAGGTTTAATATTTTTCTGTTGTTAGGCAATATCGTGTCGATTCTCCTTAACTCCCATACAAGATAAGCATTAGAACTTGGATCTGATTGAGCAACTTCGCTCTTTGGCCCAAAGGCATCAAACGTAGTCTTATTCTTAGCAAGCAGTTTTGCAACAACGATGCGTAACTTATCAAAGTCATCAAATTTTGTTGCCTTTCCCGCATTACTTATTTCTGCTTCATGACTTCTCTTCCACTCACGGAGCATATCAACTGTATAAGTACCCTCTGGTGCCTTATCTATATGAGTGTGGTGAGTTGGGCACAGCAAAATCAAATTATCGTAACTATCAGCACCACCTTCCGGAGTACCTCTAGCAGCAGTAGGCTTACTGCCAATAACATGAGCCATTTCCCCCACTACGTAATTTCCTGACCCTATCAAAGTGGTTAAATCTTCGTCACAACCAGGTTTCGAACAACGGCCTCCAGCTCTACCCCAAAGAATTTTGGTATCCACTGTCCCTATTGCCATTTGAATTGCTCTCCAAATCGTAATGAAAAAAAACTAACATCTATATATTGTGCGTGCGCACTTTGTAACTCATCCAATGAATAGCTGCTGACCCTTAAGTTATTGAGCTAACCAGGCTTCCGACTTTGGAAGCCTCTGAATAAGCGAAAGCAATTTAAGCACCCTCAGTTATTTATACCCTAACGGGTGGACAATATACAGTTTCGACTTTTCATTAAATGATTGAAAGTAATGAGCTTAAATGAACAATACAATACCAAAACTCGAAATCTTGGGAAGATAAACGTGCCGAACCTGATTGTGCTTACCATCGCTACCTAAGAACAGGAGCCAGTCATTTGGTGGAATTAGCAAAAAAACGAAGGTCCGTTCGTCGCTCACAGCAGCCTGTCAGGTTAGTGCCAAAACCGGACGTCTAAAGTGTCTTTTATGATAATCTGAAGAGATTAAATAGCATATGAGCGTCTGGCATTATTTGGGTGCCTCAGTTTGTCAAAGGAATTGTGAGTGAAACTATTATCTAGGCTTATCTTTCTGTGTTTAGTTTTGGCGCTTCCGGCATGCTCTGACAGCTCGCAGCAAGCTGATCCTGATTTTCAACCCCATGGTAGTACAACCAGTTTGATCTCAGATGCGAGCCCGGAGGTCATTGTTGATGAAGCACACAATAATTTTCTTACCATCTCAGGTCGGTATAAACCTTTCGAGCAAGTTTTGTCGAACAATGGTTATAAAGTCAGGCCGAACATTGAAAGTTTCACATCAGAACGTTTGAATAAGGCCGATATTCTAGTAATTGCCAATGCACTAGATCGTAATAGAAGTGACTGGCAACCACCGTTTGGCAGTGCATTAGATGGTGATGAGGTTGATAACATCAAAAAGTGGGTTAGTGATGGAGGTTCACTTTTGTTAATCGCTGACCACACACCGTTTCCAAAAGTTGTCGAAAATCTCGCACTCGCCTTCGGTTTCGAATTTAGTAATGGACATGTTGGGTCTTATGTATTTCGGAGTGCAGATAACACTCTCGCTGAGCACCCTATTACAACCGGTACGAGCAATAGTTCGTCACGAGAGCCACTTATGCCTGTTTCTACGAAAGCGTTGAATGAGAAGAACCCACCTTTCGGTCAAGTAACGCAAGTAAAGACCTTTGGCGGATCTGCATTCAAAGCTCCTGATGAAGCAACGTCATTGTTAACAATTGGGCACGGTGCTGTGTCTATAGAGCCGCTCATACCATTTCAGGTTACTTCTTCTACACCTCGAATATCAATGAACGGCTGGAGCCAGGGAGCCGTTCTCAAGTTTGGAAAAGGGCGTGTAGCCGTATTCTCTGAAGGTATGATGTTTTCGTCACAAGTGGATCTTAAAACAGGTAAAAAATATGGTTTAAGAGCCGTTGGAGCCGAGCAAAACGAGCAATTTATGCTCAATATTTTCTTTTGGCTTTCGAGTGCTAATTAATCGCGAAGCGAGCTAGCGTTTTACTGCCTTAATCGATAAAAAAAGATATTAGATTGAACTTCCGCTACTCGCTCATAGCTGACCAATTCCCTTGTTAATCCTCACCACCGATAGAAAAAGGAGGGCTTAGAGCCCTCCGGATAAAGGTTGTTTACCAAACTCTTTTGCTATCTGCAGCATTTATTAACTTACTAATTAAATATGCAAGTAGAAAAAATGCGGGCGTAGCAAATATATCTGCATGCAGAACCCAACTTAGCAACCCTAAGGCTATCGCTAGGTATTCAACTAGAACCAACTTACTTCTTCTGTTCACACCAAACAGACTAAACTTGAACCAAGTCGGCTGCTCTTTCCAATATTCGGAATCTTTATCAATCACGGTTATTTCCTCTGTTAGCTTCGAAATATCAATTTCGAACACAGAAGCCAGTGACTTTAGAGACTCGATACTCGCCTTGTTGCCACTCTCGATACGTTGAATTGTTCTCACACTCAAACCAGACATGGTGGCTAATTGCTCTTGAGACCAATTCTTCCGCTGACGCAACTTCTTAATCATCTTGTTTCTCCTGACCTTTGTGTCCAGGCCAAATAGTAGAAAATTACGTTCACTGTCGGTCACGAAATATACCTGACAAAAGGGTGACACGTACACTTCTAGAGGCAGGTATTAGTCCGCTCATTGCATCAACTGACCGTCCGCTTTGAGCGAAAAGCGGACCTGCTGACTCTCGATCTAGCCAATTAGTGACTAGCTTTCCCGTTACTCTTAAGTTTGGGTGATGCCAACGATACGCGAAACGTTTACTTCGACAATATTGCGCGTTTTGTTGTTGTGTTGTTTGTTTTAGTCTTTTACTGTCAATGACATAACAAAAAACAAAGGTTAGATATGGTGCGCTAGGTAGTGCGTAACTGAGCATGCTCAAATGCCTTTGCTCACTCGGAATTTTTCAAGGCAGGAATGTTTGTTTGATCAATAAGTTAAGAACCGAAATCTATCAGTTGGACGCACTTCTTAAGTGCGTACGCACAATAAATGTTATACCTAAAAGGAGAACCAGGTGACCTGCACTGAAATAGTCACATTGCTAAAGGATCTTGTGCTTTCTGGTGCTGCAATTACTGGCGCGGTTGTGGCCGTGAAAGGCCTAGGTACTTGGCAGCGCCAATTGAAAGGACAATCTGAATACGAGCTTTCGCGCCGAATATTGGTGTCTGTATTCAAATACAGAGACGCGATTAATGGTGTTCGTCATCCTGCAATGTGGGCGTACGAAATGCCTTCTCCGCCAGAGGAAGAAGTTAAAACAATGTCCCGCGAACAAATACGTTTCTACGGCACTTCGAAGGCTTATCAAGCAAGATGGGACAAAGTTCAAGCTGAAAGAACAACGCTATATGCTGACCTACTTGAAGCGGAAGCCATTTGGGGCACGGAGCTTCAAGAACTGTTTAAAGGGGTATTCGGTCTCGAGCATGAATTATTTACGCGAATTCGCCATTACGTTGAACTCATAAACCCCGATACCGATGAAGCGTCAAAAGAGGCCATAAGAAACATAGATAAGAAAGCTCGCGACATTATGTACGACAATTTGAGCGAGGAGCCCGATGAATACAAACAAGATCTTATTAGGGCGATCGAGGAAATTGAAAAATACCTCAAGCCAAAGCTGAGTCATGAAAAGGTATAACAATCACATTCAGCCGACCCAAAAACCGCTGTGCGGTTTTCAGTCGTCTGATGTGTGGCGCTAGCCAATCAAGAAAATTTAGGAGTTGCCAGAACATGTTTAATGAGCCTAACTTACACTCTCGAAACTTAAAGCTCATATCAATGCTTTTTATCAGCTACTGGCTGCTTGGTCTTACCCCGGCGGATGAGAAAATTCGACTTCTCGTTATCAATTATGAAATTTCTAACCCTTGTGCCCTTAAATGGATTTCTTATGCGCTGCTGATCTATTTTGCTTGGCGGTTTAACATCAGCTCAAGAAGGAGGGTTCGGCTTGGATACAGAAGAAGTTTTAACTTCAACAATATCGATAGATCAGGAAGGCTATTCATAAAATTAAAAGTAGACGCAGAAAGAAATTATTCCGAAAGATATAAAGATGAGTTTGAAAGCTGGCGAGCTGAACAAGCTGAAAAACACGATGTGAAAGAGTTTAATAACGAGGAGTATTCTATTAACCCTAGCAAGCTGGTTTATGAGCAAAACTCCGTGGCTTTGCACTATCAGGTACAGTACAAAGGGGACAGGCTTCCGGGGAATGACTTTAAAAATGGAATGGTAGTCTATCCTTGGTATCGTTGGTCTTTCTTAAAATTGGTGCGGTTCACTAAGTTCATTTTTGGCTCAGAGGATGCTCCTGATTTTTTTGTGCCGTGGGTTTTGTTTAGCTTGGCACTGGCAAGCAGCGCCTTGAGTTATTACGGAGTATCTGTGCATGATTTCGGCTAATATCGAGGATTGAATGAATTTAAACTTCTTGAAACCATCGGAGCGTCTTAGGGTTATGGATCTAGTCGAATCCACAGGAATAGATGTCAGCGACTGGTCAAACTTTAAGGGTGGTGTAGATAAAGCCGCATCGAATCCAAAGTATTGCTACGAATGGTCATACGAGGATCATAATAAGCAAATTATTGTTCTTAATCTTTGGTATGAAAACCTATCAGTCCAAGATGGCGAGATAGTTCAAAAACTTAACTTGAGAGATACAGCAAGAAACGCTGCGAGTTCGCCTCAATCTCGGCGAGCAACAAAGATGGATTTCTCCCTACAAAAAGCAGCTCGCCTTAATTGGCCTATCAGAGTGATAATTTGTGATGGTGGAAGAAGAAGTTCAAGTGCTACTAAGTCGAGCGCAGATAGACGGTTTCTCGATAGCGAGCATTGGTATGTTAAGAGCTATAGTTCAGATTCCGGTGATTGTGTTCTCGTTCGCGGCGGGCCAACCGAATTATTCATTGATCAATTCAGCATCGAAGGTGTGCCTGCTGGCAAAGCAAATAAAAGGGAGTCAACCACCTCGGTGTATGAGCGCAGCCCGAAGGTTAGGAGCTATATCTTGAAAAGAGCGGGGGGATTCTGTGAGTGGTGTGGCAAAGAAGGGTTTGAAACGCTATCAGGCTCCGTATATTTAGAAACGCATCATATTCAGCCATTATCCGAAGATGGCAGTGACACAGTTGATAACGTAGTAGCACTTTGCCCAAACCATCATCGAGAGGCGCACTTTGGAGTAAATGCAGTTCAATTCCGAAAAAAGTTGGCTGCTAGAGTGGAGAAGCTGAACAAGTCAACGCAGGGTCGAGTAGATAATGGACAAACACAAAGAAATCACTAAGAAGACGAAGAAAGCAAATCGTAGAGCTGCACTATTCCTTCTGTTTTCCGGTTTTTTCTTCTGGTTGTTGTCAGCTCTTTCTTTAGTATGGGATGACATAGCTTTCCCATGGCTGATATTCATCTTTGGTCTTATATGTATAGGCTCGGCTGCTTGCCTTTGGTTTCGGGGGAAAGAGCTTACGGAATATGGGTTGCAGCAGACAAAATCTGCAGAGGACAGGTTCTTTGAAGCATGGTACTTCCGTTACCCATTTGCGGCTTTGTGCAGCGGACTGGCCTATTTATCATTATTAGAATATTTAAGTGACCAGCGATCTGTTCCTGGGCTTCTAGTGCTTTTTATAAATCCAATACTTGGCGTAGTATGGGCACTTAGCGCGCTAGTTGCTGCTAGAGAGCTTTCACTACTTTTGATCGTACTCGGAGTCGGCTATTTGCTCTTCACTGGTGTTGCTGCACTTCCCCTAAGTATCGCTGTTCTTCTAGGAGCAGGGATTATTGCATTCGCCATATACAAGGCTAAGGCAGCGTGGCGTTAACGTCCGTTCTTGGCACTAACCTGACAGGCTGCTGTGAGCGAAGAACGGACCTTAGTGGTTATAGTCAGTTCTTCTAATCATGCGCACAACGTTCAAAAAAATTAGTGTTACTGATTTAAGTTTGCCCAAATCTTGGGGGTTGTACCAAAGGACTTTTTAAAATGCCGCGTCATATGACTTTGATCTGCAAAACCGCTACTGAATGAAACTTGAGACAAAGGTATGCCACGCTCAATGAGAGCTTTTGCTTTCTGTAATCGCTTTAGTGTTACGTAGCGATAAGGCGTTGTGCCATAAAGAGACCTGAAATCACGCGTTATCTGCCACTTACTGTAATCGCAAATAGCAGCCAGTTCATCCAATGTAATGCTGACTGGTAAGCTGGAGTTAGCAGCAATGGCATCGTCAATATATTCACGCGCTCTCTTGATTGCACGGTAATTCGCCTGAGTATGTCTCACATTACGCGATGTAGCTTGCTGTAATTTTGTGGCAAAAGCATAAATGAGATCTTGATGCTCTAACTTTTCCAGCGGACGATTGAATTCAGATAACAGTTGTGTAGCAACCTGGATAAACTGCGGTTGTTTTGTGACTCCTCCTTCCAAAAATGGAAGACTGAAGCCTTGTAATATATTTTGAACGTCAACAGGGTCAATGGTTATAGCGCGATAAGCAAAGGGGTCACTTGTCCCAGCCTGACCGTCGTGAGTTTCGTCAGGATGAAGTATTACCACTTCACCAGGAAGTGAGTGTCGTAATTCGCCGCGGTAATTGAAGCTTTGAACACCCCGTGTCGTTAGGGCTAGAGTATACGTATCATGGCTATGTGGCGCATACGCAAGCCCACTAAAACAAGCTTCGATTCGCTCAGTCTCGCCATAGGCTCTGTTCACCCAGCTTTTGTTTTTCTCCATCCCTACGGTACTCCTGAATCGAATTCCTTTCCAGCTATGCCAAGCACTTCTCGCTATCCAATGTATTTTTTCGTGAAATCGCAATATTGTTCAATAACCTATAGGCTAACCACCTTACTATAGCCCAAACATTCATTGGGAGTATATATCTTGACTAAACACGTCATACTTTTGATTAAATTGATTGCAGTGCTGAGCGTCGTGCTGGTAATTGTTGGCTGTTCAGCGAAAGGAATCATAAATTTACAAAGCGGCAATGCGTTGGCATCTCAAAAGTGGCTCAGTAAAGAGCAAAGTTTTAAACTACCCTTCGTTTGGCATGACGGCCATATCATTATTGAAGTCGATGTAAATGACACAGAATCATTAAGGCTGGCTTTTGATTCAGCGGCATCTGCGACTGTAATCTTTGAGACACCCCGTACCCAAACCTTGCAGTTAGATGTGGAAAGGCAGCTTGAGGTTCAAAGCAGTCAAGTCAACGTAGTTAACAATGGCATTATCCGGGTTGGAGACATCGAGCTCTCAGAGTTGACCTTCATTCATGTTCCGATTGAGAAAAATCCGTTATTTCACGACTATGACACCGCTTATTTTGATGGTGCGATTGGCTACGACTTACTGAATCACTTTAATGTCTCGGTTCTTTATGCGGAGCAGTCTCTACAGTTTCATAAGAAAAGTGCGAAAAGCGAGTTTAACCACGAAAACAGCACGACTTTACCATTGTCTGTTCATGGTCGAATTCCCTATGTTAATGCCAGACTGAAAGATAACGACGGTGTCGAAGCCGACTATGCGTTTATTATCGACACAGGTGCGCCTGACTACGTTTACTTGAATGAAAAATTGACTGATAAATTAGAGTTTCCAAACGACTACTTTGAAACTCACACTCAAAATTTTGATGGTAAACAGGTTGTTGAAACTAGCCGTATCGATTTTTTTGGACTGGGCGATAGCGAGTTTGAAAATGTTGCGGCACACAATTTACTAAGCTTTGAAGACCCCTACGGAATTGGTTTGATAGGTAGTGGACTACTTCGGAAGTTCAACGTGCATTTTAATTACCAAGACGAGTCTATTACGCTCGTAAAGAATAAATTTTTCAGCCATAAAACTGATATCGACCGCAGTGGCTTGGTAATGGAGCCACACCGGCTGGGAGGTGTAATAAAACAGGTGGCAAAGAATTCTCATGCAGCAGAGCTTGGTTTTACTGAACAAGCGATAGTTAAAGAAATTAACGGTAAGGCAATAACTGAAGATAACTTTGATGAATTGCGCCGATTATTTCGCAGTGATGCGCAATCTGTAAATGTATGCTGGCAAACAAATGGCGGAACGAAGTGCGGTGATTTGAAGCTAGAAGACCGCATCGCTTTATAGCCAATCTCCGTTTTGCTACCGAAGCTGAGGGATCTATATTATTCGCTCAATGCTGAAAGTCAGTATTGAGCGAAAAGCAGACATTGGATTTTCTGACCATACAAGATAGTCTAATTTACAAGGAGACTGACCTCGTAGGTCGGTATATAAGCTGTTAAGTTCTAAATAAGGATCAGGGAGCGATGAAGATATCAAGAGTTTCGATAGAAAATTTCCGTTCAATCGAAAAAGCCGAATTCGACTGCAGTAATTTCAATATATTTGTTGGTCAGAATAACGCTGGAAAGACCAATTTTTTTGAAGCGATAGAGTGGTTTTTCAACGGGCTTCCGAAAAGTAAATCTATAAAAGATCTGTACCCCAATCGAAATACAGAAAAAGAAATATGTGTTGAGATCGAATTTTCGGATGCGGAGCATGGTGCCAGAAACATGCGCAATGAAGGAAACCGAGAGAAAATGCTCAAGGTTCTCGACGGTAGCGATACTCTCACCGTTAGGAGAAAGAGCTCCGAGCCAACGAAAAGAAAACTTGTTATTGGAGGGGCTGAGTTAGAGAAGAATCCTGCAGGCTTCGATAAAGCATTTAACGATTTCCTTCCAAAATTTGAGTATATACACACCAAACAATATTTCGATGAGGTTGCAAAGTATTCTGCCAAAAGCCCCATAGGGATAATGCTTTCTTCGGTTTTGGAAGAGATCCTTCAGGATAATCCACAATACCGTGAATTTAGAGAGAAGTTTGATGAACTCTTTGATGATGACGGATCGCAAGTGAAAATCGAATTCGATCGGCTTGGTGGCAGTGTAAAAACACATCTTGAAAAGCAATTTGCTGAATGCACTAAAGTTAGTTTTGAAGTGTCCAGCCCAGAGTTTGACGACTTATTAAAGAACTTCCAAACTCGCGTGGACGATGGTGTTGAAACCTACGCCTCTGAGAAAGGCGATGGTATGCAAAGAGCCTTAATGTTGGCAATTATCCAGGCTTACGCTGAATATAGGAAGGGCCGTGAAGAAGCTGGAAAATCATTCCTATTCTTTATTGATGAAGCGGAACTGCATTTGCATCCCACAGCGCAAAGAAAATTAAAAGATGTTCTTTTGGAATTATGTGCGGACTTAGACCAAGTTTTCCTGAATACTCATTCTTCCGTTTTTGTTGCCGATGACCATCCGGACCAAACTATATATAAGGTCGAGAAAGAAGAAAGCATAACAGGCTTTAGATCTGTTGATGCCTTAGATAAGCCCTATGTCATCTTCGAATTGCTAGGCGGTAGTCCTTCTGATCTTCTCTTGCCTCGAAACTTTCTGATTGTAGAAGGCCCTAGCGAGGTAGAGTTGCTTACTCGTGTCATTCGCCGATTCTATAGTGACAAGCCGTCACTACAGATCATTTCCGCAGAGGGTGACACGCATCAAGCCAGACGATCAATCAATGCGATCAGAAAGTCTTTTAAGCCGCTCGAGAATTCAATCTTTGAAGAGAGAATGATTGTTTTGTGTGATGCTCCTACACAAAATGCTCAAGCAGGATTTGACGACTTTGTGAAGGAGTTTAAGTCTTTTAATGATAGAGGTCAGATTAAAATTCTAGAGAATGGCTCACTTGAAGAGTGCTATCCAAACTTTGATGACTGGAAGAGAACAGAGCAACAAGTCTCAGACATGTCAGGGAAGCAAAAAACGAAGCTTTCGAAACGCGTCGGTGCTCAGATCACTAAAGAACAGTTCGAAAAAGAAATGAAATCTGTTTATGACACTTTGGTTAGTGCATGGGATCGAGCGTTTTGAAACTTAACAAGGCGATGAAATTAGTTCCGGCCTCCACCGAACACCTTTTTTAAGGGCGCCGTTTATGGCGGACGTTAACGTCCGCCCTTAGCACAAGCCGGACTTCCGATATGAGCGAGCAGCGGACCTTCGTCTTTTATCTGATTCAACTAGTGACTCACCTAACCGTTATTACTAAGTGTGGATGACGCCAGACTCTTATCTCTTGAATATTGCGCGCTTTATTATTGTTTTGTGTATTTAAGTCGTTTACTGTCAATGACATAACGAAAGATCAAATTTGGATATTGTGCGCCCGTTAGAGAGTAGCTGAGCATGCTCAAACTGCTTTGGCTTATTCAAAGCGATTGAAGGCCGGAAGCTTGGTCAGCTCAGAAACTTAGAGCCAGCACCTATCAATTGAATAAGTTACAAAGTGCGCACGCACAATATATAACTGTTATGCGTTATCAAACTGCACAATTAGAGGACTATTGAAATGGTAATAGGACGAAATTTCACTTTCCCAACCCCAGATAAAGCCAAGCTGAAGGATCATTCCGTGTTTTGTACCTCGGAGCGAATAATCTCGCTTTACAACCAAGCAAATGGAACAGATAGAAAGAGAATGACCGATACAATAAAGAGTTGGTTTGCTCATGAGGCTCAGAATAACGGTTGGGCTGGAGTCCATTTTTTACCAGAAATACAGACGGGGCATAATGCCGGTTGTGTGCTGTTTACTCCACCAAATGAAGTCAACGTCAATGTGACAGTGACTGAGCATATGCTCATTCTCAAGGCTGAAGATCCAGATGCTTAACCTCAGCACTGCGCAGCCTTCGGCTGCCAGACGATCGCAAGCGGGTGCCTGTTTGCACGGCGTTAGCTCTCAAAGGAGAGAACTTTAACAATGGATATAGAACCAGACCAGCTTATTGATTTATTAGAGAAGAAGTTGAATCGGTTGTTGTTATGGATTCAGTCAGTTGAAACTCGGATGAGCTGGATTTTACCCCTTTCTACAGCAATGCTAGGGGCGTTAGCTGCACTAGCGCCTACATACACTAAATGGACAATATTTTCGGCCATTATGTCAGTTTTCGCGGTGTTGTTTCTTGCGCTTAGCATTACTTTCTCCGCTTTGTCGTCTTTTCCCAGAACTACAGGTCCTAAAGGGTCTTTAATCTATTTCGGAGGGATTGTTTCTAGAGAACTAGAGCAATACAGCAAGGCAGTTAACGAGCTTACTAAAGAAGAATATATAAAAGATTTAATCTGGCAATGCCACCGTAACGCACAAGTGGCCCAGAGTAAATTTGCATGGATTCAGAGAGCGTTAGGATGTTTATTTTTATCAGCAGCTCCTTGGGCTATTTCTGTCTATTATTTATATAGTATAAAGGTTTAGTTATGAGCTTGTCAGAAGATATTAAGAGTGATGTTCAGGGGGTTCTAGATACTCCTTGGAGTATCAGAAAAGGCCAGGTGGTTCCATCCACAACAAATGTTTCCCTGGCAGGTGGAGCCGTAGAGCTAGATGCGACATTTTTATATGCTGACCTTGCGGACTCGTCGAAAATGGCTAAAGAACTCGATCGCCGAGTGGCAGCTAAAATAATGAAATCATTTTTAGCTACATCGTGCCGCTTAATCAAGTCTCAAGGTGGAACTATTCAAAGTTTCGATGGAGACCGCGTAATGGGGGTTTTTGTAGGTAATTCAAAGAATTCAGATGCAGCTAGGTGTGCGCTACATATCAACTATGTCGTAAACGATCTAATAAAGACAAAATTTGAGAATAAATACGAAAGCGTTAGAAATGCATCGTTTGGAATAAGACATGGAGTAGGTGTAGATACAGGTACTGTCCTTACTGTCCGTGCAGGTGCGCGCGGATCAAACGACCTCATCTGGATTGGTCGGGCTCCTAATCTAGCCGCAAAGCTTAGTGATCTCAGAGAGTCTCCACACCATACATTTATTACAGCTAGTGTGTATAACATGCTTAGTGACCGTTCGAAGTATGGTGGTCAGAATAATGAAAATATGTGGGAAAGAAGGAATTGGAACTTTTTAGGGGATAGCATTCGGGTGTATCGATCAAATTGGCAGTGGGCACCATAGAGAGCTAACAATCATATGCAGCTGGACAGTAAAGAGGCCTGCTCGTTCCTCGCTATGCTTTTTACTGCAGGTCTTTTTGATTAAAGGAGTACCTGTAGCCGCATGTGAGTTATCAAGTAGCAGCACTTTTGGCTACTGCATAACTTCCGCTTTTGGCACCGACCCGAAAAAGCGGCAAGCTGATTTCAACACGCAAAATCTTAATTGCCAAATAGTTGCATGACTATCCGGACTACTGTCACCTTGAATGTAAGTTATAGTGAGAGAGCCTGTGACACAATAGCAGTGCTAAGGGAAAAGGAGATTTCATGACTACTCCAGTCGAACAAATAGAAAAATGGATTGAGGATAAGCCTGTCTGGTGGAAACACAGTGTGCGGCTTACGCTGGATAATGGGGAACTAGATAGTGAATTGCTCGATGAGATTTATGAATTAGCGCTTATTGAGCATGAACTAGCCAATACCACTGATGAGTTCGAGAATGCGACTAAGCCGATAGATTTTTCAGGTCACAAAAGTGAAGAAGAAGTAGTGAATATCAAATCACTCGGCAATGTCTTCGGTGTCGGTGCTTTAGCTGAAAACCAGACAATCAATTTCAATCAATCTGGACTCTTTATTGTCTACGGAGACAATGGCGCAGGTAAGTCCAGTTATGCAAATATTTTGAAGAGTGCGTGCCTCACGCGCGGTGGTGACCCAAACATTATTGGAAATGTGTTTGAAGCAAATAATCCTAACCCTAGTGCAGAAATCTCTTTCACTGTAGGAACTAAGGATGACAAACATTCTTGGTCTCTAGACGAACCGAGTACAGCCGCTTTAAAAGCGATCAGAGTCTTTGACACAAGTTCAGCTCACCATTATGTAAATAAAGAAGATGCGCTGGGTTTCAAACCATCTGGATTGAACCTTCTAAACGAACTGAATACTGCGGTTGATTACGTTAAGCGTAATGTTGAAGAAGAGACTATCGCGGGTAACGGTTTCACTCAGGTTAATAGTCTCGATTCGCCAAGCGAAATTGCCAAAGTTGTAAATAGCCTATCGCACGAAAATGAAGAGCGTCAGATTGAAGTTCATAGAGCCACAGACGAAGAGGTGGCGCGGATTAAGCCATTACGACAAGAAATTGCACATGATAAGTTACAAACGCCAGAAACCTTGAAAAAGAAGCTCAGGCAACAGCGAGAACTGCTCAAGCCGCTGGGAAATATTACCGTATCAGCACTAAAGTGCTTGGGTGACAAATCAATTGAGCAGATCAAAAATTTACAGCAGGATTACAAGCAAAAGCACCAACAAGCTGAAGCAATAAAGAAGGCAACTTTAGATGGATTGCCTTTAGAGACAGTTACTGGAATTCGGTGGCAAGAGCTCTGGAAGTCAGCGAGGCAATTTGTCGAACAAGAGCCTCATTCCAATCAATTCCCCCTTGAAACAGGTGACTATTGTCCATTGTGTTTGCAAATCATCTCTGATGAGAGTGGTGACCGATTAGCTGCACTTCAGAAATTTTTGTCGGACAACGCAGCTACCGAGGCTAAAAAAGCTTACGAATCTCTTCAGAACGCAGAGGGTTTGATTCGTTCTCAAGACTTGAACCTTCAAGAACATAAAACGGCTCTGGATGAGTTAGACAGTATTCAACCAGGTTTGTCAGAACAGTTTACAACTTTGTTTGAATCACTGTCTGAAAGAAAGAGGAAGTTTATTGAAGATTCTGAACTACCTTCAGCAGATGATGTTCTTGATATATCGGCTGTTCAATCAGCCAAACAAATCTCGCAGAGCATTTCTGAAAAAATTGAGTCAGTAAAATCGGATGAAGACCTAGCCAAACTGATAGCGAAGAAAGAGCAAGAGCTGCAACTACTAGAGGACAAAAAATTTGTCCTGGATAACTTTGATGCGTTAATCAATAACCTTCGGAGGCACAAGGTCGTTAAAAAGCTAGAGGGACTAAAAAAGCAGTGTAACCCCCGAAAGATTTCTATTCTCTCATCCAGCATTTACAAACAAGGAGTAATTGAGCCAATAGAATCCGCATTTGCGGAGGAACTCCGTCAGTTTGGTTTCACGCGCTTCTCCGTTCAAGTGCAAACAAGGAATACCGGAGGGAATCAGCAGTTTAAGTTAGCAATCGCTGATGCCGATGAACCGATTGTTGCGAAAGTCGCGAGTGAAGGTGAGCAGCGCTGTATCGCGATCGCTGCGTTTTTAGCTGAGATGAAAGCAGATAGCCGAGATTCGACCGTAATTTTTGATGACCCAGTAAACTCTTTGAGTCATCAGTGGAGTAGCAGGGTCGCAGCACGTTTGGTCGATGAGTCGAAAAAGCGTCAGGTCGTGGTATTTACCCACGACATAGTATTTTTTAAATTGTTATTAGAGCAGGCAGAATTGCAGGATGCTGAACACAATAGCATTGCCTTGGTGCGTAATAAGAAATATGCCGGTTTAGTGAGAGATTCCGCGCCGTGGGAGGCGCTCACCACAGGTAGACGGTTGAAGGTGCTGAACGTCGAACTCCAAAACCTGCGTAAGATTGAAGCTAATGAAGGTGAAGATGAATTTCGCAAAGCATCACGTCATTTTTATGGTCTGCTCCGTGAGTCCTGGGAGCGCTTGGTTGAAGAGAAGCTACTCAACAAAGTGGTAAATCGATTCGAACGAGGGGTTTATACGCAGCGTCTGTCTCGCTTAGTAGATATCACCGATGCTGATATTGCTCGCATTGATAAAGCAATGACAAAATGCAGTACTCATTTCACTGGGCATGATAGCGCAGCGGGTGTAGGTGCCCCATACCCAACAATTGATGAAATCTCCGCTGATCTAGAAGAAATCAACCTATTTTTCGAGGAGCTTCAAAAAACCAGAAAAAGGAGTTAGGCGCGATAACTTCCAACTTGATCTCACAGTTAGTAGCATTAAGAGTCAACAAGCTCTGTTAGTCCATATTTGATGTGTTAACTAGCCAAGTAAGGTGAGCAGTCCTACGTCCGCTTCTGGCACATAGCAGACATTTAGTTTATAAAGGTGAGAAGCGCAATCGGTAAATTGGCTTCTCATTGGGGACACATCAGGCTAGTCGACAGTACTCTAATTGACCAAGCCTCGCTAGGTTCTGGTGAGTTGAGGCGGACGCAAATGCGGCGTTTTCATTACCGAATTCGGCACTAATTCTATCTGCCGTTGCAACGACATGTCCGATTGCAAATTTAGTAGGGCGGCCATAACGAGACCCTGGTGATGAACACGTCCAAATATGGCGTAGTGTTTCAGCCAAATTGTAGTTGTCGGAGTCCAGCTCTTTTAGTGCTTCGGCACAAATTTCTAGCGTTTGAGCATTGTGGTCGGTTAATTTCCCATTAAGGCTCATACTTCCGTAGTTATTGTAACTTCGGACCTTTCCAATATCGTGCAGAAGACCGCCTACAATAGCCAGCTCTTTCTCATTAGGACTACGGTAAAGTTCAATATTATTTATAATACAAGCAACTTCAACGGAATGCTCTAAAAGACCACCTGGGTAAGAATGATGATACTTAGTACTGGCAGGTGCTTGTAAGAACCTTTGAAATACTTGATCTTGATTGAGAACGCGACAAACAAATCGTTTCAACGGCGGGCTTTCTAGTTCTCTGGCGGTACTGATTAACTTATCGAATACATCTTTATTTGGGCAATATAACCGGGGTAAAGTAGTTAACGCTGGCGCTTCATGAAGTTCATTTTCTGTTGCTAAACGAATTTCGTCAATAACGATAGTTGGTTTCTTTTCAGCAGGATTTTTATTACATGAAGTAAAATAATTAACAGAGCCCGAGGCATAAACACAAGTGTTCATTGAATTTCTGTAGGGCGGGTTCCAATCAAGTGGTTTTCGCTCAGGCCATATAACGGCATGGACGTCACCTGTTGAATCACTCAGTCGGATGCTTACGTATGGCTCACCGTTTTTGGCGATTTTAACTATGACACCGGTAATGCGATACAAACCCGTGAGATAGCCATCGTTAATGCTTTGTGCAATAGTTTTAACGTGCACGTTTTCATTTTTTTGATTGACGGGCGAGGGATTATCACCCCCGTTAGTGATGTTATGATTATTAACATAACTTGCCTTTGCTACTGAATTTAACATTGTATTAATCCTCCGACTTATTTAAGTCATTTAAATGTTCAGTAAGTACCTTGTCTAAAAGAGAGCCGTCTTTGCGTGTAAGGTTTGGAACATAACGAGAGTAAACTTTGAAGAGCATCTGGGTATTTGCGTGACCCAATTGCCGGGCAATCCACTCTGCATTTTCGCCAGCAGCGAGCCATAAAGAAGCTGCTGTATGCCTTGTTTGATAGGGTTTGCGTTTGGCAAGCCCAAGGTACTCTAGGGTTGGATACCAAACACGTTTTGTCACATTGTTGTGCTGGAGGGGGGAACCGTTCGGCGAACAAAACACAAAGTCGGATTTTCCGTATGTGATTTTCATTTGTGATTTTAGTGCGTCAAAAACAGTTTGGCTCATGTCAATTTGCCGAAATGAACCGTCAGTTTTGGTGTCAACAAGCTCATCCATGACTTTAGAGTGACGCACTAAAACCTGACGCTTGTTAAAATCAATATTATCCCAATGGAGCCCATCTATTTCGCCTGTTCTCATGCCGGTAAAGAAACGAACGATGTAGTAATTTTTGAAATCCGGCCGAACAGCATTGATAAAACGTTTGATTTCCTCTAGCGAAAACGGGTTTACATCTGTGCGTTTAATTTTAAGTGGTTTGATATTTAGCCACGGGTTGGGGAAGTCAAATCGGTCAGATGCTTCCACTAAGATCATTCTAGCGATGCTCATGATTTTATTGATGCGAGCGTTACTTAAGTTGGTACCAAGATGCGAGGTGGTCTTGAGTAACGACGCTCGAAACTCCATAATCACCGCTTTAGTGATTTCATTTACTTTTGACTTGCCTAGCTGCGGGATCAAATATGAATCGAGCGTATACCGAACTGTTTGTATATAGCTTTTTCTCCATTCGCCTTCGCGCTCCCGAAACCAAAGCTCTGAGAAATCTGAAAAAAGTGGCGCGCTGTTGGTTTGTGAAGCCGCTCTTAATTGGTTTAACTGAGATAACTTTTGACCACGTTCGGAGTTTGGAAAGTATTCGTCATATTTAAACGTACCGAGGACAAGCTCAGCTTCCATACGCTCTACTATTTTTCTGAGCTTTTTTCTGTTGCCTGGGGTATCAGCATAAACAGTTCTTTCTCTACATCGCTGTTTTTCATACCTGAAATCTACGACTAGCTTCCCATTTCTCGAGTTAATTGACGCCATAATAAGATCTCCTTATCCAATTGCCTTACTATCCATGAAGGTATCTCTCATCATTTCAGATTCGACTTTTTCCCAGATATAAAGAATCTTTCGGCCACCAAAAGGGTGGAAGTAATGGATTCCTTCAAGAAGCACAGAGTCTTTAAGGTAATTACGAATAGTGCGAGGCTCATATTTAATGCGTTTAGCAAGCTCATCAGTTGTCAGATATGTGCGACTCATAGTAATATCTCCAATCAACAAAAAGTATTTTTAGTAGATTAAAATTGTCTACAGGAGATAATTTAGCACAAGTAAAATCCCCTGCAAGCATTTTTTGTCTATAGGAGATAAAAAAGGTCTATTGGATGATAAAATCAAACATTGCTGTTCTTTTAGCCGAGAGAAAGTTAAAGATGTCAGATCTTGCCAAAGCGACAGGAATTAATAGGGGCACGATCCAGCGGATTTACCACGATGAAGCAGCTCGAATAGAACTAGAAGTCATGAACAAAATGTGTGAATTTTTTGAATGTACGCCTGGGGATCTATTTATTTACAGCCCTGATGAGTAATTATTCTTTTTGCTTATCGATAGATTTTTTGTAAAGCCGTATTCATAAAATTGAATAATTAGTCAAATCAGCCTTTGAGTGCATAGTGCAAAAGGTGTTGAAAAAAGTGGATGCTAAAATAGGCTAGGGCACTGAATGGTCACCGTTTGGTCACCAATAAAATTTGCGACGGAGATAGTGGACTTGTCTTGGCTACTAACTTATTGAATATTTGAGATTTTTCTTGATAAGAAAGTGGTGCGTCCGAGTTGACTCGAACAACCGACCTCTGCCATGTCAAGGCAGCGCTCTAACCAACTGAGCTACGGACGCACTTTATGGGGAATGTCGTTAACGACGGGCGGTATATTAGTGATTTGCGGCCACAGGTGCAAGCGATTTTTTACTAAATGCATTTGTTTGTCGAAATTCTATTCAGCTTTGAATAACTACGCTTACTTTCTTAAAAAGGCTTTTGCTAGAATGTTCACTATACTCAGTTTTTACTGACGGAAAAGAGGTGGTTAAATGTTTATTTTTTTACGAGTAATACGTGCAGTTGCAGGGCTTCTTTTTTTGATGACTATCGTCGGCATTATTGCACAGCTTACTTTTAATATATTACATGTCGATATTTTGATGCGCTCTTCCGTCATTGTTATTATGGCGGGGGCTTTACATGCCGCGTTCTGGCTTTGGGTCTTTATTGGTTTACGGTACGTTATCAATGAAATTCATCAAAAAGAGCAGGGTGCGCCACACCCAGGCCTAACTAAGCACTGGCATCTTTAAGCGAAGCGCTAATCCAGCCCTGGTGTAAAGTCACAGGCGTTGTAAAATTTTTGCCATGGACGGACAAAATGCACTGACGCATCAGTTAGCTTTTTACTGAGCGTACCAAGTTCTGCAATATAAGCTTTTAGCTCTGGTTGAGGGGCTATACCTTTCAGATTATCCAGAGTCATGAGTAAGCGCTGATGCTGTTCAATAACTTCTGCTATGTCACCTTGCATTTCTTTGAGGTAAATGGCGTTAAAAGCTTCTTTTAGCGCTAATGCGTCATCTGGCACCTTTCCATTTTGACAATAAACTGATTTAGGAACTTCCGGCAGTAGTTCGGTCATTTTCTCCAGTTTATAAGAGTAATCCAACATAGTACGGAATAAGTCAGGAAGGTAGTCACTACGCTCTAAACGACCGAGCATTTTTATTAACTCATCCGGGTCATCCCCTTCTTTTGTGTAGTTCCAGCGTTCTAATATGCGGGTAAAGCGCTCCAGCGCATTCACTGCGTAGTTGTACTCTGTTACATGTATTTTGGGTAAAGAGTTATTGCCTACAGACAGTGCTTTTCTCAGCCCTTCGTCACGGGCAAAGGCATTCGCCAGGCTATTCTGCAGTTGCGACTCCTTATGCACTAATGCTTCTTTCAATTTGTCTTTAACATTGGCCGACTCAGGATGCTCAATGCATTCCTTGAGTGCCTGAATCATGGTCAGGTCAGCATGGTAGCGGCTGAACCCATCTTTTAGCTTTCCCAGTGAACTGTTGTTTTCAGCTATTAGCTGGCCTAAATGACAATGATTAAGCCGAAGGCTTTCCAGTAAGCCCATGCTTGTTCTTTCAATATTTCGGGTTAGTGCGCGCTTGGCCGGATACTGGAGTTGAGGTTTAGGGGCTTCTATAGAGTTATTAGGGAGTTTGAGTGTACTTTGGACGCGGTTATGCAGTTCATCTGCGTATTCCGTTAAACCCTGGTCATCTGAGCAGGCCGATAACCCTAAAACGACTAACGCATAGCCAAAAGAACGGAAAATCAGTACACTTCGCTTCATTGTATTATTCCTTGCAACAAGGTTCTTATCGATGTTTACCGGTATTGTTCAAACCCAAGCTACGATATTTTCAGTCTCTGACCAAGTAGTTTCTGATCACAAGACATTTCGACACCTGGTTATTAAAACTGAACCCCAATTTCTGCAAAACCTGGCTATTGGTGCAAGTATTGCCATAAATGGTTGCTGTTTAACGGTGGTCGAATTCAGCGATACTAAGGTGCATTTTGACGTTATTGATGAAACCCTGCGGCTAACAAATTTGGGGTTGTTAGGTGAGGGTAACAAGGTCAATCTCGAACGGTCACTAAAAGTAGGTGATGAAATTGGCGGGCATGCAGTTTCAGGTCATATTCACTGCCAGGGCAAAGTGACTAAAATTGACACCTCTGAGAATAACGTTGCGATGTGGATAGAACTCCCCGAGCAATACACCCCGTACTTGTTTGCCAAAGGGTTTATCGCGGTTAACGGTGCCAGTTTGACGGTAGGTCAGGTTGAAGCTAATTGTTTTAGTCTGCATTTAATTCCGGAAACGTTACGCCTGACCAATTTAGAATCAACGCAGGTGGGTGACAGTCTGAATATTGAGCTTGATCAGCAAACCATCACTATTGTTGAAACGGTTGAGCGTGTGCTGGCTAAACGTCAGTAAAACTGCTCATCGTTCCCGTCGACCTTCACTCGCGCCTGCTGGTTAACTTCATCAACTTGTAACTGAACATGAATGAGATCACCGCAGGCAGCACATTCTTCCTGGTAGTCCTGATTTCCCTCCGAGGCATCAATATCTAAAAAGGTATTGTGCCCACAGTGGGGGCATTTCACCGGCACACTTTGTAAGTTTTCTTCGTTCATTGCTAACTCCTTTGTCGGGATACCTCGCTAAACTCTGGCTGAGAAATTACCGGGTATGAAACAGACACGCTGCGAGTCCGTCCATGGACGCTTAACTCAGGCCATCCATGGCCTTCGATAGTCTGTGTCATACCCAGTTATTTCTTTAGGCGCCAGAGCTTATCAACGCACCCTCAACGAAATAAGGTTCTACGTCTTACTATAGAAATAAAATACTGATTCCGCCCAATGAGATTAGGGCTCCGGTTATAGAACGCGGGGTAATTCGTTGTTTTTTCAGTAAAGATATCGGTATTAAAAAGAGTGGTGCGGTGGAGAGTAAAGTCTGGGTTAGTCCCGGGTTGATATTGGCGATAGAAATTTGCTGTAACCAAATAGCGAGGAACGTACCGAATACTATGGCGCCGAGCAGCGGCAAAGGGTTAATAAAACGAACTTGTTTTATGATTGCGTTGTACGCGCCTCGTTTCGAAAGTCCGACAATTATGGCGAGTAAAAAGGAGCCGGCGGCAAGACGCACAAATGCCGCATCAATAGCGTTTACGCGGGATTGCATGAGCACCGCAAAAGCCATGACTAAACCGGTAGCCTGACAGAGCGCGGCGCCGCAGCCGAAGAATATACCTGATAATGAAAGCGCAGGCTGTTTGTCCGGAGCTTTTTCAGTAACGACCCACAGAACACCGCTTAAGGTTATGACCGCACCGGTAATTTCAATGGTGGATAAACCGTCACTTAAAAACACCCAGGCCATGAATGCAGCCAGTGGTGGTGCGAGATACTCCAACAACATAGCGTGCCAGGGGCCTAAACGACGCAGCGCGGCAAAATGACAACTGTCGCCAATGGTAATACCTATAATGCCGCTTAACGCGAGTAACCAAAGGCCTGAGCTTAGCTCTAACGAGTTACCCAGCAACAAACTCATAGTCAAAAGCAGGGGAGTTGCAACAACGCCTTTAACTAAGTTCATTTGTAAGGGCGAGAAGTGGCTACCGGCGCGGTGGTACAACACGGTGGCGACAGCCCAGAAGGCAGCGGCTAATAAAGCGGCAAGTTGTCCGGTTAACTCTCCGGTAATGTCTGATGTCAAAACAGGCTCGGCGGTTGCTCAAATGTAAGCGGTCGATTATAGTAGCGTCTCGCGTTCGATGGTACCGAACGCAAAAATTTCGTAGGTTTTTTCTATCAAGCAGATAAAACCAAAATAGAGCACGTGGCACTTGGTAGGTGTCACCACTGGTTGGAAAGGAAGTTTCATGCCTGTAATTACTCTCCCTGACGGAAGTCAACGCGAATTCGATAAACCTGTAAGCATTATGGAAGTTGCCGCCGATATCGGTGCTGGCCTTGCGAAAGCAACAGTTGCGGGCCGTATTGACGGTGAGCTGGTTGATGCCTGTGAACTCATTGAACATGATGCCCGCATTGAAATTGTGACACCAAAAGATGACGACGGCGTGCATATTATTCGTCACTCTTGTGCTCATTTAATGGGGCATGCTGTTAAACAGATGTGGCCAGACGCAAAAATGGCAATAGGCCCGGTCATCGATAACGGTTTTTACTACGATATTGACGTTGATCACACCTTTACTCAGGAAGATCTGGAGAAGATTGAAAAGCGGATGAAAGAGCTGGCTAAAACGGAATATGCCGTTATAAAGAAAAAAGCCAGCTGGAAAGAAGCCCGTGAAACTTTCGTAGAGCGCCATGAACCTTATAAAATAGAAATTCTGGACGAAGACATCCCGACCGATGCAACGCCAGGGCTCTATCACCACGAAGAATACATCGACATGTGTCGTGGCCCGCATGTACCCAATATGAAGTTTTGCCAGCATTTTAAAATTATGAAAATGGCCGGTGCCTACTGGCGTGGTGATTCTGACAACAAAATGTTGCAGCGTATATACGGTACGGCCTGGGCAGATAAAAAACAGTTAAAAGCCTATTTGCAGCGTTTAGAAGAAGCGGAAAAACGCGATCACCGTAAAATTGCTAAAGCTCAGGATTTATTCCATTGGCAGGAAGAAGCGCCGGGTATGGTGTTTTGGCATCACAATGGCTGGACCATTTTCCGTGAGTTAGAAACTTACATTCGCGAAAAAATGCGCGAGTACGAATACCAGGAAGTCAAAGGTCCGATGATGATGGATCGGGTATTGTGGGAAAAGTCGGGGCACTGGGAGAAATTCTCAGAACTGATGTTTACTACGTCATCGGAAAACCGCGAGTATGCCGTTAAGCCGATGAACTGCCCGGGACACGTTCAAATCTTTAATCAGGGCTTAAAGTCGTACCGCGACTTGCCGTTACGTATGGCAGAGTTTGGCAGTTGTCACCGTAATGAACCTTCAGGTGCGTTGCATGGTCTGATGCGTGTTCGTGGTTTCACACAAGATGATGCGCACATTTTCTGTACGGAACCGCAGATTCAGGAAGAAGTCGCGGGTTGCATCAGAATGGTGTACGAAACCTACAAAACCTTTGGTTTCGAGAACATCGATGTGAAGCTTTCAACCCGCCCTGAAAAGCGCTTAGGTGATGATGCGACATGGGATCGCTCGGAGACTGCACTAGCTCAGGCTTTGAAAAATAATGACATCGATTTTTCTTATTTACCGGGTGAAGGTGCCTTTTATGGCCCGAAAATAGAATTTACTTTGTTCGATTGTCTGGGCAGAGCGTGGCAATGTGGTACAATACAGCTCGATTTTGCGTTGCCAGGGCGTTTAGGTGCCACATACGTAGGCGAAGATAACGAGCGACACACGCCAGTTATGATTCACCGCGCTATTTTGGGATCACTTGAACGTTTCATGGGTATTCTCATTGAAGAGTACGCAGGGCACTTCCCGTTGTGGTTGTCGCCAACGCAAGTTGTGTTAATGAATATCACGGATAATCAAAGCGATTATGTACGAAAAGTTGTCAAAACCCTGAACGAAAAGGGAATTCGTGCATCAGCCGACTTGAGAAATGAGAAGATAGGCTTTAAAATCCGTGAACACACATTAAAACGTGTTCCATATTTACTGGTTGTCGGCGATAAAGAAGTCGAAGCTGGTGAGGTTGCGGTACGTACACGTGGTGGTGAAGACTTGGGCAAATTCCCGTTAGAAGACTTCATTGCTCGTGTAGAGGACGAAGTCCGTACTCGCAAAATTGATTAATTGTTTGGAGGAATAAACCATTAAAGGCGGAAAAAGAACTCAGAAAGCTGCAGATAAAAACCGTATCAACGAACAAATTACAGGCGTTGATGAAGTTCGCTTAATCGGAACCGATGGTGAACAAGCTGGTGTCGTCAGTATTAACGAGGCTCTTGATGCAGCAGCGGAAGCTGGTGTTGATTTGGTGGAGATGAGCCCTAACGCAGAACCACCAGTCTGCCGCTTGATGGATTACGGCAAGTTCCTCTTTGAAAAGAGTAAAGAACAGAAAGAGCAGAAGAAAAAACAGAAACAGATTCAGGTCAAGGAAGTTAAGTTCCGACCTGGTACTGATGAGGGCGACTACCAGGTAAAACTGCGCAACCTGCGTCGTTTCCTCGAGGGAGGTGACAAAACTAAAGTCACTATCCGTTTCCGTGGCCGGGAAATGGCACACCAAGAATTGGGTATTGAATTGCTAAACCGTGTTAAAGACGATTTAGAAGAAATCTCAATTGTTGAGTCGTTCCCAAGACGTGCCGAAGGGCGCCAGATGATTATGGTCTTGGCACCCAACAAGAAGTGATCGTGGTTTACAAGTAGTCTGATTGTCAGGCTCACCCTTTCACACTTTTATCAACAATGCGGAGTTTAATTTCATGCCAAAAATGAAATCGAACAAGGGCGCTTCCAAGCGCTTTAAAAAGACTGCTTCTGGTGGTTTTAAGTGCAAGCAATCTCACTTGCGTCACATTCTGACTAAGAAGAGCCCTAAGCGTAAGCGTCAGCTTCGCGCTAAGAGCATGGTCCATGAGGCCGACGTTAAATTAGTCGTTCGCATGTTACCGTACGCATAAGGAGAGATAGCAAATGGCACGAGTAAAACGTGGTGTAATCGCGAGAGCGCGTCACAAAAAAGTCCTGAAGCAGGCGAAAGGTTATTATGGTGCCCGTAGTCGCGTTTATCGCGTAGCGGTCCAGGCAGTAACTAAAGCAGGTCAATACGCATACCGTGACCGTCGCAACAAAAAACGTCAATTCCGTCAATTGTGGATTGTTCGTATCAATGCTGCGGCTCGTCAAAACGGTCTGTCTTACAGCCGCTTTATCAATGGTCTGAAAAAAGCATCTATTGAAATCGATCGTAAAATCTTAGCCGATATCGCTGTTCATGATCAAAACGGTTTTGCCGCTTTGGTTGAGAAAGCAAAAGGCGCACTGTAATTATTCAAAACCTTTATGGGTTCGAATAAACAGATTTAGAAGGGAGCCAATTGGCTCCCTTTTTCATTGAAAATTCGCTATCATAGCGCCTTTATTATTTATCTTGTGTTGTTGAGGGATACGATGCAGCTAGAGCAAATTGTTGAGCAGGCTGAATCGGCCATTGCGGCCGCAGATTCACCGACTGCGTTAGACGAAGTCCGCGTCGAGTATATGGGCAAGAAAGGGCAGCTCACTGACCTTTTAAAAGGCTTAGGTAAGTTAGACCCGTCTGAACGTCGGGAAGCCGGACAGAAAATTAATGAAGCCAAGCAACAAGTGCAGACCAGTATCAATGCTCGTAAAGAGTTATTGAAAGCTGCTGAGTTAGCGCAAAAGCTGGAAGCTGAGCGTATAGACGTTACCTTACCCGGGCGGCATTCCTCGGTAGGCGGTGTGCATCCGGTTACTCAGACGATTCGCCGTATTGAGCAGTTTTTCGGTGATTTAGGCTTTAGTGTTAAAGAAGGCCCTGAAGTCGAAGACGGCTTTCACAACTTTGATGCATTGAATATTCCGGCGAATCACCCGGCACGAGCCGACCACGATACGTTTTATTTTACCCCCTCAACAATGCTGCGTACGCAAACTTCTGGTGTGCAAATTCGTACCATGGAAAATGAAAAACCGCCACTGCGGATCATTTCTCCGGGCAGGGTTTACCGGAACGACTACGACCAGACCCACACACCTATGTTTCATCAGGTAGAAGGTTTAATGGTTGATACTGACGTCAGCTTTACGCAGTTGAAAGGCATTTTAGAAGACTTTCTGAACCACTTTTTCGAAGAGTCACTGACTGTGCGTTTCAGACCTTCTTACTTCCCGTTTACCGAACCTTCAGCTGAAGTTGATGTCATGGGTAAAGACGGTAAATGGTTAGAAGTTTTAGGTTGCGGCATGGTGCATCCAAATGTACTTAAGGCGGTGGGTATTGACTCAGAAAAATACACCGGCTTTGCGTTTGGTATGGGCGTTGAGCGTCTTACCATGTTGCGCTATGGCGTGAATGATTTACGTGCGTTCTTCGAGAACGATCTGCGTTTCCTCAAACAATTTAACTAACGGGCAGTAAGCAATGAAATTCAGTGAACAATGGTTAAGGGAATGGGTTAACCCCGACATCAGCAGTCATGAATTGAGTGAACAGCTCAGTATGGCTGGTCTTGAAGTAGATGCTGTTGAGCCGGTTGCCGATGAATTCCATACTGTCGTCGTTGGTGAAGTGATTGAGTGTGGTCCTCATCCAGACGCAGATAAACTGCAAGTGACCAAAGTTAATGTTGGCGAAGACGAGCCGGTGGATATTGTTTGTGGCGCCTCGAACTGCCGCTTAGGTATTAAGGTTGCGGTAGCTAAAGTTGGCGCGGTATTGCCTGGTGATTTCAAAATTAAGAAGGCGAAGCTTCGCGGTCAGCCGTCAAACGGTATGCTGTGCTCGTTCAAAGAACTGGGTCTTATTGATGAGCACGACGGTATTATAGAGCTTCCGGCAGATGCTCCGGTCGGAGAAGATTATCGTAAATATCTGCAACTTGACGACAACAGCATCGATATTGACTTAACTCCGAACCGTGGTGACTGCCTGAGTATTCGTGGTATAGCCCGCGAAGTGGGTGTGTTGAACCGTTTGGATGTTAAAGTACCAGAGAGCAATAAAGTAGCGGCCAGTATTGAAGATACGCTAAGCATTACTTTGTCTGCTGCTGAGCAGTGTCCGCGTTATTTAGGCCGCGTTATCAAAGGTGTCGATTTAACTCGCCCAACGCCGGTATGGATGACAGAAAAATTAAGACGCAGCGGTATTCGTAGCATTGACCCGGTAGTTGACGTCACTAACTACGTGTTGCTTGAACTGGGTCACCCCATGCATGCATTTGACCTCGATTCACTTGAAGGGAACATCGATGTTCGCTTAGCCAAGCCTAAAGAAAAGCTTACTTTGCTTGATGATCAAGAAGTTGAGCTGGACGACGATACTCTGGTTATTGCTGATGAGAAAAAAGCACTAGCCATGGCGGGTGTCTACGGTGGTAAAAACAGTGGTGTAACAGAAAACAGCAAAAATATTTTTCTGGAAAGCGCGTTCTTTGCACCAGATGCCATCTTAGGGAAAGCACGCCGTTACGGTCTACATACAGATGCGTCACATCGTTATGAGCGCGGCGTAGACCCTCAGTTGCAACGTACGGCAATGGAAAGAGCGACAGAATTATTGTTGGCGATTTGCGGTGGTGAAGCAGGACCGGTAACCGAAGCGGTTGCAGAAGCATTCTTACCTAAGCGTGACGGTATTACCTTAAGAGCCAACCGATTGGCTAAAGTACTGGGTGTCAGCATTGCTAATGACAATGTCACTGAAATTCTTGAGCGTTTAGGCTTCGATGTTTCATTTGACGGTGAACAGTGGCAGGTGGGCATTCCGTCATACCGTTTTGATTTGAGTATTGAAGAAGACTTAATTGAAGAAGTAGC
Source organism: Idiomarina sp. UBA3176 (assembly GCF_002364295.1). Lineage (NCBI taxonomy): Bacteria > Pseudomonadati > Pseudomonadota > Gammaproteobacteria > Alteromonadales > Idiomarinaceae > Idiomarina > Idiomarina sp. UBA3176. The sequence goes on from NZ_DEXU01000019.1 coordinate 47,220, forward strand.
CCGGGTTTACGGTTATAACTCAATTCAGGCAGCTCCGCCGGCAGCGCAATTGCGCATGACTGAGCGTAAAGAAAGCCAGCTTAGCGCCCATCAATTGGTGGATGCTATGGTCAGCCGTGGTTATCAGGAAGCGATAACCTACAGCTTTGTTGATCCAAAACATCAGGCACTGATGTTTGATGAGACCGCAGCGCTGACTTTGCCACACCCAATTTCGGTTGATATGTCTTCTATGCGTGTAAGCTTATGGCCGGGATTAGTCGGCGCGGTTGCTCATAATCAGAAGCGTCAGCAGTCTGTTCTGGCTTTCGTAGAAACGGGTTTGCGTTTTATTCCAGACGAGTCAGCTGAAAACGGTGTTCGTCAAGAAGCGGTTATCAGCGGTATACGTTCTGGTAAAGCGCATTCAGAGCATTGGTCGGAAGGTGACCGTGCGGTTGATTTTTACGATGTAAAAGGCGATGTTGAAGCTTTGTTGGCTCAAACAGGCAATGCTGCAGCCTTTCGTTTTGTTGCATCGCAAAATCCAGCGCTGCACCCGGGGCAATCAGCGGCAATTTACCGCGGCTCTGAAAAAGTCGGTGATATCGGCGCTTTGCATCCTAAGTTTGATAAGGCTTTAGGGCTTAACCAGCGCACCTTTGTGTTTGAACTGGTGTTATCAGTCGTGACTGAGCGACCTTTACCGCAAGCTAAGCCGGTATCTCGTTATCCTTCTATTCGTCGCGACCTTGCTGTTGTGGTTGATAAAGACCTTGCGGCGGGTGAGCTGATCGCTGCGATGGAAAATGTTGGCGTAAAACAGTTAGTTGACCTAAACTTGTTTGACGTTTACATCGGTGATGGTGTGGCAGAAGGTAAGCAAAGCTTGGCTCTATCCGTTACTCTGCAAGATAGCGACAAAACTTTGGAAGAAGCGGAAGTCACTGAGCTTATGACTAAATTTATTGAGACATTAAAGAGTGAGTTTAATGCAACATTGAGGGATTAAACTATGGCGCTGACCAAAGCAGAACTGGCAGAAGTGCTGTTCGACAAATACGGTGTTAGTAAACAAGATGCCAAAGTGTTAGTTGAAGATTTTTTTGAAGAAATCAGAGTTGCTTTGGAAAAAGGGGAGCAGGTGAAGTTGTCCGGATTTGGTAACTTCGAACTGCGAACTAAAAATCAGCGCCCTGGGCGTAACCCGAAAACGGGCGAGGAAATTCCTATTTCAGCGCGTCGGGTTGTCACCTTCAAACCTGGTCAGAAATTTAAAAGTCGAGTCGAAAACGCAGAACCCGAGGATTAACCTCGGGTTCTTTTTTATTTGAGTCTGTACTTAGGCGCCGGAAATTAACGAAAGAAGAGCTGGCTAAAGGGATTCAGTAACCGGCTGATGCCTGAAGTAAAATGCAAGGGCGCGTCCAGCGTAGCCAGAGTTAAGCAGTCTTCATCCTGAGTTTCCGGAGTATGGGTACGACTGGGGTCTAACAAAATAAAATCACCGTCCCGGTACTCGCTCTGCTCGTCATTAAAAACACCATCAATAACCAGCGTCGCTTCTTTTCCTTTATGCGTATGCTCAGGGAGTTTTGCGCCTGGTGCCATGTAAATCAAGTTCGTCTGATTTCCATTGTCCAGAGTTAATGGTGCGCGCCAGAGTTTACCGACCAGTTTCGACCACTCACCAATGCGGTGACTATTGTGCGCCAGGGTACGAGGCAGTGTAAAACGACGACCTTCCAGAGAGAGCATCTCATTCGGTTGGTGTGCTTGTTTGTTACATGCAGAAGACGCGAAAATGGCTTCCAGCATTTGGTCACACTGAGACTTGCTCATTGTTGTACTGGCAACACTAACCAATGTATCCAAATTTTCTTCACACAGCTTCTGCTCAATCTCACACACGGTTTGACGACACGCTTTACACATATCAATGTGTGTGCCGACAACTAACGTCATTGCCGCGCTAAGATCGCCAGAGGCGTATTGATATAAAAGGCCTTCGCCTGGGTGTGATTTAATCATCATCGACTATCAACTCTTTCAATTTTTTTAATGCTAGACGAGTTCGGGACTTAATTGTCCCTAAAGGTACTCCCAGAGCGTCAGAGACTTCCTGCTGAGATTTACCTTCAATATAAATCTTCTCAATAACAACCCGTTGTGCATCGGGCAATTGAGCGTAATAAAAAGAAATTTCCTGCATCAGAACATCGTGATCCAATGCGTAACCGTCATCGAGGCTATCGTTCTGCTCGGAGAGAATCGGCCAGAGTTCATCAGCACTGATATCATCTTTGCGTTTTTTGTTCTTACGAAGCAAATCGAAGCGGATGTTACGAGCTATGGTAAATATCCAAGTAGAAGGAGAGCCACGGTCAGGCTTGAACAAGTGAGCTTTATGCCAGACGTTAGTCATGGTTTCCTGGACGAGATCCATAGCCGTTTGTTCATTACCAAATTGTCTTGTAGCGTAAGATTGTAGTTTTGGTGCAAATAACCTAAAGAGTTCACTAAAGGCAGCGCGATTTCTATTTTCTGCAATCTTTGCCAGCAGTTCCGCTGCTTTCTCGGCAGCGTCTGTCTGGGTGGTAGCCATAGACCCCCGTTTCGATGTTCTTTCTGACACCATTTGCATAATTAGACCTGCTTCTTTTCACACAATGTTCTAACTATTACGGGGTGTTGAGAAAATGGATCACCCAGATGGCAGAATGTTTACTCAATTAACGAATTAAGTCTAACAGATATTCTTTTGCTTTTAGACAACTTTCGCATCTTATCAGCTCTTGTTTTGTATAGACGTCCAGAGGCAGTATTTCAAGCCACCTTGAACAAACCCAGTCAAGCTTCTCGTAGCCGAGATCAGGTAACAACTCGGAAAGTTCCGGGTAGGTCTCAAAAGCTTCCTGTAATCGAGTCTTGAGTTTATCGGCTGCGTTATCCAGAGAAAGTTCAGGCCAGTTTTCGAGGTACTCTATTTTCCCAAACCTTAATTTATCGCTTTCAGACCAATGCTCGTCAATACGAACCCGACTTTTCCCTTCAACGGTTATACCGAGTAAGCCATCATCTCTTGGTTCAAAATCAATAATTTTCACGGTGGTGGCGTAAGGAAGAAGGTAATCGCTTGATGTCGTTGCATGTTCGTTGTTAAACATGGCCACCACAAACTCACTGTTATTTTGCAGACACTCTTTTACCAGCCTGGTGTAGCGCGGCTCGAACACCTTCAATTTCATGCGTCCGCCCGGCATTATATGCGAGGTAAGCGGGAATAGCGGTAACTGCTGATACTGCTGCATATAACCTCATTTGGCTAGTAGTTTGAACAATTAAGAAACATTACGTTGAGGTGGGTCTGGTTGGATCTTTTTTATCGAATAAATGCCAAACTATTTTTATCGATATACCGTACATTATCATCAGTGAAATTCAACAGGGGTTAAAATGGTAAAGTTAAAAGTGGGTATTAGTTCCTGTTTAATGGGCGACGAGGTCCGGTTTGACGGGGGACACAAGAAGTCCGCATTCTGTGTTGATGAATTAAGTCGACACATTGAACTGGTACGGTTTTGCCCGGAAGTTGGTATTGGAATGCCGGTGCCAAGACCGACTATTCGGCTTGAGCAACATGACGATGTACAGGCGGTAGTGCCCAAAACTGGTGAAAATGTTACGTCGCAGCTGGCAGCTTTTGCTGACAAGGTTCAGGTGAAAGTAGAACAGTTAAGTGGCTATATTCTATGCGCGAAATCTCCCAGCTGCGGTATGGAGCGGGTCAAGTTATATGATCCGGAAACCGGGCATGCACAAAAAGCGGGAATGGGAATTTTTGCCGCGCGCCTGAAAGAAAAGAATCCCGCTTTGCCTTTAGAAGAAGATGGCCGGCTTAATGACCCGCATTTACGTGAAAACTTTGTGATGCGGGTTTATGTGTTTAGTCAATGGAAAGAAATGACACAAAAACTTTCCAAACATCAGCTTTTGCAGTTTCACCAGCGCTGCAAGCTACTTTTGTTAGCTCATAATCAGCAGCGGTACCGCGAGTTGGGTAAACGCCTGGGGGAACAGGAAAGCATCGACAGTGCCTTCGCAGAGCAATATATCATTGATGTGATGGATGCTTTATCAAAACCGGCGTCGCGCAAGAACCACACCAACGTGCTCCAACATATTCAGGGGTATTTTAAAGCGGATCTTGCTCATGAAAGACGAGAAGAGCTGAGCGATATCATTCTGCAGTATCACGATGGCATTCTCCCTCTGATGTCTCCTCTAACGTTAATACGGCATTATTTGCGCGAGTTTCCGAAAGAGTACTTAGAAGGGCAATGGTATCTGACTCCGTATCCCGATGATTTAAAATTACGTTATGGGCTTTAGTGATGCGAGAAGCAATTTGGTTTCGTAGTGATTTAAGAATATTAGATAACCCGGCCGTGTTTTCTGCATGCCAGGGCGATGAGCCACCGTTGGCGATATTTTTTGTTTGCCCTGAAACTTGGAAAAGCCATGACTGGGCACCGATAAAAGTAGATTTTGTTTGGCGAAACTTAGACTGTCTGCAGCAGGAACTAGCCGAAAAGGGTATTGAACTGCAAGTGCAAGTAGTATCCAAATTCAGTCAGGTTCCGGGAGCTTTACGAGCCTTCTGCCGGGAAAATAGAATTGGCCGGGTACATATTAATGCGGAATATGCGCTGGATGAAAAGCGTAGAGACGCAGCTACCAATGCGGTACTAAGCAATGATGATATCGAATTGGTTTCGCATCATGGCAACTTGTTGGTGGCGCCCGGAGAGGTTAGAACACAACAAGGTGACTACTACAAAAAGTTCACGCCTTTTAACCGGCGTTGGCGACAAGTATTAAGCGAAAAAGCCTACAGCGAACCGCTGCAAATTAAATCTTTTTCTCCGGTAGCCACAAAAGGGCTCCCTGAATGCCCGCTGGAGAGAAAAGACTCATCTGACTGGAATGTCGGCGAGCAACAAGTTCTGGGGAAATTAGGGCAATTCGTCGGCCACAGTGTTGATGATTATCAACAAGCCAGAGACTTGCCGGCTGAAAACGGAACCTCACAACTTTCCGCTTATTTGGCGCAGGGGGTTATCGGGCCGCAGACCGCTGCTCGGGCATTACACAAGTTTTCGCCGGAGTTTCCGTTTGGACTTGCTTCCGGTGCCGATACCTGGCTAACCGAGCTGGCCTGGAGAGAGTTCTATCAGCATCTAATGTACTTTGTGCCGCGTTTATCAAAAGGGGAAAGCTTTCAGATTGAAACTGACAGCATTCAGTGGTTAGAGGACGATGATGCTTTTCAACGTTGGTGTGATGGTCGTACCGGGTATCCAATAGTTGACGCCGGAATGCGTCAGTTGACATCAACCGGGTGGATGCACAACCGCTTAAGAATGATCACAGCCAATTTTCTGGTAAAAGATCTATTAGTGGATTGGCGAAAAGGTGAAGCCTTTTTCATGCAGCATTTAATTGACGGTAGCTTTCCGGCAAACAACGGTGGCTGGCAATGGAGTGCTTCGGTCGGAACTGACGCCGTTCCGTATTTTCGTGTTTTTAATCCGGTTAAGCAAAGTGAGAAATTTGATCCTGACGGGCAGTACATTCGTAAATGGGTAGACGAGCTTAAGGAAGTACCAACAAAGTATATTCACTGGCCTCATAGTTGGCTTCAGCAACAAAGCAGTAATAACTATTGCGAACCCATGGTCGAGCACAAATTTGCTCGTGAACGATTCTTAACAACGTTTAAGCAGGTGAAAAATGGATAACAGTGAATTAGTCGAAAAACTCAAAGAATTCTACGATGAGCTGAAAACCGAAAACCTTGATGACCTGGATGAGTTATACCATGACGAAATTTCGTTTACTGATCCAATACAACATGTTGTCGGGCTGGATGATTTTCGCAAGTATCTAAAACACACAATGGAAAACGTTGAGTATTGTCACTTTGCTTTTGACGATGAATGCGTCGGAGAAGAACAGGCGTTTCTAACTTGGCAGATGCGCTACGCACACCCCAAGCTCGCCAATGGCATGGAAATTATTTTGCCGGGAGTTTCATATTTAACCTTTGAAGACGGCAAAATCAGAGAACAAAGAGATTATTACGACCTTGGCGCAATGCTTTATGAACACGTACCGCTAGTCGGTTATGTCATTGATAAAATTAAAAATAGGCTAACAGACGAATGAAAGTCTTAATTACTGGAGCTTCATCAGGTATTGGGCGTCAGCTGGCTCTGGATTACGCAGCCGATGGCAATGACGTTGTTGTGTGTGGAAGGAATAACGACGCACTGTCAGAGGTACAAAAACAATACCCTAAAAAAATAACCTGCAGCGCCTTTGATATTACCGACAAAGAGTCGGCAAAAAATGCGTTAGCGCAAATTAACGATATTGATGTTGCCATACTGTGTGCGGGGGTGTGTGAATACCTCGACGTTAAAGCGTTCGATGCGGATATGTTCGAGCGGGTGTTTAAAGTGAATGTGTTCGGCACAATGAATTGCGTGGAAGCTTTACTTCCTCAGTTCAGTGACTCGGCGCGTCTGGTCATTGTTGACAGCCTGGCGAGACTTCTCCCGTTTACCCGGGCTCAGGTTTATGGTGGCTCAAAAGCAGCAATGCACTATATTGCCCGGGGTCTGGAAGTTGATTTGAAACCTCGGGGAATCAAAGTTCAAACCGTATCGCCTGGGTTTGTGAAAACACCAATGACTGATGCCAATGATTTTGAAATGCCAATGCGCGTTGACGTTGAATTTGCGTCTAAGGCAATAATAAAAGGTATTGATAAGAACAAAAGGGACATCGCATTTCCGTGGCTATTTAGTAGCCTTCTGAAGTTAATGTCTATTTTGCCGGAAGGCTTACAAGTGAAATTATCAGAACAAATGGCAAGGAAGCAGTCGTCATGAAGATAGCCGTTATTGGAAGTGGTATTGCGGGCCTTACCAGTGCTTATTATTTAAGTCGTGAACATCAAGTCAGTGTATTTGAAAAAAATGACTATATTGGCGGGCATACCTGTACCAGTGATGTGAAAATTAATGGCAGTATGTATGCTGTGGACACAGGCTTTATTGTTTTTAATGATAAAACGTACCCACGCTTTAAACGACTGCTAACAGAGCTGAAGGTGGCCTGGCGCGACACTGAAATGAGCTTTAGTGTACGTGATCCTAAGTCGGGACTGGAGTTTAACGGACATAACCTTAATACACTGTTTGCGCAGCGAAAAAACTTGTTTAGCTTGTCTTTTTACCGTTTGTTACAGGGTATTTTGAAGTTTAATGCTGCCGCGAAAAATGCGTTAGAAGAGGATGTCAGCGAAGCCGACAATATCACCTTGGCAGAATTTCTTACTCGGCACGATATTCCGGAATCGGTCTCGCACTACTACTTATTACCAATGGTTTCGGCTATATGGTCTGCGAGTCTGGCCGATGCGAAGGATTTTCCTCTGGGCTTTTTCTTACGTTTTTTTGATAACCATGGGTTATTGAATGTTAGCGACCGTCCTCAGTGGCATACTTTGGTTGGCGGCTCTCACGCGTACATTCCAATGCTAACAGAGCCGTTTAAAGAACGGCTTGAGCTAAACAGTGACATTGTTGCGGTTAAGCGCCAACAGGAACAGGTTGTTCTTGTTTTTAGTAATGGCGAGGAACGGTATTTTGATGAGGTGGTTTTCGCCTGTCACAGTGACCAGGCGCTTGCTTTACTTGACGATGCCAGCCCCGACGAAAAACGTATTCTTGGTGAGATAAAATATTGCCCGAATGAGGTTGTTCTGCATACAGACGAGAATTTGTTACCCAGAAACCGACGTGCCTGGGCAAGTTGGAACTACCTGTTAAGAGAAGATAATGCAGCAGAAGAACAACCCAGTTCAGTGACTTATAATATGAATATTCTGCAAGGGTTGCAGTGTGATAAAACCGTATGCGTTACATTGAACAATACAGCTGCCATTGATTCTGATGAGATTATTAAAACCTTTACCTATGAACACCCGCATTATTCCGTTCAGTCTTTAAAAGCCAGAGCAGAACGAAATGCAATTTGTGGCAAAAATAGTACTCATTTTGTTGGCGCTTATTGGTATAACGGTTTTCATGAAGACGGCGTAAGAAGTGCCATTGATGTTGTTAACCGTTTGAATACTGCTGCGATTGATAACTCATGAAGAGCGCCATTTATTGGGGCGATGTTTTTCATGTAAGACATCGACCCAAACATCACGCTTTTAATTACCGTTTTCAACAATGGTGTATCGATTTATCTGAACTCGACCAAGTCAACTCTATAAGTCGCTGGTTATCCTGTAACAATTTTGCTCCCCTTTGGTTTCGTCGAAAAGACTATCTGAAAGATGAAGAGGGCAGTTTACAGCAGGCGGCACTGAAGAAAATGTCCTCCCTTACCGGAAAAGATTTAGCCGGTCAGGTTTTGTTTGTCGGTAACTTACGCACCTTTGGAATTTTTTTTAGCCCCATTAATTTGTATTTTCTTCGGCAGGAGAACGACGAATATACGTACATGCTAGCTGAAGTCAGCAATACGCCCTGGCTGCAACGCCATTATTACTTGGTCGACTTGTCAGAAGAGTCTCCGGAAACTGTCAAACAATTCCACGTTTCTCCGTTTAACCCTATGGATATGACCTACCACTGGCAGATAGAGCCACCCACCGAGAGTTTAAAAATCACTCTAAGCGCCCACCAGCAAGAGAAAGATTTTGTTGCTGGCATGAAATTAAATAGACAACCGCTAAACCGTAGTGAAGTTTACCGCGTATTAAGAACAACACCTGTTATGGCTCTGAAAATTATTGGGGGCATTTATTGGCAGGCGTTAAAGCTTTTTATCAAGCGGGTTCCATTTTACGGAAACCCTGGTAACTAAAATAATTAGAAGGCAGTTTGTATGTCCAGTGGTGAAACAACTATGGTAGCGCCTATTCAGTATGGTGTGTTGGATAAGCTTTTCCGTACTATCGCTTTTAAGCTACTAGCTCATTTGCAGTATGGGCAGTTGACGATAAAAGAGAAAGGCACGTTCATTGAAACTTTCGGGCATCCCGATAAAGACCTGAACGCTGAAATTGACGTGAAGGATTCGTCTTTTTACCGTCGCCTGGTTACTGGTGGCAGTATTGGTGCAGCCGAGTTGTATATTGATAAGCATTGGGATACTCCCGATTTAACCTCGGTTATTCGTATTTTTGCCCGTAACTTACCGGCCTTAGATAAACTAGAAACGCGACTGGCCTGGTTAACTTTTCCCTTTAACAAATACCAGCACTGGAGTAATCGTAACCATAAAGGACAGGCAAAAAAGAATATATCAGCCCACTATGACCTGGGTAACGAGCTTTATACCCGTTTTCTTGATAGCGCAATGCAGTATTCCAGTGGCTTATTTAAAGAGTCCACAGATTCACTGGAGCAAGCTCAGTGCAATAAAATGCAGCGCTTATGCGATGCGCTTGATTTAAAAGCGCAAGACCACTTGCTGGAAATAGGCACAGGTTGGGGCGGTCTGGCCATTTATGCGGCAAAAAATTATGGTTGCCGGGTAACAACGACGACAATTTCAGATGAGCAATTTCAGTACGCTAAGCAGCAAGTTGAAGCGGCGGGCTTGTCCGACAGAATTGAACTGTTGAAGCGTGACTACCGTGACTTAGAAGGGCAGTACGACAAGTTGGTCTCGGTTGAAATGATAGAAGCGGTAGGAAAGGAGTACTTACCGACCTTCTTCAAAACCTGCAACAAACTGTTAAAAGAAGACGGAAGAATGTCGTTACAGGCTATCACCATTGCCGACCAACGAGCGAAATCCTATGCTCGCTCTGTAGATTTTATTCAAAAGCATATTTTTCCCGGTGGTTTCCTTCCGTCTTTAAGCCAGATGACGCAACTGTTTACACGCTACACCGACTTGGTTGTACGTGACGTGCACGACTTTGGTCTGAGTTACGCAAAAACCCTGAGACAGTGGGAAGAACGGTTTAACGCCCACGAAAGCGAGCTCGAAAAGCTTGGCTACGATGAACGCTTTTCCAGACTTTGGAATTACTATTTCAGCTATTGTGAAGGCGGCTTTCTGGAACAACGGGTATCGGTTGTTCAGGTTACCGCCAGCAAATCGCAGGCCTACTAATGACTTCTATTCAGCATAAAATTGTCAGTTTTGTTCTGTTCAATGCGCTTTGGTTAAGTGCTGTTTCCGGCCGCGAGAACTATATTGTGCTTAGCGGTGTTTTATTAGCCTGGGCGTTATCGATTTTGCCGGAGGATACTTTCCTTTGTGGCTGGTCATGCTGTGGCTGGGTTTTTCATCTATGGCGCCGGTAGCACTGGACTGGCTTGCACCTAAACCCATAGTTGCGATCCTGCTCGGTGCCGTTTCAGGCCCCTTAAGCTATGTTGCAGGAATAAAGCTTAATGCAGCAACCGTTGACTCAATGCCCATTGTTATTGCCTGTTATGCCGCCGTATGGGGACTAATGATGGCGTATTTTGTTTTTTCCATGTCACCTAAGAAAGAACAGGGAGTGTAGAGTATGAGATTCATTTTATGCGGAATTATTGCGCTTTTCAGCCTTAGTTCCTATGCCACTGAATGCACCGATTCCGTACCCGATGACTTTTCTAAAGTTGGGCAAACTCGGCTCAGTGTGTATTTCTGGGACGTTTATGACGCCACTTTATATAGCCCTTCAGGTAAGTATCAACAGGACGAACGACAAGCTCTGTTACTGGAGTACCTGCGTGATATTAAGGCGAAAGATCTTATAGAAACAACGGAAGAAGAATGGCAGAAGCTGGAGCTGAATAGCGATAAACATGAGCAATGGCTGGAAAAACTGGACTCCATCTGGCCTGACATTAAAGAGGGCGACTGCCTGCTCTTAGTTGAAAAGAAAGATGGAACAGCAGAATTTTACCAAGGCGATAAGTTGCTGGGTGAAATTGAAGATAAAGATTTTACCGAGCAGTTTTTAGCTATTTGGCTGTCGGAAAATAGCCGCTTTGAATCTGAGCGCAATGAACTCATTGGGGAGAAATAAAAATGAAGACTTTAAAAGTTTTGGGCTTCACCGTTTTACTCAGTTTACTTGCGGCGTGCTCAACCGGCATTGATGCCTATAAATCAGCAGAGCCGAAGTTAAAGCTTGAAGAGTTCTTTAACGGTGAACTGGTTGCTTACGGTATGGTTCAGGACTACAGCGGTGAAGTAATTCAGCGTTTCGAGGTAACCATGACAGGTACCTGGGAAGGTAACGAAGGCGTTCTTGATGAACATTTTACTTATGCCGATGGTCGTGAGCAGCAACGCGTCTGGCACATAACGAAAACTGGCCCGAATAGTTATGAAGGGCGTGCAGACGATGTTGAAGGTGTTGCTAAAGGTACAACAGCAGGCAATGTTCTTAACTGGGAGTATCAACTGGAAGTTGTGGTAGACGGCGAGCCACTGATATTGACGCTGGATGACTGGCTGTATCTTATTGATGAGAACAATATGATCAATCGTACCGACATGTCTAAATGGGGCTTCCCTGTTGGTGAGATAACGCTCTATATTGGTAAGAAATAAATATCAAGAATCTCTGTCGGTGACCGATAATAGGAGTATAATCCTGATATTGATATAGCCTTATAAGGTTTAGGGAAACGGCAGTGGCAATTAATTATCCGACATTTTCTTATAACAACCCCCGCATACAAGGGCAGACGATTTTTATTAAGCGTGGACCGCATCAGGGGAAGTTAGGAATTATAGCAAAAACACTGGATAACGACCGCTTCCTGGTGTCTCAGGCTGACTTTGGTTCTGAAAAAGTCATTTTCAAACGTAGCGACTTTTTAGTGCATCGTTATCGTAAAATTAGAGTTCCAATAGACCGCGTTGCCGGCAAAAATCCGGACGTCCTATAACGAAAAAAGCGACCATGAAGGTCGCTTTTTTTACTTCTAGCGGTGGCTTACGCACTGCCTCGGGGTAAACGACAATCACTGTCTTTAGCTTCTAACTTTTGCTTCCACAGTTCTTTTGCGGTTAAGCCGCCAGAGCTGGATTTTTTCGCTGGAGATTGCTTAGCTGAAGATTTCTTCGCAGCAGGCTTTTTAGCTGCTGGCTTGTTAGTCTCAGTTTTTTTAGCCGCAGGCTTTTTGGCTTCTGCTTTTTTAGGCTCCGTTTTCTTCGACTCCGACTTTTTAGGCGCAGCCTTTTTCTCTTTACCAAGCGCTTTTGCGTCGTCAGCTAATTGACTCAGGCGTACATTTTTGCCTCCATCAACGCTATACCAGCCGTTACTGCTTTCAATTTTAGGCTTTTTACCGTGAGCTTTTTGATAAGCTTCCGTATATTCAGCGATTACCTTATCTTTGTCCAGGTTGCTCATTCAAGTGTTCCTTTATTCAAGGTTTGGTTTAAAAGTATTGTATAAAAATGCTTCGCTATTCGTTTATACCGTTTTTTCGGATTATTGTCTAATTTCGGGTAAACTGAGGCCATTCAGCAAAGCAATTTGGTTTTTAGATATGCCGATAAATAGAAATGAATTACAGAATTATCTTAATGAGCTATTAAACAGTGAGCAGATTAAAGATTACTGTCCCAATGGACTGCAAGTAGAGGGTAAATCTGAGATCCGCAAAGTAGTCAGCGGGGTAACCGCTTGCCAGGCGTTGGTTGACAGAGCAGTCGACGAGAACGCCGATGCGATTTTGGTTCATCACGGCTATTTTTGGAAGGGCGAACCGGCGGAAGTTGTCGGAATGAAAAAGCGGCGCTTACAGCAGTTGTTGAAGCATGATATCAATTTATTTGCCTATCACTTACCACTCGATGTTCATCCTGAACTGGGAAACAATGCGCAGTTGGCCAAACTGATGAATTGGCAATTCGATGGGCCGGTGGATCCTTCTGATCCGGCATGCCCGCTGGTAACCGGTCAGTTAGCTAAAGCCGTTTCATGCGATGAATTTGCCAGTGAATTAGAGCAACGGTTAGAGCGGCCGCTGGTTTGTCGCGTGAATAGCTTAAACAAAATTAAGAAAGTTGCCTGGTGCACCGGTGGCGGGCAAGGTTTTATTGACCGGGCGGCCCTGCTTGGTGTCGACGCCTTTATTACCGGTGAAGTCTCAGAGCCGACTATTCACAGTGCCCGCGAGCAGGGTATCGCATTTTTTGCTGCCGGGCATCACGCCACCGAGCGTTACGGCGCAAAAGCGCTGGGCGAGCACTTAGCAAATCAGTTTGAACTGGATGTTAAGTTTATTGACATTGACAGTCCCGCCTGATGAAAAGAAGCCTTTAATGAATAAAAAGAAACAAGAACGTGGCGATTTTAGCGGCATTAGCCAAAAGTTCTCTAAATCCATTTATGACACCACTAAAGGGCAACTCAGGGTTGAGGTGCTCAAGCGCGATTTAGCGCCGCTGTTAGCGACTGAGCCATGTTTAGTGCTTGATGTAGGAGCCGGCCTTGGTCAGGTAAACCAGTGGTTTCAGGAAAAAGGCTTTGCGGTCGTGCATTTTGATCTTTCAACCGAAATGGTTGAAGAAGCTGAGCGCCATCACAAAGCGGCAGGCCTGGGGCATAAGTGCAAATATGTTTCAGCCAGCTTAACGGAGCTTGCTAATCAGCAGCCGCTAAGTCAATACGATATTATTCTCTGCCATGCCGTGCTGGAATGGCTGCCAGATACCGAGCTCGCCATTCATCAATTGGCTTCATTATTAAAGCCTGGCGGCAAGCTTTCGCTAATGTTCTATAACTACCATGCCAAGCTTTTTGCCAATGCCATTTACGGCAACTTTGATTATATTGAGCGCGGACTGAAGGTGAAGAAAACCGTACGCTTAAGCCCGCAAAACCCGGCGGTACCGGAACAGGTTGATGGTTGGCTAAAGGCCGAGGGCTTAAAGGTACAGCAAAAGACCGGTGTTCGTTGTTTTCATGACTACTTACGCGACCTAACTCATCAGCAACGGTTTGATGAGTTGCTGGCACTGGAGATGAAATATAATCAAATGTCCCCTTATCGTGAGCTGGGGCGTTATCAACACTGGCTTATAGAAAAACCGAATTGTCAGGAGGAATGACTATGTCAAAGCAATGTGCATTTATTGGATTAGGCGTTATGGGTTACCCAATGGCCGGTCACTTACAAAAAGCGGATCATAAGGTAACGGTTTATAACCGCACTCAGGCTAAAGCCGAAAAATGGGCAAAGGAATACTCCGGACGCTGCGAACCAACGCCGGCTGAAGCGGTTAAAGAAGCTGACTTTGTTATGGTTTGTGTTGGTAACGATGACGATGTACGCAGTGTATTTTATGGTGATGACGGCATCTTGGCGAATTTAAAACCCGGAGCTGTTGTTGTTGACCACACTACGGCCTCTGCTGAATTGGCACGAGAGCTGGAACAAGCCGTAAATGAAAAGCAGGGCAGTTTTTTAGATGCGCCGGTTTCAGGCGGCCAGGCCGGAGCAGAAAACGGTGTTCTAACGGCGATGGTGGGTGGTGAACAACACACTTTTGAAGCTGCGGACGAGCTTTTCCAATGCTATGCCAAAACTCGTCAGCTGATGGGGCCTGCCGGTAGTGGACAATTAGCAAAAATGGTCAATCAGATTTGTATTGCCGGCGTTTTGCAAGGCTTGTCTGAAGGGCTTCAACTGGCACGTAAAGTCGGCTTAGATCCTGATAAGCTTATTGCGGCTATTAGTCAGGGCGCTGCAGGCTCCTGGCAGATGGAAAATCGCTATAAAACCATGTGGGATAACCACTACGAGCATGGCTTTGCTGTAGACTGGATGCGTAAAGATCTAAAAATAGCCTTGGCTGAGGCCGACCGTCAGGGCTTGTCGCTGCCGGCGACTGCATTAGTTGACCAATTCTATGCTGACGTTCAGAAAATGGGTGGCAGTCGCTGGGATACATCGAGTCTTCTGGCTCGTCTGGAAAAGTAGCCTGATGCTATTGCATCAGGTGAGGTGATCCGTAACAACCGCGATGCTGCTGCCTTCTTACGTAATAACGTCAAGCTACATAGAACTCACCAGGCTACGGACATTAAAAAAGGAGACTCAAATGAGTCTCCTTTTTCCGTTTTAGCAGTATTGGCTTATCTGAAGCCTTTACGGCGTAATGCGTTAGTACTGAAGTCTTCACGGTTTGGAGAAATATCCCATTCCATGTAAGTACTCTCTTCATTACCCAGACCCAGAGAAATATAACGTCCAGAGTCTAAGTCATATAACGCTTCTGCAGCCATCCACGGAACGTCCTGGTTATAGAACTGAGTATTCAGAGCTTCACCAACACGCCATAGTTCACCGCGTCCGTCGTAGTGATCAACTAGTGACGCTGTCCAGGTATCTTCATCAAGGTACATTGTACGCTTAGAGTAGATATGGCGTTCACCGTCTTTAAGACTACCTTCAACCACCCAAACACGGTGTTTTTCATAACGGATCAAGTCCTGATTCATATGACCAGCTTTAATGATTTCGTCATAACTCAGTTCAGGATCCATGATCTTGAAGTTGTTGTAAGGAATATAAACTTCTTTCTTACCTTTTAATTCCCAGTTGTATTTATCTGGTGCACCGTTGTACATATCCAGGTTATCAGAAGTACGTAGGTCATCTGCTGCAGTGCCTGGTCCGTCATAAGCAACGTTAGGTGCACGACGAACGCGACGCTGACCGGCATTATAAATCCATGCGCGACGTCCTTCTTTTACCTGGTTAATGGTTTCATGAACCAGCAAAACCGTACCGGTTAAGCGAGAAGGAGCTTCAACTTCCTGCATAAAATAAAACAGAACGTTGTCGTCAGCTTCCTGGCGACCGGTTTCTAAGTACTCAGGGAATACCAGGGTTTCCTTAAGTTCTACTGTGGTGTAGTTACCATTAGACAGAACCGGGAACTGCGCTACGTTACGAGTAACTGCACCGCCACGGTAACGAGTAATATGGTTCCATACAGCCTCTAACCCATTTTCCGGGATAGGGAACGGAATGGTGGTATCAAAGTTTTCGACTCCGTTACCACCGGCAACCATTTCTGCATTTTCTGCGTTGGATTTAATTTTAGGCCAAAGTTCGTCCGGATAGGTTGCCGAACGACGGGTTGGATACACAATCATTTTATAGTCTGAGTACTTATCGAACATCGCGATTTGGCCTTCGCTCAGATGTTCTTTGTGCTCATCCAGGTTATCGTGAGTGATGGTAAACAAAGGTTTATCATCAGCATACGGGTCATTACCGCGAACAACTTCAACCGCGTGATCGGAGTAACCACCATCCCAGGCGGGGATAGAGCCGTCGGCATTTGCCGCTTTTTCAGCACCAATAGGGGTTAGGTCCTGACCAAGCCGTGCGGCTTCTTCTGGTGATACTTTAGCCGCAACGCTCGCGGAAATCACCGATATGGCAAAAACGCCAGCTTTTAGCATCAGTTTATTCATTATAATTTTCCTTGTTGTTCTACTTTCCAACATCACTTTGCCAGAGGACTGACCTCTCAAGCAATACTTTAACGAAAAAAAGCACGAATTTAACGAAAAAAGGTTTTCAAATTATCTTGAGCTTATACAATCCTATGACATTTTTAGTACCCGGGAGGTTCCATGCGCTTGTCTTTAACCCCATTAGGGGTGTTGTTGGGGGCTATTTTTAGCACCACAGTGCTCGCACAGGATAGCGACACAACAACAATTACTGATTACGACGTGATCAGTGCACCAGCATTGTCATCAGACAGAATTAAAAGCGAAGTACTTATTGAAGTGACGACTGTTGGAACGCGACTTATAGCCGTCGGTGCGCATGGAAATATTATCTGGAAAGAGAGTGATGACTGGCAACAGGCAGAAGTAGATACCAGCGTACTTTTAACCAGTATCGCTTTTGCTGACGAGCAAAATGGATGGGCGACCGGGCATCATGGTGTCATTATTAAATCAGAAGACGGCGGTAAAAACTGGAAACGTCAATTAGACGGCTTCGAACTGATGACATTAGAAGAAGGTTATTTTGAAAAGCGCATTGAGAAACTGAATGAACAACTCGAATCAACTGACGATGAAGACGTTATCGGTGAACTGGAGTGGCAGCTTGAAGAGGCTCAGTTTCAGATCAGTAATATAGAGGCAGCAAGAGAAGAAGGCCCCAGCAAGCCCTTTTTAGATCTTTACGTTAAAGACAGTCAGACTGTGCTGGCGATAGGCGCTTATGGTACCTTCCTTAAAACTGAAGATGGCGGCGAAAGCTGGCAGGTTATCTCGGGTCGTTTGGAAAACCCGGGTGGTTATCATTTGAATACCATTTTTGGTCAGGGTGACGACTTATATATTGTCGGGGAAGCCGGACTAGCTTTTGCGAGTTACGACGGTGGTGAGAGTTGGGAGACTCTTGATTCTCCTTATCGCGGTTCGCTGTTTGGCGGACACCTTGATGCCGAGGGCCGTGTTTGGGTTTATGGCTTACGCGGCAATGCTTTTGTCTCAGACGATAAAGGACAAAGCTTTACAACCGTTGATACAGGCACCAGAGTTAATTTGTCGGCAGGAACCAACACTAACAAGGGTACTCAGCTAATTGTTGGGCATTCCGGAACCATTCTTGAGATTGATGACCAGTTAGAAGTAAAGAACCGGACACATCCGAGCGGTTCGGTTATGACTGATATTATTGAAGTAGGCGACGGTGAGTGGATTATGACGGGCCGCAGTGGTTTGTTGCACTGGCCGGCCAAAATCACTGAAGAAGAAGCATTAGCAACGCAACAAGGAGCGCAGTAAATGGATAATCCGAGTGCGAATAAACCAGCAGGACTGCTGGAGAAGCTATTATTCACGGTACGGGCTCCCTGGCTAATTGTCTTTTTGTTACTAACCTTGTTCCTGGGTTATCACGCGTCACAGGTTCGTCCCGATGCCAGCCTGACCAAGATGATCCCGACCAACCATCCGTTTATTCAAAATTATTTTGATTATCAGGACGACTTAGCCAGTTTGGGGAACGTTGTCCGGGTGGCGGTTGAAAATAAAGACGGTGATATTTTTGAGGCCGATTTTCAACAAGAGCTGCAAAAAATAACCGACGAAATCTTTTTTATTCCGGGCGTCAACCGCTCCGGGCTTCGTAGTTTATGGACTCCCAATGTCCGCTGGATGGAAGTAACCGAAGAAGGTTTTGTTGGCGGCCCGGTTATTCCCGATGGTTATGACGGCAGCGAAGAGTCCTTAGATCAACTAAGAACTAACGTTCTGCGTTCAGGTGAAGTAGGGAACCTGGTTGCCAATAATTTTGAATCAACCATCGTCTATATTCCGCTGGATGAAGTTAATCCGGAAACCGGTGAAAAGCTCGATTATCAGGAGTTCTCTGAAAAGCTGGAAACGCTGGTTCGTGACAAATACCAAAGTGATGATATTGAAATTCACATCACTGGTTTTGCGAAACTGATAGGCGACCTTATTGAAGGTGCCGAGCAGGTTGGTTTGTTCTTCCTGTTGGCTATCGCTATTACGCTGGTCATGCTTTACCTCTATAGCCGCTGTTGGCGCAGTACCTTTATGGTGCTTAGTTGTTCAATTATCGCGGTAGTGTGGCAACTGGGTATTATTGAACTTATTGGCAGCGGTATTAACCCGTACTCAATGCTCGTACCATTCCTGGTGTTCGCCATAGGGGTATCACACGGCGTACAAATTATTAATGCCATTGGCTCTAACCGGGTTGCCGGGCTTGATAAAGTTGCTGCCGCTCGCACAGCGTTCCGCGGTCTGTATATTGCCGGGTTAACCGCTCTGGCCAGCGACGCCATTGGCTTTACGACCTTGATGGTTATTGATATTGAGGTAATCAAAGAACTGGCAATAGCCGCTAGTATTGGTGTTGCCGTGGTGGTACTGACCAACCTTGGTTTATTGCCTATTTTGATGTCTTACCTGGGAACGTCAGACAACGGTGTTGCTTACCAGAAGAAAATAAAGGACGAGCGTCATCCGCTGTTTGATTTCTTTGCTAAATTTACTCAGCCTAAATGGGCGTATTCAGCGCTAGTTATTGCTCTTGTTATGCTGGCCTGGGGCTTAGTCAATAGTCAGAATATGGCAATTGGTGACCTTGATAAAGGCGCGCCGGAATTGCGCCCTGACAGTCGCTACAATCAGGACAATGCCTTTATTGTAGAAAACTACAGCTCCAGTACCGATATCTTTGTGGTTATGGCAGCTTCTGCGCCTGAGCAATGTATTGCGTACGATAATCTCGAAATGATGGAACGTTTTAGCTGGCATATGGAAAACACCAGCGGTGTTCAGGACGTTAAATCTGTCGTCTACGTTTCTAAAATGGGCATGTTTGGTATTAACGAGGGTAACCTTAAGTGGTTTAGCTTAAACCGTAACAAATACGTTACTAACGCCTCGTTAAGCCGTATTCCGGATGGTTTGATCAATAACGATTGTTCAATGGCGCCGGTCATTATTTACCTGGACGACCATAAAGCTAAAACCTTAGAGAATGTCGTTGGCTCGGTTAATGAGTTTAACCAGAACTATCAGCAGGAAGGTTTAGAACTGTTGATGGCAGCGGGCAACTCGGGTATTGAAGCGGCAACTAACTCAGTTATAGAAGCAGCGCAGAATAAGATGCTGCTATGGGTTTATGGCGTTGTTATCGTGCTGTGCTTTATTACCTTCCGTAGCGTTCGTACCGTAGCCTGCATTGTACTACCGCTGGCCTTTACTACTGTTATGAGTCAGGGACTAATGGCGGTGTTAGGCATAGGCATTAAAGTGGCTACCTTGCCAGTTATTGCTTTAGGGGTTGGTATCGGTGTCGACTACGGCATTTATATCTACAGTAAAGTGAAAGAGGGCTTGCAACAGGGCATGTCGTTGCAGGAAACCTACAAGTACTCACTGGATAACACCGGCAAGGCCGTTGGCTTTACTGGCTTGACACTGGCCATAGGTGTCGCCACCTGGATATTCTCACCCATTAAATTCCAGGCCGATATGGGCATTTTGCTAACCTTTATGTTCCTGTGGAATATGCTGGGCGCACTTATCTTAATTCCGGCACTGGCAAGGTTGTTCAGAGTGGGGAATAAAAAAGCGTAACTTGCTTATTCAAAAGATAAATCAGTGATATTAGGCGTCGGCTTTTATTAAGTCGGCGCCTTTTCTTTTATTACAATACTGGGCTACTAAAGCGATGCGGCGTAGTCATACAGTGATTTTAGCAACCGCAGCTTATGCGCATCTTCCTGATGCTGATTTGCTAAATCCTCAAGCTTCAGTGCAAAGTCCTCTGCGGACAATAAGCCTTCTGGCGGCTCAATTAAGCGCTGTTGACAAAACAGACGCCACTTATTTAGCTCTTTGTCGCTAAGAGTCGACGGGTAGTTTCGTGCCCGGTAACGGAACAGCAGTGCAGGCATACGCTTGTCCTGAAAGTCCAGCTCCAGACCGGCCAGTTGGTGTGGCTCTGACGAACGGATAATCTCCATATGCTTTTTATCCTGAGGAGAGAAAAAGCCATCGTATATCTGTTGGTCAACGTCGGTTCTGGGCGCGAACTCTTTGGTTTGTTCAAACACCTGCATGAGCTTGTCACGGAAGTCGCTATTTTCCTGCAACCATTTTGCGTTTGTCTCCAGGGCGGCTGTATCTAATGCGGCACTATCAGCAGCTTCCGCAGAAATGGTTTTAATGGGCGCTAAGAAAGGACAGCGACCCAAGTGAATATTTTGTATGCCACTCTTCTGTAAGCCTTGCTCTTCCAGTTCTCTACGGCTGGTGTAGGTTAACTCCGTTAATTCTTCTACCGATTTATCGGCAAAATCCATGGGCGGAACGCGCAAGTCCCAGGCAATGACGTTGCTATTTTGTTTAGGATGAAAGCCCAGCGGCAATATAGCCGACAAATAGCGGTTAGCCGTACCGTAAAACCCACTGACATGGGCCAGCGGTTCCGGAGCCTGCCAGTTAAACAAGTTCAGTAGCTTTTGTTTACGGCGAATACTGTAAGCCCACTGCCACAGCTTAGGCTGTTTTTCGCTGATAAGTTTTGCCAGACCAATGGTCGCGTAAACGTCTGACATAGCATCGTGCGCCTGACCGTGCTCAATGCTATTCGCAACACTCAAGTGCTCCAGTTTTAGACTGGGTTGTCCGTCAGAATTCTCCGGCCAGTTAATACCGTCAGGGCGTAGAGCAAAACAGGCTCTCACCACATCAATTAAGTCCCAGCGTGAATTGCCGTTTTGCCAGCTGTATTCGTAAGGGTCATAAAAGTTGCGATAGAACAGCAAACGGGTGACTTCGTCATCAAAACGAATGTTGTTGTAGCCAATAATGGTGGTATTGGGCTTTTGAAACTCATTTGCTATGGCTTTGCTGAACTCGGCTTCACCGACACCTTGCTTCGCAGCAAGCTGCGGGGTTATACCGGTAATTAACGTGGCTTCCGGATTCGGCAGAAAGTCCGGTGTGGGCTGAGCGTAAAGTGTTAGCGGGCGGCCGATAACATTAAAATCAGTATCTGTGCGCAAGCCGGCAAACTGTGCAGGGCGATCCACTAAAGGGTTAGCGCCCCATGTCTCATAATCGTGCCAGTAAAAGGTTTCTTGTTCGTTTTGTGCCATAAGCCTAGCTGCTCAACGGAAAAGGAAAACTATAGCACGAGCCCGCAGATAAATTCAGCCACTCACTCTCTTTCAATCTCAATCTATTAACCAACGTAGTTCCTATGTGATAGCTCGGATTGCTGGCAGTAGAAAGTATCTGGTATTAGTTCTGAACTATGCAGCTATAAAAATATGAAGTTTGACTTATAGACTTATCGATGCTTGTATGTATCGAGATGTTGTTTTTTTGTTTTAATTCGTTTTTTAGATTATAAAAAAGGAAAAATTATGAAAATCTATTCATTAGTTAGCGGAGTAGCGATTGCCACTGTCCTTGGTTTTTCGCCTCTTGCTGAAGCAGCAGATCCTGACGTTATAGCATTTACCTGCGATGATTGTAGTTATACTGAGGCCAAAAATATCATCAGAGATCGGACTATTCCGAGTTTCCATTGCACGTCAGGTAATCCTGATGAAATCATAACTATTGGGAACCAGGTATGTCATAGCCAACCCGTGTTTAGTGCGGTATTGAATAAGTCTACAGGTACGCTTTGGGGGTTTCGCTCTAGCCACACTAATCAAGGGGGGACACCAATGACTATGCAACTGCAGGTTGAGCAGCATAATCATAATTCTACTATTAAGAATATGATTAGAGACGGCGTGCAGTACACTGAAGATTTATCAGGAGCACTTCAAAACGTTGCGAGTAAGGTTAGTGATTCATTTGCTACAGCAACTGCTTATGAGCAATGGGTTAATGGTCAAAGCCCATCTATGGTCAATGTGGCATCGACTACCAACTCATCTTCTGAATTTTCTTGTACGGAAAGTTCTGAATACCAAGCCGTGAAAGCAGCTACTTCCGGGGAATTTAAGAATAGGTTAAGAGCAGAAATAAATGAGGCTTATTTGGATGAAAACTTACAACGAACGGATGACTTTGATGATTTTCAATTCAATGGTTTCGGTTTAGGACTACAGAAGTCAGGATTCTCTGTCTCAATCAGCTGGGATAATGAATTGGTTGATAAAACAGCATTCTTCACTTTCTTAACTCCCGATCCGTTAGCGACGGAGGACAACCAAGAACCGTCAGTAGTTGCATTTAAGTTGTCGCCTATCAGTAATGGCATCTCAATTAGTTTAGATGCAACGAAAACCCATATCAGCGGAAATTATTGGTCAGTTATGACTGATAGCTCAGTTACATCGCTGGAAGTTTCACCTTGTGCCGCTGAGGCTCTTGAAGATGCATTTGGTACGCCGACGACATCCGGTCCAAGTGGCGGCGGCGGTGGTGGTAATTATATCCCTCCATCTAATGGTGGTGGCACCTCACTACCTGGAGTTGGTGGCGGTGGAGGTGATGGCTGGGACAGCCAAGTTTGCGATAAACACTACTATGACAGCGAAGGAAATAAAGTTATTACGATAAAGGTAATGTGTTAATCAGTTGCTTAGAACTTATTGGAAGGCGGCTAGTTTAGCCGCCTTTACATCGAGCTTCCCCCATTTGCTCTAGCCGATGTTGAACGATTATAGCAATTTATAGCCCTGCACAGGCGACGGTTACAATCTCTTCTGGTTTAGTGTCTAAAAACGTCACATAGACAGTTTTTTCTTTTCCAAAATCCTCAACTGACATTAGTTTTTCACCTGCGTACAGGGGATCCTATTACGTTTTTGTCAAAATTAGTGATGGTAATTTAACAAAAACTATTGATGTGAAGGAAGGTACGCCTATTTTTCATAACAGCGGCAACCTTTACCAGGAGGCGGACCTATAGAAATACACTGATAGATCTATAGTTCTTGATAAGTGCGCATAAAAAGCCTAGTGGGGCATCTCTACGTCTATAACTCTAGTTACATAAACATCGTAATAACGTTCATGTCGCCTTGTCAGCTCCGCTCTTTCAACCGCGGTCTCGTAATCAATGTAGTTCTTAGCGCCAATTAGGTCTGTTTCCTTGTCAGCAAAAACCACGTAGTAAATTTCTCTTTGAACATCTCTCATCGTTTCTTCCTGTATATTGGAAGAGCGTTTATCCGGATAAAATAACTAGGTGGCCATCCCCAGCTATGCTCGTGTTTTAATCAGTGCACGAACCAATCATTTCACAAAAATTGGTGCATTTTTCTTTGTCGCCTCAAAGACTTCAACTTTAATAACTTTTTCGCGTTAAAGGCTGAATTTAAGACGCATTTAATATATCCAGTCGCTCGTCAGCGACGGAATATGAAACGCACAAATGCGTGATCACGCTGCCGGTTGGTATTAAAACGCTTTACTAATTGAAGCGAGACTACATATTGTAAGAACGACAAATGCTAAAACCGCAGTCTTGATTTTACGCTTTTGTTTGCGTTCACGTTTTGATTCTCGTTTGCGCATAAATACCTCCTTTTTAGTTAGTGGAAGCACTATGATGACACCCAAAAAGTTGATGGAGCCGCGATTAGGTGGCTAATTTGGGGGGTAATCGCTGGCGCAACGGTTTTATGAGCCGACATAGTGTCTTCCAGTGGGTTAATTGAGTAACTATTGTTGCGCGGATTCGAGTGGTTTTTGTTCCGCAGAGAGAGGGAATTTCGTCGGTCTGCGAGTTTTTTTGAAAAACTTTAGTTAGCTGAGAAATAGTTACAGCAGCGGGGAAAGCTAATATACTTAGCTTTTATTCTGGTTTATTACATCACTAGCTTTCGATTCTGATGTAAGCACGCTGTCGATATTACCTTTTATTTGGAAAAGGCTATAGACAAGTAAAGCAACAGATAAAACAGCGAAATAAAGGGCTGCTCCAGCTGTCCATGGGGAGTTGATGAATCCCAGTGTGAACGAGAGTGTTCAATATTCTGTGTCAGCCAATTTTTCATAAATCTATGTGGCCATCCAGTCGACCTTCAAAGTGGATGGTTAGCTGAGACAGTGTCAGATTCCAGTTCTGCACCGGATGCGACCAGCGCTCAGTTGCTTTTAACATACCCGCGTACAGTAGCTTAAGCAAGCTACTCTCATTGCTAAAACCGCCTTTGGTTTTGGTCAGTTTTCGGAACTGGCGGTGTACCGCCTCAACGGCATTGGTTGTGTAGATAACGGTTCGAACATAATCCGGATACTTAAAATACGCTGAGAGTGTCGCCCACTTATTGCGCCAGGATTGAATAACGATGGGATATTTATCGCCCCATTTGGCTTCTAAATCATCCAACGCGCTCTCGGCAGCGGACAGTGTTGCGGCTTTATACACGCATTTTAAATCGGCCATGAAGGCTTTCTGGTTTTTGCTGGCCACGTACTTCATCGAGTTGCGAATTTGATGAATGATGCAGTGTTGCACCTCAGTTTTCGGGTAAATACTTTCTATGGCTTCTGGAAAGCCTTTTAAGCCGTCTACGCAGGCAATCAGAATATCCTGAACGCCTCGATTATGGAGATCGGTCAACACACTCAGCCAGTGATGGGCGCCTTCTGATTCGGATAAATAAAGCCCCAGGAGCTCCTTTTTGCCGTCAATATTGAGGCCGAGGATGGTGTAAACAGCTTTGCTGATAAAACGGCCATTCTCTTTGATTTTATAGTGAATGGCATCGAGCCAGACAATGGGGTAAACCGCTTCTAAAGGTCGTTCACGCCATGCCTGAAGCTCCGGAAGAAGCTTATCCGTCACGGTATTAATGGTGCCGTTTGAGACATGAATGCCGTACAGGTCTTCAATGTGCATGCGAATGTCTTGATAGCTGGTTCCAAGCGAAAACAATGCAATAATTTTACGCTCCAGCTCATCAGTTAAATGCGTCTGATGTTTTTTAACCAGCTGCGGCTCAAATGAGCCGGCTCTGTCACGGGGTGTATCTAGTTCAAAACTGCCGGCAGGACTCTTGACTGTTTTTGACGTCGAGCCGTTCTTGCGGTTAGATTGCTCTTTATCACTGAGGTGCTCTTCAAGCTCAGCCTGCATCGCTGCTTCGGTGAGTTGTTTGATAAGCGGTGTCAGAATGCCGTCTTTGCCCGTGAGGTCTTTGCCTTCACGCAACTGCTTTAAAGCGGCATCCATGTCGAAATTGGTTTTGGTCATATGTCATCTCTTTTTTGCTTAGTTTAACGAAATGACACAGAATTCTGAACACTACCGTGTGAACTGCGAGATACTTGCGAAAATCGCTAATATGATAGAAATAAACAAAGTATCGGACAAATTCTTGAGTGGGAAATATAAGTGACGACACTTGACATCCGTGTTTCTATCATCCTCCTCAATACCCTTAATGACCCAGACTCTATCCCGATATGCCTGATGGAGGCTGGGAAATCTATCAGTGTAGTTTTCAAGGTATTTTTTATCGTCAAACACTTCTTTCTTCATCGTTGTGACGATAAAGGTCTTTAGTGATAATAAAAATATAGATATCGTTAGGAAGGCGGTGAAAGAGCTTGCTCGTAAATTTTTTGAATAAAAATCAAATATCGAACCATCACATGCAAAAAACACCAAGGCCCCAAACGCCAACCAAAATATAAAGCTGACGATAACAATTATCCAACCTAGACTTTTAGTTATGTGGAGCATTTTAGTTCTTTATCTTTGCCGTGAATCGCTTTTGCTTATCATTGTTCGCAGCGTTTATTAACTCTGTGATAATAGGATTGCCCTGAAGGGCGGCTGCTTTTCTTTTATGGATTTTTGTCAAAAAACCGTCATACTCTTGCTCACCAAAGTTTATCATATTGTCAAAAATATCAACTGTCTTAAGTCTGTTTGAGGCGTTTAAAACTTTAATTTTACCGCCTCTTAGTGATCTGTTTTTGACAAAAGTGTCTATCGCGCGGCCGATATCTGCGACTGGCCCGTCACCGTATACTACACATTCTGTTTTTCTATAAGCAAAAGTGCTCGCTGGAACATTGGCGCGGACATCGTCTTCTAACTCTGCAAATGTGTATTGGAAGCTCTTAATCCTGTCAAATTCCTCGAGAACCTTTTTTAAGCCTCCTTTTTCATATATGGCTGAAAAGTTAACTTCCACCTTAAATTTTTTTCTTAATTTTTTTTCCTTGTCGTCGTTTAAATCTTTTGTTTTTTTAGCAAGAACAGCCATTTTCCGCTTAAAAACAAGACATTCGAGAATTTCATTGAACTGCCTAACGGATGTAGAGTTATGGTAATGCTGATATATCCCAAGCCCGTTAATTTTGCTTATGAGAAAGTAGTTAACTTCGGTTTCGTCATTATCAAGGCTTTCTCGAGTCAGAGTCATCGTTTTCTTATCCAAAGTTAAGGAAGATGACTTGTCTTTTTCTGTAACTATAACTCCAACAATGTAATTAGAACTACTTTTGCTATCAAGATAGACGTACCTTGGATACGACAGTCCATCGTATAAAACTGGGGAGCTAGCTTCGTGAAACATAATTGTATCAAGGATATTTAAATCACCACTAACTTCGAATTGAAAACCATAATAATTTACTTGCATACAGCCACCCTGACTTTTT
Organism: Idiomarina sp. UBA3176; assembly: GCF_002364295.1. Lineage (NCBI taxonomy): Bacteria > Pseudomonadati > Pseudomonadota > Gammaproteobacteria > Alteromonadales > Idiomarinaceae > Idiomarina > Idiomarina sp. UBA3176. The sequence goes on from NZ_DEXU01000019.1 coordinate 74,413, forward strand.
TATTATTTTTATTGTTCAAACCTACCGTGTTCCGGAACCCGTGACAAGCACGCCGGGTCATGTAATTATCGGAAATCCACAAATCATTATGATGTTAGTTAGCAACCAACCAGTTGACAGTTTGATTGGGAAGGGGAAGTTATGGGCAAAGGGAAACGATTAAAGGTAAGGTGTCGCCGGTTAAAGCGCTGGGTTGTGGAAAATGATGCGAAAGTGGTTCTGTATTCGGCTGTAATTGTCATGGCCCTGACTATAATCGTTTACTCCGCAGTTTTCTGGGATTTTAATTGGGGTGGGCCGGAAGGCTGGGCCGACTTTGGAGGATACTTTTCGGGAATTGTTACTCCGATTGTAGCATTAGGTTCTGCGTTCTTGTTTTATCGTTCATTGAAAATACAACGAATTGAATTTAGGCGAGCAAGTAAGGCAATGAAAGATACCGTAAAGCTTCATCACGAAGCAGTGTTAGCGCAACAGCGAGCGAATGAATTACTTAATGCCTCTGAGGAACTAAAGCAAAAAGCTCATATTCAAGGACAGTTAGAAAAATCTATTGAGCGTTATGCACGTGAGAAAGGTGCATGGGATACCAGTTTTGCTGATTTTTTTCCAAAGACGCGTATTGAGCGACTGTCGTTATCTTCGAGCTTCAGAAAGTTTGGGGCGGAAAAGTTAAAAAAAGCTTTGCCTAATAGTGTTAGTGAGCAAGAGTTAGGACGTTATATATTCAATTACATAAAAGTTAGCATTGATCTTCTTCAAGTAATGTCAAAGTACCTAAGAAACGGTAGGGATGTTCATACTTACCGCCACTATGTAATGGGAATTATGATAGAAAAGGGAAGCGTTAATAGATTTTTAAAAGAACTTGGATTTGAAGGTGAAGCATACTTGAATAGTTACAATAAAGAGGTAGATGCTTTCGGCGAATTGGATAACCGACTGTATAGGAATTGGTTTGACTATTCTGAATGAGTTAGATTTAGTAGTTATCATGAAAGATAATTTTTATTAAATTATTTTTGGGTGAGCGCGCAATCTGCAATGATATTAGTTGGGAAGAAGTTAGTTTAGAAGGGGATGTTATGGGCAAAGGAAGGGAACTGGAAAATAAGAAAGTAAGGCATCCGGATGTAGTGGCAGACTAAACCCGA
>NZ_DEXU01000012.1:0-3941 GCF_002364295.1 Idiomarina sp. UBA3176
CGATATTACCCTCGTTCAATAAAGAGAGTGTAAAAATATCTGTGTAAATGGCATTCTTACCAATATCGCAGAAGGATATCAGAATGCCAATATCAGACAAACTCATCGATCAGCTGCTTGATGGCTGTGACTCGCCAGAAGACATTTTAGGTGAAGCCGGGCTGCTCAAGCAGCTTACCAAGAAAGTCGCTGAACGCGCTTTAGAAGCCGAGATGCAAGCCCATTTAGGCTACGCCCCAAATGATGCGACCGGCAATAACAGCGGTAACTCCCGCAACGGTAAAACCAAGAAGGCTGTTCGTAGCACCAACGGTGACGTCGAGCTGGATATTCCCCGTGATCGCAATGGTAGCTTTGAGCCTAAACTGGTTCGCAAAGGTGAACGCCAGCTTAACGGATTCGATGAGCGCATCGTCGCGCTCTATGCCAGAGGCATGACCACCCGGGATATCCAGGCTTACCTTGAAGAAGCTTACGGTGTTGAAGTATCCCCCACATTCATATCTCAGGTTACAAACGAGGTGATGGACGAAGTAAAGGCCTGGCAACATCGACCACTGGCAAAGCTTTACCCGGTCGTGTACCTCGATTGCCTGGTGGTTCGCAGCCGTGACTCTGGCGTTGTTCAAAATAAGTCAGTCTACCTGGCGCTTGGCATTAATACCGACGGTGAAAAAGAGCTCCTTGGCCTGTGGATGGCACAAACCGAAGGCGCTAAATTCTGGTTATCTGTGATGAACGAGCTTAAAAATCGCGGCGTCGATGATATCTTTATCGCCTGTTGCGATGGCCTGAAGGGCTTCCCCGAAGCCATTGAAGCGGTTTACCCGAAGACTCAGGTGCAGCTGTGCATTGTGCATCAAATTCGCCACTCTCTGCGTTACGTAAACTGGAAGCAACGCAAGATAATCGCAGCTGACTTAAAGCTAATTTATGGCGCTGCCACTCGCGCTGCAGCAGAGCAGGCGCTGGAAGAGTTCGCGGAAAAGTGGGATGAAGAGCATCCGACCATAAGCCGCTCATGGCGGGCAAACTGGGAACGCTTAAGCGTATTCTTCGAATACCCGGCGGAGATACGTAAGGCTATCTACACCACCAACGCCATCGAATCGCTGAACGCGTCATTGCGTAAAATTACCAAGACTCGCCGGTCGTTCCCGAATGATGAGGCCATCATGAAGGTATTGTACTTAGCCTTGCATCAGGCATCGAAAAAGTGGACGATGCCCATACGCAACTGGAAACCGGCCATGGCGCAATTCGAGATCATGTATCAGGATCGGATTTAACAGTGCAATCAGCCATTTACACAAAATCTTTTACAGTCTCTCAATAAAAAGGCGGCCGCAACGTTATCCGATGCGACCGCCTTCTAAACCGACAGCCAGTTAGCTTAACTGACAAGCATTATGCACCTGCCCCCCCTTTTTATACCAAGTTTAAAGAAACATTCTGCAATATGATTGACATAACGAGTCAAAGAGGCAGTGGGCTTATAATACTCGATCCCTTCCACAGACAGTAATTCAACATCATGGAGACCGTCATATCGCGATTGTTTATAGTTCCTCTTACTTAGATAATCTCTAAGGAACCCAGACCCAGGATACTTTTCATTACATGCCCACACTTCTCCATATACCTGACGCCCATAATGCTCATTTTTAAGTAAAAAATCTGCTTTCATCGCATTCGTGTTTTGTAAGCTTTTGAAAGGTGTCTGTACGTGTGTTTGAAAAGGTATGTTATTGAGTTCCATTAGAGAAAAAACAACTGACTCTACTAAAGAATCAGCCCTTCTCCCAAATATTGATTTAAATTTTCCCCAGTGAACTTCAGCGGCTAACTTTTCGGCCATACCTGTGCGATAAAGTTCTTTATAAAGGCCTGATAATTTTTTGTGCAGATCTGTCATCGAAAATATTTTATACTCAAGGACTTTACACAGGACTTCATACATTTCAATTCCCCGCCATTTTTCTGCTGACTCCCAGCCTAATATAGCGTGAAGGTTTTCATTAAGACCCGACCGAGATTCAGAGCGGATTTCTCTCACCAATGCACTGCTACCTTGATATTCGAGTTCAGTGATATTTCGAGCATTCAGTTCAATCGCAGTATTTTTAGCATGGCTCAACAAGTCATTATCACACATATCGACATAAATAATGGGCTCATGCCAATCCATAGCTGCGTATATTTGCGCCAATAAGTTTTTGCGGATACATGCACCGTAAAGTCCCTGCGCATTATATTTAAAATCATTTCTACTTTTTAGTTTTAAACGGTTTATTTCTTGTAATGCTTGCTCAACAGTTAAGTTTCGCCAGTTATTTCTTAAGTGATAATCCAACTTCTCACAGCAAGTTCTAAATTGCTCTCTAAATTTTTGACTTACTTGAGCTATGAATGCTCTATTATTAAGTGTTGGCGCTGATTCGAGCAAGCTATTCAAGCCGGCGGTAGCGCCATTTTTAATGCACAATAAAAGCACCTTGGTAATATCTTCATCTTTTTGAATATTTACCTTTGTGCTCTTCCAGCCGTCACTTAGCTCCCCACAGCGCTGCCATAGCTTCTTTAAAAACACCGCTCGTTTAACGCCAAAAGATAGTCGATATTTAACGTAAGGGTAAGCTGACTTAAAGTGAGATAAGCTTTCAAAATTTGATGTTAGTATTAATGCATTTCGCTCGAGATCCGCATCGCTACTGCCGAAGCTTAACCCTAGCGAATCTGATTGCGCTCTCATTTCAACAAAGCTTTTACAGTTTTTATTCGTACAGAAAAGCAGAAACTCATAGACAATTTGAAAAAGACTTTGACTAAGAAAAGCTCCACCGCAGTCAGGACACCTTAACTGCGCTCTCACATTTCTATATGCGTTTTCTCGCTCTTGCTTCGGAAGATTTTTTTTAGCTATAGATTGAAATTGATTTCTCACATCGTCTAAGTCATCGAATGCTAAACCAGCTTCCTCTACACGTAATACGAAGTCATCAAATCGCTTTTCTGACTTTACGCACTCACAATCGCAATTTTCTCTACTACTTAATCTTTTGGCGGTGTCAAATCGATGCAAACCACATCGTAAGCATTTGAACTCAACTCTATCAACCCAGCTCGTCGGTTTCCGTTCGGTCAGCTTTACTTGGTTAATCTGCATTATTTGTTTTAGCTTCTCATCTGTCAGTAGATTGTGCTCTTTATGTTTCTCATCTTCTTTAAAAATTAACCGCCCAGTTCTTATTCTCTCTTTTATTGTTCTCCAACGCTCTCTCATCTGTTTCTTATTATGTTCAAATACAAGCTTATCATCGCTACTAACAACAGTTGCCTCACAGGGTTTTGGCTCACTTAGTAAGCTGATACCATATGGCGCGAGCGTGTCTTGAATATATTGTAAAGTTAGCACTCCTCGGTTTTTGCATGGCATATAACGACACTTAGAGTGGGCTATTAACATTTTTGTTGTCTTTTTATCAGGTAAACCGCACATTCGGCATCTTACAACGTGCTCAGACTCCTGGTTCGCTTGAATGCCAGAGATATATTTATAGCCATTTTCATCAGCCATCCTCTCGATATCTTGTTGATTGTATTTCGAACATCTACTCATAGCTGCTATCTCCAGATACAGGCTTTGCTTAAAATTTAGCACTGTTGAAAATTAACCTATTAAAAAATAGTAGTCTAGACACTAACCTTTACAAGTGGAACAGCTTTGGGCTTCTGACTGAACGGTTTGCACCTCACACTGTCAATGCTAGACATGTAACTTCTCTTGGTTTTCAACTATTCTCACCGATACTAATGCTTGGGAGCGAAAGAGAGTAGAAATATGAATGACCCGCCCGACATAGAGCGTTTGATTGTCTACAAATAGATATTCATCCAACCCGGGAACACGGCTCAGTGACCCACTATGTCAACCTTGTTGT
>NZ_DEXU01000006.1:0-21361 GCF_002364295.1 Idiomarina sp. UBA3176
CCATTGGTCCTCTCCACTCTGTTTCTATAGAAGCTTGAACCTCTATATTGGCACATTGCGATGCCGCTTAGGAGGGAGGGGACCATCTCATCAGGCTACAATTAATTACGTTTCATAACCATTAGGGTTTTGGCGTTGCCACCGCCACGCGTCTCTCACCATATCTTCCAGGCTGTGTTGTGCCGTCCAGTTTAGTTCTTGCTGAATTTTCGCGGTATCTGCCCAGAATGCCGCTAAGTCACCCTGTCTTCTCGTTTCAAAGGTAAAAGGTACTGACACATTATTCGCCTTCTCGAAGGCCTTAACCATGTTCAGCACCGACACTGGCTGACCGGTTCCTAAATTGTAGGTATGTACTCCCGAGTGCTGCGCACATTTCTCAGCAGCCACCTGGTGGCCTTTAGCTAAATCGACTACATGAAGATAATCACGCTCGCAGGTACCATCCTCGGTCGGGTAGTCATTTCCAAAAATGGATAACTTGTCTCTTCGCCCTATGGCTACCTGTGTGATAAAGGGCAACAAATTATTAGGAATACCTTTTGGGTCTTCACCAATGAGTCCACTGGGGTGCGCGCCAATAGGATTAAAATAGCGAAGTAAGCTGACCGACCAGTCCGGGTCTGCATGAGCTAAGTCGGTGAGTATACGCTCCACTATGGCTTTGCTCTCCCCATAAGGGTTGGACGTACTGCCTCGCGGCATAGATTCAACATAAGGCACAGGCGCTTCAGCGCCATAAACCGTTGCTGATGAACTAAAAATGATGCTTTTCACTCCAGACTTATGCATCGCCGAACATAAAGACAAAGTTCCGTTTACATTCGTATCGTAGTACTCCAGAGGCTTGTTCACGCTCTCGGCTACGGCTTTTAGTCCGGCAAAATGGATAACGCTATCGATTTCGTGAGTTGCTAAAATTTCCGCTACTTTAACGGTATCGCGCACATCGCCCTGAATAAAGGTCAGCGGCTTGCCCGTAATTTCCTGCACTCGCCTCAGACTCTGCTCAGAGCTGTTAACTAAGTTATCCAGCACAACCACCTGGTGCCCTGCAGTGAGTAATTCAGCCACGGTATGAGAACCAATATAACCCGCGCCTCCGGTGACTAAAATTTGTGACATAACAGTCCAGACTTGATAAACATTGCCTTCCATTTTAGCTAATTCTTTACAGGATAACGACCCAATTCTGCTACAATTGCCACAGATAAAACACTAAAGGCTTTGTATGAAAGTAATGCATTTTGTCACCGGAGGCTTTTCCGGTGGCGCAACCCAAGTCGCTCTATCTTTGGTAAAAGCTGGCCAGGAGCAGAGTGATATTGAGAACGTATTGATTCTACGTCGCAAGGCGCATATGCCAAAAGCTCGTGTTGAACAGTTAAAACAAGAGGGTTTGAAAATTGAAACCGTCAATAGCTGGACACACATCACAACAATTTTTGCACTTGTACATTTATGCCGTAAGCACAAACCAGATATTTTTGTCGCCCATGGATTCAGTGAGCACTTATGGGGGCGAGTTGCTGCTGTGCTTGCACGTGTGCCTAGAATTGTTCATGTTGAGCACAATACACGGGAGCGTTATAACCGCTTTCGTCTGGCTCTTTCCTCATTTTTAAACCGCTATACCGATGCCATTGTGGGGTGTTCTGAAGGTGTTAAACAAGTTTTACTGGAGCGAGGTTATTTGCCTCAAAAATGTTATGCAATAAGCAACGGTATTCAGTTAGCCCCGTTTGAAAAGACTCCCGCGGCGTGGGAAGTCCGGAAACGTCAAATTGTCATGGTATCGCGCATTGCAAAACAAAAAGATCATGCCACCCTGATTAGAGCAATGTCCAAGCTAAAAGAGCGTGGCATTGACGTGCCATTGAAGATAATTGGTAAAGGAAAAAACAAAAATCTTTTGCCATTGAAACGCTTAGTTAGTCAGTGTGGACTATCGGACAATATTGAATTTATGGGGTACCGCTCCGATGTACCTGAGCTGTTAATGCAAAGTCAGATTTTCGTGCAATGCACTCATTATGAAGGTATGCCTTTAACTTTAATAGAAGCCATGGCGGCAGGTTGTGCCGTGATTGGCAGCGAAGTTCCGGGCGTAAAAGAAGTGATAGAACCTGAGCGTACCGGATTGCTCCACGGCCATGAGAATGATGAAGAACTGGCTAACGCTATTGAGCTCATACTAAGCAAGCCGGATTTAGCCAAAGATATGTCGGCCAATGCTCGCAATGTCGCTTTTGAGAAATTCAGCACCGAGATCATGCATGACAATTACCATCAATTATTCAGAGATTTAACTCATAATGAAGTTTAATATTTTTCTAATTAACCTTGACCGCTCAACTGAAAGGTTACAGCGAGCTTCTGATCAAATTGAAAAGACTGGGTTCACGTTTGAACGTGTCCCTGCGGTGGATGGCGCAACCCTTACCGATGAAAAAATAGCCGAGGTGTTCGACGCAGAAACGGCAAAGCGGCGGTTTCAGTACGATTTAACTGCTGGCGAAATTGGTTGTTATTTGAGTCATATAAAATGCTGGGAAAAAATAATCGATGACAATTTAGACTATGCCGTTATTCTGGAAGACGACTTGCTATTAGACCGCCAGTTTGCGTCAGTTATTTCAACTATCCCTCAACTTAAAAGCGACTGGCATTATTTAAAACTGTCTTGCCCTTTTAAACCGAGACCCTATAAAGCCACTGAGACCGTAATGGGCGATGATAACTTAGATGTGTCATTAGTTAACTACAAAAAGAGCCCGACAGGAACTGTCGCTCAGGTCGTAAGTCGCGAAGGCGCGAAGCGTTTGCTGGCTAAAAAGCCGCCATTCTTCCGACCCATTGATATTGATTTACAATGGTCCTGGGAGGTCGGTATTACAATTCAGGGGCTTGTTCCGTATGGTGCTGATGTATCAGACGAGCCTAGCGAAATACAACGCATAGCTAAGCGTAAAGAATTAAAGCAGCGCCCGTTTAATAAGCTAAAAGAAACCGTTCGTTTCAAACTCAAATGGTAACTCTGGAGACACTGTGAAAAAAGTTTTGACTGTAATTCCAACACTTACCGGCGGCGGTGCCGAGCGGGTATGTCTGCGTTTACATGAACATTTTCTAGAGAATGGAATAGAAAGCCATATTATTGTTCTCTCGCAAAAGGTTACCTACGAACATCAGAGTTTTAAGAATATTCATATTTTGCCATTTAAGCATGTTAAGAACCTCGAGTTATTTGGGAAATCAAAGAGAATAGCTCGCGCCCTTCAGGGCACCATAGACATGCTTGAGAAGGACGGCAGTGTATTTGACGCCATATACTCACATTTGGACGAGTCTAACGTAGTTGTTAATCATCTAAAGACTCAAACTCCGTGTTTTTATGTCGTTCATATTTCTACTTGCGGAGAACTAAATGCTGCCCGTGAGCGAGGGTTGCTAAAATATTGGCGCTTAAAGAACAAAAAGAAAGCCCTGAACGGAAAGTCTGTTGTAGCGGTCTCAGAGGGTGCGAAAAACGATCTGGAAAAAATTTCATGGCTGCATCCTAAGCGGGTAACAACAATCTATAACCCAATTAATCAAGAACACATAACACAGCTAAGTCATGCTACTAATGATGCCAAGTTACTGCCCAAAGAACCCTATATTGTGCATATGGGTCGCTTTGCCAAAGCAAAACGACATGACGTTTTGCTGGATGCTTTTAAAAAAGTTGTAGCACAAAAGCCTTCTCTTAAGCTGGTATTGTTGGTAAACCCGACAGAAAAGGTTAAACAGGCTATTGCAGCACGACAGCTTCAGGAAAACGTGATTTTACCCGGCTTCATTGAAAACCCATTCCCGTGGATACGTAATGCTCAGTTGCTTGTCCTTAGCTCATCGTACGAGGGCTTCCCAAACGTATTAGTAGAATCTTTAGTTTGTAGAACGCCATTTGTTTCAACAGACTGCGACCATGGTCCCAGAGAAATTACGCATAATTTCGCCCCGAACTGGCTAGTTCCTGTAGGAGATATTGATGCTCTGGCAGAGAAAATAATTAAGTTCACCGAAGACAGGCCTACGGTGAACTTAGAGCAATGGCCTCTGCTGGAAAATATCCAGCCTGATTTTGCTATGCGCGCTTACTTATCACTAGCAGACGCGTAGCCTGACGTTTACGTCAGGAGCGGCATTCCTCCTGACATGAATGTCAGGCTACTTTGTCTTTTCTTGGTATTTTTCAAACCAATGCAGAATATAAGCTACTTTGTTCATCAGGTTACTGGGCCGCGCGTAAATACCGTGGCCTGAGTCCTGAATGCGAACCATAGCGGTGTCCACACCTTTCAATTTCAGTGCCTGATAGTACTGCTCGGTTTCTGACATAGGCGTACGATAGTCGTTTTCACCAGTCAGCAGCATGGTTGGCGTAGTCACATTGCCGACATAGCTGATAGGCGAATACTTCATGTAATGTTCCATATTCTCCCACGGCAGACCCGGGAACCAGTACTGATAGAAAAAGTTGTACATATCGGCGGTAAGCACAAAGCTGTACCAGTTAATAACCGGCTTAGCCACAACCGCAGCTTTAAAGCGGTCGGTATGTCCGACTATCCAGGCGGTTAGCACGCCGCCGCCACTACCACCTGTAACGTAAAGCTCATCTTTATCGATAAAGCCTTTGTTAATAACTGCGTCTACGCCGTCCATTAAGTCGTTGTAGTCATGGCTTGGGTAGTTGTGGTGAATTTCATTGGCAAAGTCCGAACCATAACTGGTACTGCCCCGCGGGTTGGTATAAAGCACCACGTAGCCGGCCGCAGCAAATAACTGAATTTCAGCCGCGAAGCGAGGACCATAGTTAGTGTGCGGACCACCGTGAATTTCCAGCATTAACGGGTAGTCTTTGTCTTTATCGAAACCCGGCGGATAGGCTATCCAGCCCTGCAGGTCGATGCCGTCAACGCTCGATTTATAGTTAATTTCTTCTACTTTAGCTAACTGCTTGTGCGCCAGCGCGTCCTCGTTTAACCGGGTGAGCTGCTGTACATCTCCGTCGTCCCACCGTGCCAGCTCCGCTGGACGCATTGGGTTGGAGATGGTGAACGCTATGCGGTCGTTTTTGGCTACGCTGAAGTCACCTCCGCCATATGGCCGGGCATAAGACAGACCGCCGACTCTGTTGGTCAGTTGGGTATGATCTCCGTCTAAGTCGGTGCGCGCCAGCTGTCCGACCCCATTGTTGTCGTAGGTAAAGTAAACACCTTCGCTGTCGCGGTCCCATTCAAACCCGGTAACACTGCGGTCTAAGTCTCCTGTCAGCAGTTCGACGTCGGAACCGTCTAAGTCCATTACATACAAATTAGAGGCCTGAAAGCTCATTTTGGTGTCGTCATAACCGGTAAAAGCAATTTTTTCACCGTTTGGAGAGACTTTTGGCGAACCGTCAGGGCCGTCACGCTCGGTGATTGCAGTAATTTCTTTGGAGCTTAGAGTTAGACGATAAATTTCGCTGTTAACTGGCTGACGGAATGCGTCATCACGGCGGTTAGCTGAAAAGAAAATATGCTTACTGTCCGGCGACCACGAGAGTTGCCCACCGTGATTAAATTCTTCGTCTGTTAGCTGACGCGGAGAGCCACCGGTTGCCGGAATCACATAGATTTGCTGGTGCCCGTCTTTGGCATAACCACCGCCGTCATAACGGTAGTTGCCTTTATCGATATACTTAGGCGCAGCAGTCCAGTCGGCACCTTCGGGTTTGCCCGGTAAGCTGACCGGTGCCGGTTGCGATTTAGGTGTAAACATGGAAAATGCGATCTGGCTGCCATCGGGTGACCAGCTTAAGCCAGACGGCGCTTGTGTTAGCTGAGTAACTGCCGCGCTGTCACCGGAATCGACCCAGTAAATATGCACTTGCGGGGAGCCGGTTTCGGTTGATACGTACGCCAGGCGGTCGCCACTGGGTGACCAGACCGGCTGGCTTTCACTGCCCTGACTGCCGGTTAACGGGCGAATATCACCGTCTGGCAGGCTGGCCCATAAACGCCCCACTTTGCGATCGTTGTTTATGTCCATAGACTGACGAACAAATACTGTCCATTCGCCGCTGGGATGAATAGTCGGTGATGATGCGTATTCCAGCGTGAAGATGTCTTCTAACTGGAGTTTTTCCTGGGCTGCGGCTGTACCTGAAAGCATCAGCGCCGCCGCTGTTATTATCCATTTTTTCATTGTTGTTCTCCCGGAAAATGTAACCTGCCGTGATGTAGCCTGACATTTATGTCAGGTGAGATATTGTTCCTGACATAAATGTCAGGCTACATAATAAAAAAACCGCCTCAGTAGAGACGGTTTTATCGTGATTCACGGTGTGAATCAATGTATTAGAACGCGTATGAGAAGCTAACTGACGCATAATCGCGGTCAGAAAGCGGATCGAGTTCTTCATCAGAATACATGGTGTAACCTAAGCTAACCTTGTAGGTTGACAGGTAGTCGGCTACCAAATTCAAACCTAATGACTTACGACCTTCAATAAAGTTACTGTTAGTTGAGTAGCCGTTTACGTCATGGTTAAACTGAATAGTTGGGTTTAAACCCCAGCCCTGCCAAACGTTTGAGTATTCAAACTGGAAACGGGTGCGGTAACCCCAAGCCGTTGATGTTGCGAAACCTTCGCAGTTTCCAACCTGGCTTTGGAATTGTTGAGCAACACCACTAAGGCCAGCTTGTTCCGCTGCTCCAATTAGCGGACTCATATCTGCTTGAGTTAAACACTTGCCATACAATGGAAGACGACCATAACGTTGTTCCTGTAGCCCAGGCATGTCGTGAACGTTATTCATCGCCACTTCGCCCACGAAAGTCATGCGATCAGAACCCCACAGACGGTCAACGAAACGCACAAAGCTTAACTGGGTTTGACTAACGTCTAAACGGTCATAACCATGAGCTAAACCATTACCGCCAAACGGGGTGTTATTAAAGCGGTTTGAAAAGGTACTTGGCACATTTGGACGCAGACCAGTCGTTAAAATTTCGGTGGTGTTAATTTGCACAGGCACACCATCACGGTAACTGTATTCACCGGAAACTGACCATAGGCCTAAGTTAGTACTAAAACTAAAGCCATACACTTCGGTGTCTTCTGGGTACTCGAGTACTAACCGGGGGCCATCAATAGGGTAGCCATTAGGAGAAGACCAGGTAAAACCAAGATCAAGAGGCGATACGCCTTCCTGGCTCGCTCGAGGATCTTCTGTCCAGTTATAAGCCGAAATAATAGGCGTATTGTTATGCAGGTTAAGATAATAAACGCCAAATTCAGCACCAAGATCTAACGAGTAGTAACGTAGGTTAGCACCCCACTGACCGCTGTCAGAGGCTTCTAAAACTGGGTTACTACCAATATAAGCGCCAGCTTGTACCGACTCAAAGTCGCTTAAAAAGTTTCCTTCGGTTAGTTCGGGGTTAAGCGTGACCTTGCCGCAACCCGGACCACCAATAATATCAACGCTTGAGAAATACGTACCACAGCCATCGAGTTTGGTGTTATCCCACTCGTACTGGTAAAACGCTTCTAAGTTAAGCGAGTCGGTTAGACCAATGCTAGTACTGAACATTCCTACGGGTAGCAAGGCTTCTTTAACTTCAGCGCCCGGACGACGAGCAGCGTTAACATCTAACGGGTTAATGTCGTTGATGCCATTAAAAATAAAAGAGCTTTCACCCCAGCTTAATACCTGGCGGCCCAAACGAACGTTAGTTGGCATGCCACCTAAGTCAAAGTTAGCGTAAACGAAGGCATCCAATAGTTCGACACCTTTACCTTGTGAGTAATCGTCAAAAATATCGTCATTTAATTTGCTATCAGGATAATAATTGTTACCTGCGTGACCATGCGGCATATTTTCTTCTGAAACCACATGATCGTACCAATAGTTGAAACGAATAAAGGCACCATGACTGCCGCCATCAATGCTTAAATCGTGTACGCCTTTGAATACCGACGAGACTAAGTCACCTTTATCGAAGTTAAGGTTACCGTCGTCGCCGACACTAGAACCTGCCGTTCCGCCAGCCATGTTACCCGGATGAATCAGATGGTTAGCCTGATCTTCCATACGCCACGCTGCGCCGTAAGACAGAATAGAATCGAATTTAATTTCATAATCGCCGACTTCAAAGTCAGCTGCCTGGCCTGATGCTGCAAAGCTCAGTGCAATGGCCGTAGCCAGAGGAAGTTTTTTTAGCATAGTTGTTCTTCTTTTCATTGTGAGCCACCTAATCTTTTTAACTTGTTTGGCGGTTATGTCTGAATCATGTCCGATGAGTTAAAAATATGCAAGTATATGAACACGAAAATATAACAAGTTGTTAGAAAAAGTGCGGGGAAATGTCGCTACTGACGGCTAAAACTGCACGTCAGTAGCGATTTTAACAGCTCAATAGGCGTTAGATTTTGCTGTTTAATTCCGGTAGTACGTCGAATAAGTCGGCAACTAACCCGTAGTCTGCGACCTGAAAGATAGGTGCTTCTTCGTCTTTGTTGATGGCAACAATGACTTTAGAATCCTTCATACCGGCCAGATGCTGGATAGCACCACTAATGCCTACCGCAATATAAAGCTGCGGTGCAACAATTTTACCGGTTTGACCAACCTGCATGTCGTTAGGTACGAAACCGGCGTCTACTGCAGCTCGTGATGCACCTACGGCAGCGCCCAGTTTGTCAGCAACGTCTTCGAGCAGATGGAAGTTTTCGCCGTTTTGCATACCGCGACCACCAGAAATAACAATTTCGGCTGAAGTCAGGTCAGGACGCTCAGATTCTGCCAGTTGCTCTTCAACGAACTCAGATTTGTCGTTGTTAAAAACAGAGTCGATGTTTTCAACTTCGCCGCTACCACCTTCTTCTGCGACTGCGTCGAACGCTGTTGCACGAACGGTAATGACTTTGATTTTGTCTTCTGACTGCACAGTGGCAATGGCGTTACCCGCATAGATAGGACGCTTAAAGGTGTCGTCGCTTTCTACAGAGATAATGTCAGACACCTGCGCTACGTCTAATAATGCAGCAACGCGCGGCATGAAGTTTTTGCCGGTAGTTGTGGCCGGAGCCAGAATGTGACTGTAGTTTTTACCTAAGTCGGCTACCAGTTCGCTGATGTTTTCCGCCAACTGATGCTCGTAAGCTTCATTGTCTGCCAGCATGACTTTTTTCACGCCGTCGGCTTTTGCTACGTTTTCAGCAACGGTTGAGCACCCTTTACCGGCAACCAGCACCTCGATCTCGCCACCGATTTTCTGTGCAGCGGCTAACGTTTTCAGGGTTGATGGATCAACCGCGTTATTGTCGTGTTCTGCTACCACTAAGATGCTCATAATACTTTCGCCTCGTTTTTCAGTTTGTCGACCAGCTCATCTACGTCAGCTACTTTCACGCCGGCACTACGTTCCGCAGGCGTTTCAACTTTCAGTAGCTTAATAGTGCGCTTAACTTCCACACCCAGTTCGTCCGGAGTTGTGGTTTCCAGCGGCTTACGCTTGGCTTTCATAATGTTTGGCAACGACGCATAACGCGGCTCGTTCAGGCGCAGGTCGGTGGTGACAACCGCTGGCAGAGCCAGCTTAACGGTTTGCAGGCCGCCGTCGATTTCACGAGTGACATTAACAAAACCGTCGCCCACTTCCACTTTAGACGCGAAGGTGCCCTGTGGCATACCGGTTAAAGCGCCCAGCATCTGGCCGGTCTGGTTGTTGTCTGAGTCGATAGACTGTTTGCCCAGAATAACCATGTCGGGGCCTTCTTTCTCTACTACGCCTTTTAAGATTTTGGCGGCAGATAAAGAGTCTGGCATGTCGTCGGTTTCAACCTGAATAGCACGGTCTGCACCTAGTGCTAAGGCGGTGCGAAGTTGTTCTTGAACCGCTTTAGGGCCAATAGAAACAACAACCACTTCGTCTGCTGTGCCTGCTTCTTTCAGGCGTACGGCTTCTTCTACCGCAATTTCACAGAATGGGTTAAGTGCCATTTTGACGTTTGCCAAATCGACATCGGACTGATCTGGTTTAACGCGCACCTTGACGTTGTAGTCAATGACGCGCTTAACCGCGACAAGTATCTTCATGTTGTCTTCCTTTTTCTGGAATGTTCTGAATGTTGGTATTTATTATGTTGCCATTATCCTAGACTGGCGTCGATCTCACAAGTTATGGGAGAATAAAACTCTATTGCCGTAAGGGAGAGTTTACATGGCCAGCTGGGAACAGCTTTTTCGTCACTTAGTTCAACAAGCTAAAAGTCTACCAGAATACCCGGCGGAATGTCGTGATGACGATCATCTGGTGGGTGGCTGCGAGGCGAAGGTGTGGCTGTGGCTGGATACCTCTGATGTGGAGGCAGTAGTGATTCGTTTTGACTCGGAGTCACGCATTGTGCGCGGCTTACTGGCGCTTTTGCAACAACGGCTGGACGGATGCCCTGTAGCGGAAATAGCGGCCTTTGATATTGACGCCTTTTACCGAGCCGAAGGCCTGGACAACGCGCTCAGCCCCTCGCGCAGCAACGGCCTGTACCAGGTAGCCAAAACCTTGAAGCTGCGGGTTATTGAGGCGTGAGAGAGCGCTGAGGTTATAGGAACTACTGCGGAGGACGCCCGTGAATACATCCCTGTAGGGCTTGGGCAGCGCCATCCTTGGCGCTGCACACCTCCGCAGTAGCTCCCATAACCGTCGGGCGCGCTCACGATACCTTCAATGTACGGCGCTTTAACCGGGCGGATGCCGGAACCAGGCCAACTTTTAGTCCAAAAGGCTTAAACAGTCTATTAATGACATCACTAGAATAATTACCCAAGTCATTTTCAACTTCCGAAACGGTCTTTCGGGAAGTTTTCGTGAGCTCGGCATAGTCGCTTTGATTCATTGCAGTAATTTTTTTCCTGAACTCCTGCAACGCTTGTCCCTGGCTTATTTCACCCTGTAATAGCTGTAGCGCAATGCGCTCAATAAGAGCTTCTCGCTCTTCGCCGCTAAGCCGGTTATTTTTGCTCATAGCAGCCCCCAGAGTTTCAACTTTCTTGGAATACTTGCTAACCCGCCTTCGGACATAGTTATAATAATGTACAGCACACACTTAAAATTGAGTGATATTACACTCAAAATAGACAAAAAAATCTATTTTTGCAACCTATATCACGCAAAAGATTATTTTTTGGATGTCAATCGCTTCAATAATGTAGCAGTTGCTTGCATAGCGAAGCTGCAGGTGACGACCATGGCGGCGCCAAAGCCGGAGCTGCAGTCCATGCGCATGGTGCCGGAGCCCGGTTTTTGCAGCGTGACTTCGCCTTCTTGCTCACGGGAAATTATTGGATAGCGCAGCTGCTCTTCGGAATAGACACAGTCGACGCCCCATTTACGTTTGGGGTTCTTGGAAAAGCCGTAGTCGCGGCGCAGTTGTGAGCGCACCTTGGCCAACAACGGGTCTTGTTTGGCTTTGGCAAGGTCACCGACGCGGATCATACCAGGGTCTATCTGCCCACCCGCTCCGCCGCACACCACTAAACGCAGCTTACGACGCTTACACCAGGCCACCAGTGCTGACTTAGTATTAACGCTGTCTATGGCATCGAGCACGGCATCGGCGCCGGTTAAGTATTCTTCAAAGTTTTCCGGCAGCAAATAGTCGTCAATTAACCGCACTTCGCAGTTAGGATTAATGCTTTTCACCCGCTGCGCCAATACTTCGCTTTTAAGCTGGCCTATGGTGTTATCCGTTGCCGGTAGCTGGCGGTTAATATTAGTGACACACACGTCATCCAGGTCTATAAGCGTTAGCTTACCAATACCTGTACGCGCCAGAGCTTCCACCGCCCATGAGCCAACGCCGCCAAGCCCGGCGACCACAATATGTAACTGCTGAAACTGCGTTAACGACGCTTGTCCGTATACACGGCTTACGCCGCCAAAACGTTGATCAGGTACTTCTTCACTCATGGCTGGGTTGTTCACTCACATCGTAAATAATAATGCCCACCTGGTGCACTTCACCACGCGGGTTCTTCAGCGGAATTAAGGTGACATTCTGGTACATCCATTCACTCTGCCCGCTTATTGGGCGGCTGTGGCGAAAACGAAAGACGTAAGGACGTTGTTGCCAGGTAATAAACACCCGCGAATTTAACTGCCGCACCCGGTCAATTTTACGCTGAAACCAAGCCTCTTCGATACCCGGACAGCAGCGAAATAAGTTTTTATCGCGTACTTCACTAGGCCGCAGGCCACTGTGATTCTGCATAAACTCGTTCCACATCTGAATGTTGTTGTCGTTATCAATAACCACAATACCGACATCAATGGCGCCCAGAATGCTCAGTTTACTGTGCAGTTCGTCCATATCGTCTATCATTCGTCGTCTCCCTGAAGCCAATGAGCCAGCTGCTGGTCAAGAATTTTCACCGCATCGGCCGGAAATAACAGCAGTAAGTCGAAAGCCAGTTTGTGCTCCGGTAACTGATAACCTATTTCTATTGCCAGAATTTTCTGCCAGCGATGTTCGCCGTGTTTAATCAATTCCCGCATTGACTGATGTTCGCCTAACAGCACCGGCTGCGAAGCTGCAAATTCCACATGCAGTTGCTGGCCTAAGCCGTTTAAACACGCCGAGGACAAAATGGACGCGACGTCCATTAACGACTCAATGCGTTGTTGCTTAATTGAGCCGCTTTCACCAAGCTTAGCGCCCAACAACTTGCCAATATCGTCAATAGAGGCGTCATTAAACAGCGTTAGCGCTTCGCCAAGAATACCGCTGCCGGAAAACCCCTGACTTACCGCGGCCACCTGCTTGTTGGTGTCGATAGACTCTATGGCCATGTGCAGCTCGGAAGGGGCGATAAAATTGACATTAGGTACAGGCAGTTCAATAAAGGTATCCAGCACCCGGGCTAAGTGATCACCTGCTTGCCCCATGGCAACGTTCGATACTTCCCGGTAAACATCCAGCGGATTCGCCGGCGTTTGTGGTGTTTCATCGGCCAGTTTAAGCTGACCCGCGGCCGGTTGGTACAAACCAAATTGCTGCAACAGAGTTTGTATGTCTTCTGGCTTCATTGGCTTTTTCACAAAAGCCATAGCCCCCAGCGCCTGCACACGCTTTTGAGCTTCGGGCTGAATGTCACCGGACACGACAATAACCAAAGTTTCTAATTGCTCTTCTTTTATAGCCTGCAGAGTTTCGTAGCCGTCTTTTACCGGCATGTTTAAGTCCAGAAACAGCACTTCGGCGCGACCTTCGCGCACGCATGCCAGCGCCTGCTCGCCGTGTTCCGCCTGGTGAACCTCAGCATCCCAGTCATCTGGCAGCGTGCGTAGTAGCTGCTTACGCGCCATTTTGGAATCATCGCACAGAGTGACTTTTAACGTCATAGATTCAGGCTCCCGGCCATTGTTGAATGCTTTTATTCTAGCGCAGGCCACAACCTGATGCCATTGCATGTGGATATACCCGCCGACGTAGCCTGACATTTATGTCAGGTGAGATATACCCACAGTTAAAATACCGCCTAAATAATTAGGCGATGTCATGTGTTCAACATCGCTCCTGACGTAAACGTCAGGCTACATCAATGCCAAGCTGCATCAACCAATACGCCGTTTTCCTACAACACAATGGAATTGACCGTTTCCGGGTTATGGCTATTAATTACCTGCATGACTAATGTACGCAGATACTACGAAGGTGGATGGTATTTTTTTACCGTTTGCACCCACAAAAGACAAAAGGTACTAACACACCCCGATGTTCTGGCTGCGTTACGTAGTGCCGTGAAAGAAACCATGCGTACTCACCCTTTTGAAATAGAGGCCTGGGTTGTCATGCCTGATCACCTGCATTGCGTATTGCGAATAGTGGACACTGATGTTCCGGTTCGATGGTCTAAAATTAAGGCCTTAACTTCTAAAGCTTTACCTGAGTTCTCCGCCAAAAATTATAGTCAGCACTATAAGAATAAAAGTAGACAAAAGCGGCAGTTAAGCAGCCTATGGCAGAAAGGGTATTGGGAGCACACAATTCGTAATGAGAAAGAGTTATACATGTATTTGCTTTACTGTTGCTACAATCCGGTAAAACACCGTTACGTTTCAAACGCTACCGAATGGCCCTATTCAACTTTGAATCGTTACCTGCGTAACAATCGATACCCGCCCGATTGGGCTTACATTAACGAATCTTGGGTAGACAGTAACTTGGCCGCATATGACCCATGACGCAACCTACGCTGGTGATGTAGCCTGACATTTATGTCAGGTGAGGTATCCCCAGTAAAAATACCGCCTAAATAATTAAGCGATGCCGTGTATTCGACATCGCTCCTGACGTAAACGTCAGGCTACACTGCGAATGGGTATTTAATGGGTTCGTGACACTGGTAGCCGCTGACGGTGAAATCGTCTTTGCTGACCCAGGTTTCAATGTCTTCTAAAGACTTTATCTCTGGGTTAATATGCAGCTGTGGCGATGGAAAAGGCTCTCGTTTCAGCTGTACATCACGCATGAGTTCCAACTGGTTCTCATAAATGTGAGCGTTCACTATCTTGTGGTAGGCTTTGCCCGGCTTGTGACCAGTAATTTGTGCCACCAAAGCTAAAAGAGCAAAACACTGAATTTGGTTAAAGTTGAGTCCCAGGGGCACGTCACAGCTGCGTTGGTAAGAGGTTAGGTAAAGCGTGTCGCCTAACAGCGAAAAGTTGTGGGTATGCATGCACGGACGCAAACAACCCAGTTCAAATTCACCAGGGTTATAGAAAGTAACAATTTCCCCACGGTCATCAATGCCTTTCGACAGGTTATTAATGACCTTTTTCAGCTGGTCTAAGTGGCTGCCATCCGGCTTTTGCCATGAGCGCCCCTGCACACCGTATACACGGCCCATGTCGTCTTCGCCTTTGCGATTCGGATTATTCAGCCATGCCTGGTTTTCGTTGGCATTGGCGTCCCAGGTTTTGCAGCCAATATCGCGGAATTGAGCGGCACTATTGTAGCCTCGCAAGTATCCTAGAAGCTCAGCAATAGCTGACTTGTAATAGCTTTTCCGAGTAGTAATTAAAGGAAATTGATTGTTCGCAACATCATACTCTAAGTCGGCGTTTATAACCGTCAGGCAGTTAATGCCTGTACGCTCATTTTTAACCCAGACACCTTCGTCGACAATGCGCTGACACAGTTCTAAATATTGTTTCATTTTTTATATAAATTGTATTTTGCGTAATGTTTTACATCGTACCTGATGCTGTAGCCTGATGCTATTGCATCAGGTGAGATCTTATCCGTGGAAGCTCATTTGAAGTAGCCTGACGTTTACGTCAGGAACGGTATCCCGCATGCCCTCTTCGTAGCCTGACATTCATGTCAGGGCTAATATCCCACCTGACATGAATGTCAGGCTACATCCCGTATCCATCAGCCCGTAGGCGATTGTTTCTGTGCACGTACCATGAGAATAATACCCAGAATAATCATTGGCAGGGTCAGCCATTGGCCCATGGACATGCCTAAAGACAGCAGGCCTAAGTGAGCATCGGGTTCGCGGAAGAATTCGACAATAAAGCGTGCAACACCATAGCCGAGCAGGAACAACCCGCTAACCGCACCAACGCCTCGGGGTTTGCGCTGGAACCACAGAATAACAGCGAACAACAGCAGGCCTTCTAACAAAGCTTCGTATAACTGTGACGGATGGCGTGGCACCGGCCCGCCACTGGGAAAATACATAGCCCAGGGCACTTCTGCCGCACGCCCCCAAAGCTCGCCGTTAATAAAGTTACCAATGCGTCCGAAAAATAACCCCATAGGCACTAACGGAGCAACAAAGTCGCCTACTTGCAAAAACGAGCGCTGTTTTTTGCGGGCATACAGATACATAGCAGCAATAACACCCAGCAAGCCGCCGTGGAATGACATACCGCCTTCGTGAATGTAGAACAGGTACAACGGGTTATCGATAAAGTAGTCAAAGTGATAGAACAGGGTATAACCAATACGACCACCGAGAATAACGCCGATAAAACCCCAGAACATCAGATCGCTGAATTCTTCTTTGCTCCAGTTAGGGTCTGTTTTGGTCTGGCGCATGCCCCAAAAATAAGCGAAGGCAAAAGCCGCTATATAGGCAAGGCCATACCAGCGAATGTCCAAAGGTCCCCAAATATGAAAAAGAACAGGATCAATGGCGGGAAATTGCCAATAGTCATTAGACGGCACTGCTTGTACTCCCTGCTTTATAGTTAATTAAAAATAAGTTGTATGGCGACCAGAATTAAAAACGCCGCAAAAACGCGCTGTAACTGTTTAACTGGTAATTTGTGCGCCAGTTTAGCACCCAGTGGGGCGAATAGCACCGATGCAACGGAAATCCCTAACCAGGCAGGCACATTAATTAGACCTAAAGCACCGGTTTCCCTACCCGACAACCAGCCATTTAAAATGAACATTACGACCGAGCTGCAACCAATAACAAAACTGCCGAGCGAGGAAATAGCGATAGCCTGGCGCACCGGTAAGCGCATACGGCTTAAAAATGGCACGGTCAACGCTCCACCGCCAATACCAACCAGGCCCGATATGGTTCCGATAATATAACTGCCCAGCGCCACTAACCGTTTAGAAACTGAAGTTAATGGTTCGCCAGTTTTCTGCGGAAGTACCATGCGGGCAGCCAGGGCTATTAACACAATTGAGAAAATGATTTTTAACCAGTCCGGATCAACAACAGTGACCAGAAAAGCGCCCGTCATTGCGCCAACAGACAAGCCCGGCAATACCCTAATTAGCCAGAATTTCTCCATCAAACCATGTTTAGCATGCGCACGTGATGCACTGGCTGTGGTCATGCAAATGGTTGCCAGACTGGTGGCAATTGCGCTGGGGACAACCAGCTCCGGCGGCACGCCAATAATAGGCAGTAAATAAATGAGTAGTGGCACAATAACCAGACCACCGCCAATACCTAGCAAGCCGGCTAATAAACCCGCCACTGCTCCGCCGCCAATACACCAAATCCAGGTGGTGAGTAACATGCTTATTTCCCTGCTCTGACAAAACCACCGAGTCCGATGCTTTCCATCTTCTCGGCAATCATTTTGCGAATTTGATCGGGGTTACGTGCCTGCAAAGCTTTAGCCAGCATCACGTTTAACGTGCTGGAACGCACATTACGCAGTATCCAGCGCACCCGGTCGACGTTATAACTGTTCATACTGAGCTGTCGATAACCCATAGCCACCAGCAGTAAAGCACCGCCCGGATCACCGGCTAACTCGCCGCAGACACTAACGGGCTTACCAATTTCTTCGCAGCGCCGGGCGATTTCATCCAGGCTGGCTAATACTGCCGGGTGGTAGGCGTCATAAAGGCTGGCAACGCGGCGGTTATTCCTGTCCACCGCCAGCAAATACTGTGTCAGGTCATTACTGCCGACCGAGAAAAAGTCGACTTTGCTGGCCATAGCCGGCAACTGATAAATAGCGGCGGGCACTTCTATCATCACGCCCAGCTGCGGCTGAAACAGGTTAACACCCACTTCACAGCCCTGCTCTTCGGCTACCTCAAAATACGCTTGTTTGATAAGCCGTGACGCTTCGTCAACTTCGCTGGTGCTGGTTATCATGGGCAGCAAAATACGCAAATTGCTTTTGCCAATACTGGCTCGCAACATAGCGCGAATTTGAATCAGGAAAATTTCCGGATGGTCCAGAGTTAACCTTATACCGCGCCACCCCAGAAATGGGTTGTCTTCTTTTAACGGAAAATAGGGTAGCGGCTTGTCTCCGCCAACATCCAGAGTACGCATAACCACTGGCTGATCAGGAAACTGATCCAGCACTTCCTGATACATTTCGGTTTGTTCGTCTTCTGTGGGCAATTGGTCGCGCATCATGAAAGGTATTTCTGAGCGATACAGACCCACGCCATCGATGTTCAGCGTTTTCAGGTAGTCGTGAGTAACATCCAGCCCAAGGTTCAGGTGCAGGCTTATGCGCTGACCATCCTGCGTTTCTGCAGGCAAATGACTGTGCTCGGTAACAATGTCACGCAGTTCTTGTTCTTCTTCGGCTAACTGATGAAACTGAGTTAATACTTGCGCTGGCGGGTCCACATAAATTTCGCCAGTGTAGCCATCTACTGCCAGCAAGCGGTCGGAGAAGAAGTGCAGCTCGATGTCGTCGACACCCAGCACCGCCGGAATGTTCATGCTGCGCGCCATAATAGCGGCATGCGAGTTACTCGAACCATTTAATGAAATGATACCGGCAATTTGGTCTCGCGGCAGCTCGGCCAACATTGAAGCAGTGACTTCGTCCGCTATCAAAATGAAGTTGTCCGGCAAGGGCTTGCGTTTGCGCTGACGGTTTTGTAAGTGCAACAGCACCCGCTGACCTATGTCACGCACATCGGTGGCGCGTTCTTGCAGATAAGAGTCTTCTAATGCCTCAAACTGAGCAACAAACTGCTCGACCACGTATTTTAATGCGGTTTGCGCGCGCCAGCCTTCTTTAATCATGTTTTCGACGGCGTCGCCCATACTGGCCGCGTCCAGCATGCCCTGGTACACATCGAAAATTGCCAGCGTATCATCCGGCACCTGCCCCGCCATGCGCCTGGACAGTTCTTTTAAGTCGGCTCGGGTACGTGCAACCGCCTGACGGAACTTGCGAATTTCGTGAATGGGTTTGTCGGAACGTCGTGGAGTCACTTCATCTATACGCGCTTCTGGTCGCGACACATAAGCCTCACCCACGGCCACACCGGGCGAACCGGGCAAGCCCCTTAAGCTGTGTATCCAGGGGGAGTGTTCACTAACCAGCAAACCTTTGGCATCGGCATGCGCTATAACTGCCGCCAACTGCGCTGCCAAAGTAACAATAAAAGCTTCTTCTTCACGACTAAAACTGCGCGCCACACTTTGATGCACCACCACTATACCCAGCACTTTGCGGCGGTGGATAATAGGAGCGGCTAGTAAGCCCTTATAAATATTCTCGTTGGTGTCGCTGAGTTTTTTGTTGGCGGGATGCATACTGGCATCGGCAATGTTTAGCGGCTCTTCTCGTTGTGCCGCTAAACTGATAATACCTTCGCCAAAGTCGACCCGGACGGGTTTTCCGTCTTCGGCACGCAAGCCGTCACTGGCCGCCATAACAAACTGACGCTGGTCGTTGTCGGCCAAAAATACACTGCAACTGTCGGTTTCTAAGGCTTCGCGCACCTGACTCACCATGGTAGTTAATGCCATGTTGAAATCAGGCGCTTTATTGACGCCCTGGACTATCCTTTGCAATGTAACCAACATCATATTTAACGTTTGCGCCTGTGCTGACGCCCTCCCGAAGCTCGAAATGGCATCGCCTGCGTGGCAAACTCTTTCATCACCCGACGATATACATCGCGCTTGAAGGATACGACCTGCCGCACCGGGTACCAATAACTGACCCAGCGCCAGCCATCAAATTCAGGGTGGCCTGAATGTAAAACATCTACGTCTTCTTCACGACATTTTAGCCGTAACAAAAACCACTTTTGCTTTTGTCCAACACACATGGGCCGCTGTTCACGTCGAATTAAGCGCTTTGGCAAGCGATAACGCAACCACTGTCGGCTGGTGTACAGAATTTCAACCTGCTCCGGCTTTAACCCGACCTCTTCGTAGAGTTCGCGGTACATTGCCTGCTCAGGGGTCTCGCCTTCGTGAATTCCTCCTTGCGGAAATTGCCAGCTTTGCTGGTTAATTCGACGAGCCCAAAATACCTGCCCATGCCCGTTACAGATGACGATTCCTACGTTTGCCCGGAACCCTTCTGCATCTATCACGCGAGCATCCTCAATTATTCTCTGTTACAGTGGATTCTTCCATAAAGCCCGGTTGCGGGCAAATGCTGATTCACTATTTACGAAGATTTAAGTCATGACCGACAAGCCACAACGCCCTCAGTCCATTGATGAATTGTTTCAGCGCGCGGCGGCTTTAGCTGGCCGTACATTTGCTGACCTGGCTGCTGAAACCGGGTTGCAGGTACCCAAAGATTTACGCCGCGACAAAGGCTGGGTGGGACAACTACTGGAGCTGCAACTGGGTGCCACTGCGGGCTCTAAGCCCACGCAGGACTTCCCTGAGCTGGGTGTTGAACTCAAAACGCTGCCGGTAACGCCCGACGGTGAACCGCTGGAAACCACTTTTGTCTGTACCGCTCCTTTAGTAAATATTCAGGGAGTCCAATGGACCACTTCTAACGTACGAAATAAATTACAACAGGTGTTGTGGCTGCCCATTGACGGCCGCCGCGAAGTGCCTTTAGCCGAGCGGGTAGTTGGCAGTGCGTTTTTGTGGATACCTAGCGAACAGGAAGAAGCCTTGCTGCGCAACGACTGGGAAGAGCATATGGACCGTATTGCTTTGGGCCAGGTTGAGAGTATTACCGCACGTCAGGGGGAAGCCATGCAAATTCGCCCCAAAGCCGCAGACGGTTCGGCGCTGACCGAGGCCATTGGCCCGGAAGGTACTATAATTGAAGTGCGCCCACGGGGCTTTTATCTTAAGAAGGATTTCACCCGGCAGATATTGCAGCGGATGTTTATGTAATCCGAGGAATCATCGGTTGTACACAGGAGAAACTATGCAATTTAATGTCAGTCCTCAGGCTAAGCGCAATGCATTAACCTTTTGTGGGTTGGCGGTATTGTTGTTTGCGCTACTGGTTTTCCTTCATCTGGTGCGAGACGATATTCCGGTGGGTGTTACTGTGGTGCTCGGCGCAACGTCCGGCATATTCTTGCTGTTAGGCATTGGTAAAGTGATAGAGCCTCCGGTTTCACTGGTGATAACCGAAGACGGCATTCGTTATTTGCACCGCCGTGGACAATGGCAGATTCGCTGGGAAAATATTATCCGTTACGACGTTCCCCGAGTGAACCGGGTGCTGGAGCTTGAAGACGCCCCCTTTCTGGGGTTCCGGTTGTATCAGGTTGAAGAAGTGCTGGATGATATTTCGCCCCGGCTTGCTTCTGCCTTATTGTTCGAACAACGTCAGTTGCTGACTATGGCGTTGCGGCATCAGGCACCGGAGCGCGAGGATTATACACCTTATTTTGATATTCCGGACAGTTACATTAGCCCTAATGGCACTGTTTATAAGGGGCTAATTGGTGTGTTTGGTAAGCGCATGGAACAAATGCGGGAATTACTTGGTTACGACCTTTACGTAAGTTCCAATGCGCTGGACCGCGACATTTACGATTTTAAAGCCCATTTGCAGAAGTTACAGGCATCGCGTAAGTAGCCTGATGAGATGGTCCCCT
>NZ_DEXU01000013.1:0-8222 GCF_002364295.1 Idiomarina sp. UBA3176
TCGGGTTTAGTCTGCCACTACAGTGCCCAGATTGGGCGCAACATTTAATGGTTTATTTTTTATCCACAAAAATTTGACCTCTGCCTATAAATTTTAAACCTGGTATTCATCGAGTCGTCATGTTTAGGTGCCCCAAAAGTCGAGACATCTTCGTGGTTTTATCTATTATTTTGGCGACTATGCATCAAACTCTGAATTGTGCAACCATGTTTTGTAGGTTCGATGCCATACCAGCTAACTCCCGAGTGGTCGCAGAGGTTTGTTCGGTAGCGGTCGCATTCTGCACGGACATATCATGAATAAACTGGGTGTTTTGGTTCATCTCTTCGATCGTTGCATTTTGCTGTTCAGCAGCACTGGCAATCTGGTTACTCATATCGAGTATTGTTGAAACGGTCTGCGTAATTTCGGACAGCGCTTGCCCAGCCTCGGCACTAGCCTCTGTCGCAGTTTCGATGTCGTTTTGGCAAAGGCGCATCCCGTCAACGGACTGCCGAACATTGGCTTGTAAAGATTCGATTATCTCTCCAATCTCCACAGCAGACGTTTGAGTACGTCCCGCCAAAGTTCGAACCTCATCAGCAACTACCGCAAAACCTCGACCCTGCTCACCGGCCCGCGCTGCTTCAATCGCTGCATTTAAAGCCAAAAGGTTGGTTTGATCTGCCACGCCTTTTATAACGTCAAGCACGGAGGTAATATCGCCCGAACGTTTCGCCAGATCCTCTACATTGTTGGCCGTCTGACTGATTCTATCAGCTAGCCCATGGATTTGCTCGACAGTGCGATTGACCGCACTCTCCCCGCTTTCGACGTGCTCCGATGTGGTAACAGTAGATTCATTGGTTCGTTCGATACTTCTCGAGACTTCATGCGTCGTTGCTGTCATTTCATTCATTGCGGTCGCGAGAGACTCTGTCTGTTGACGCTGATCAGATGTAGCTGCTTTGGATTGTTCAGCTGTGGCAGAAAGCTCCTCACTTGCCGCGGAGAGCTGTGCCACATTACTTGCTACCGTCTCAATAGCGGTTCGCATTCTCTCAGCAAACGCGTTGAAAGCACTTGCCAGCTTTGCAATTTCGTGCTCGCCCTTGCTTGGCAATCGACGAGTGAGATCACCTTCACCGTCGGCGATATTCTGCATAGCCAGAGTTACTTGATCCAGAGGGGCAACAACCGCTCGCACCATGAGCCATGAGATCAAAACAGCTAGGGCCACTGAAACTGCTGCAAGAACTTCGATCATCGTAGTAGCAAAAGCAGTGTCTTTTAAAAGTTCCGCTTTCTGGTCTTCGCGCAGAGCTTGTGCCTCACTCTCCAACTGACGTGCTGCTTTGACCAAAACTGGGCGCAGGTCCCTTTGCTGCGAGCGATCTTCAACAAACTGGCTAAACGTTTGTCGGTAGGCTTCCAATTCTTCAGATACTTCGACCGCAACCTGTCTGCTGGACTCTCGTTCGGCCTTTGCCCTCAGTTCTGCAGCAAGCGCAGAGGCGGCATCCAGCTCATTGCTCACCTGCTCTGCCGCCTCAGGTTCCGAGCGGATCTGGAAATTCTTTTCGTCTCGGCGTGCTTCCAACAAATGTTTTATGAGTCGATTAGCAGCATCGGCTTCGCGCAGTTCTTCAAGAATCTCTGCTGGGTCCGAATTTTGGCTTAACAAACGTCGTACTTGCTTTTTTTGCTGGGCGCGATATTCATCTAAGATCCCTTCCAGACTCCGAGCGGCTGTCTCCATACCTACCTGCTGCGCATCGGCGTTGTGATCCAGCTGAACATACCGTTCAAACGTTTGTTCGTACTGCGTTATTTCTTCGGCCAGTTCGTCCATCAACGCATCGTTCTCGGCATTTTCGAATTTCTCTTTTGTCGCTACGATCCCGGCGCGAATTTTACCGACGAGTTCGCGCACATCGTCCGCATCTTCGGCGCGGCTCTGGAGCAAGTAGTTTTTCTCTTCTCCTCTTAAATCAAGAACCTGCTTGACGAGCCTATTTGCATCATCGGCTTTTCCAGTTCGGTCGGCTACAGTATCAAGCGCCAGAATTCCTATGCCCGCCAGGGTCAGCGCGATCAAGACAAGAATGGTGAAGCCCGCAATTAGTCGAATTCGAATTGTAAATTTATTAAGTATGTCACTCACGGTGCGCTGCCTCACAAGTTAGGTGTCAAAATGGCCTAGAGTCCAGTTCGTAGGGTCGAATGGTGCTTTATTTAGAATTATATCGACTCATAGAAAAAAACTGAGAAAAATCCCTATTACCCTGAAAAAATCAGGAAGCTTGCCAGCAAAACTTATTTGTGAGGTCCAGAGATGAGGATCGATCAACCGCTGGATTTAGTGAGTTGTGAATTTACTGCACAGCGTCCGAACGGCCGATGTCAAGTATGTGGAGACCGGCTCAGGCTATGTTTACGTCTCGTTCGTAACTGACATTTTTGATTACATTGAAGTATTCTGTAATCGGAAACGGCGACATAGCCATCTAGGTGACATTAACCCCGAGCTGTTTTAGCAAACTATATTTTGAGGAATCGTCAACCTTGATTTTGAGCGTCACGATCTTCACGCTTCACTTGCAAAAAGCGAAGTACAAATGTATTTTTCCCTTAGTTAGTTTTGAAGATGGCTTGGAATTTTAATTAATGGCGATTCAGTTAAAAAGTGGGTAAATTACACCAGCAGTTTCTGAATTTCTGTTCTAGGAGAGTATTGGAGTGATTCAGCCTGACATATCTTCTAAAGAGCCATCGCAACAAGCTATGAGTGAGTGTTTCAGTTATTAATTGATTTTAGGAATAATAGTGAAAAAAAACTTACCTATAACCAATATAGAAAAACTTTTTTCTCCACATGCCAATATCCTTTCAACTACAAACTTGAAAGGCCAAATCACATATATAAATAAAGATTTTATTGATATTAGTGGCTTTACAGAGGATGAGCTGATTGGGAATAATCATCATATTGTGCGTCATCCTGACATGCCCTCTCCTGTTTTTAAAATGTTTTGGAGTGATTTGCAAAAAGAAAATTCGTGGATGGGAATAGTTAAAAACCGCTGTAAAAATGGCGATCATTATTGGGTCGACGCGTATGCAACACCTATCAAAAAAAACGGAAAAACCGAGGAGTATCAATCAGTTCGCCGCAACGCAAAACCGGAATTTATTAAGCGGGCGCAGTCTGTTTACTCATTAATGAATAAGGGCAAAACCCCCATGGGTATTAAGCCCTCTATGTCTCTAAAAAATAAATTGCTTTTATCACTTTTAGTTACATTATTACTCCCAACCTTAAGCTTTTTACTATTTTCGGATGCATTATTTGTTTTGATTACAGTCGTAATTGCAGCCTTCGTAGTTGCAACGTATATCTCAGTTTCTTTTCTTCCCCTTTTATCGGCAGTAGAGAGCTTAAAGTCAATTACATCGGATAATGTCGCTCGCTACGTATACACTGGCAGATCTGATGAAGCCGGAACTGTTCTGCTAAGTATTAAGGCATTACAATCTGAAAATGCCGCTCTTATCGGACGGATTAATGACATGTCGAATACGCTAACTGATAATGCCGCGAGTCTCAGTAGCGCGGTGTCTCAGTCTGAAACTGGAACCATGCGCCAGTTTGAACAGACAGAACAGGTCGCTGCTGCGGTTGACGAGATGTCCGCCAGCATAGCAACAGTCGCCAGTAGTGCAAAAGAAACCTCTGCGGCATCAACTAATGGATTAGATAAAGCAAAAAATGGAAAAGAAATAGTAGATATTAATGCCGCAGCTATTAATGAGTTAAAGGAACAAATAAATCAGGCCAGTATAGTTATTAATGATGTTTCAAAAAGTAGCACAGATATAGAGAAAATCCTGGATGTGATATTGAGCATTGCTGACCAGACTAATTTGTTGGCTCTCAATGCAGCAATTGAAGCTGCTCGAGCGGGTGAATCTGGACGTGGATTCGCTGTTGTAGCAGATGAAGTTCGCTCGCTCGCTAATCGAACACAGAACTCAACTATAGAGATACGAGGGGTTATCGAAAAATTACAGAATGGCGTAAATAAGTCCGTTGATGTTATGACTAAAGGGGAGGAAATGGCACAGTCAAGCGTTGAAAAAAGCCAAAAAACGGCAAGTTATCTTGAAGATATTGTAAAGTCTATCAATACTATATCCATTATGAATGATCAAATTGCTGAAGCCGTGACAGAGCAGAGCAAAGTCGCTCAAAATATTGGCGAGAGTGTCTCGGCTATTAAGACAAACTCGGAGCAAAACCTTGAAGCTGCGAAATTGAGTAGTGATGTTACTGACAGCACTGTTGTTATAACAAGGCGTCTTGACCAGTTAACGTCACAATTTTGGGATTCTCAGCAAGAGAGTTAAGTAACTTTCTTTGTACCTTATAGGGGGAGCTCTATCTCAATTGATGTTACCGACTGAGCTCTAAGAAATGAGTGTATGCGGCTTTTCCATTAATAAAACAAAGAGAGTATATTTTGGGGAAAATGGACCATCGGCTTTATCTATTTAATAGTATGAATGGAGATAAGTTCATACAGGAAATACTGAATTCGATCCGCTATCATATGGGCATGGAAGTCGCGTTTATTGCTCGCTTTACTGATGATAAACGTCTAATTGAGTTCACGGCAACGGAGCAAAGCGTAACCGAACCAAGCCTCCATCCTCATGATAGCAGCCCTAAAAAAGAGTCATATTGTCAGAAAATAGTGGATGGTGACCTACCTAACATTATCCCTGACACATCAAAAAATAGTGTTACGCGGTCCTTATCTGTTACCAAAGCTCTCAACATAGGTGCCTATATTGGTGTTCCAATATTCATTGATGGTAGTCAATTGTACGGTACGCTATGTTGTTATAATCAGTCGCCCCACAAAGACTTACAAGATAGCCACAGCGCATTTCTTAATGTGATGGCTGATTTCATCGGTCAAATCTTTAAAAGACGCCTTGGAAACGCTGTTCTTCAATATGAGGCTCGAGAGCAAGTTGAATTAGTGCTGGCAGAACGTAGAGTATCAATTGCATACCAGGAAATTAATTCTACAAAAAAACAGCCAGTCCGACACTTTGAGGCGCTTGCGCGCTTTAATACAACGCCCTATCTTCCGCCTAATGTATGGCTCGATAAAGCCGAGTCAGTCGGACTTTCAGACGCAGTGGAATCATTGATTATTAAACAAGTGCTTAGTGAATTGACCCATTTAAAAAAAGAGTTTGGTGAATGCCGTGTGTCAATTAATGCCACACCTGCACTTATTTCTAGTGGGACTCTGGCTCAACTTTTGGGTGAGGCATCACCGAAAGACTTGATAATCGAAGTAACAGAGCATTCTGAAATAGAAGACTACACTTTATTTGCTGAAGCATTAGCACCTCTTATTGAACTCGGTTTTAAAGTTGCGATTGATGATGTCGGCGCCGGATTTTCAAGCTTGAGACATATATTGGAATTGAACGCCTCAATCATAAAGCTGGATATGAGCTTGGTTTCAAATATAGATCAAGATAATAAGAAACAGTCATTAGTAGCGGCATTAATTACATTTGGGCAGATGTCTGATTTAACTATTATTGCAGAGGGAGTAGAAACTGAAACGGAATACAATCAACTTAAACGACTTGGTATTGAATATTTTCAAGGTTTTTACTTTTCACGACCTACGGCATTAGCCTTTCTCGAATGCACTTAAAAATATATTACGCCTAATTGGCCTAGAATTTTTCTGGTTATTGGTTATTGGTTATTGGTTATTGGTTATTGGTTATTGGTTATTGGTTATTGGCTGTTGGCCAGTCAAGATTGACGATTTGAGTAGATAGTCAATGTTCGAGTATGACACTTTATTACATAGCTTTGATGGGTTTAGCTAAAACAGAAGCATCCAGTATGATACTTTATTTTCCGGTGCCAGCTAGTGTTAAATAAAAAATCAAAAGCTTATGGGGTTTAAGTATGAAACTTTATTACTGCACTACATTTTTTGTCGGCGTACATTAAAGTTCTTAATAAACATTAAAGATCTTAAATGAGACATTAAAGTCATTAAATTTTAATGTTTCAAGGATTAGAACCTGTAATTTAGTCATTTTTAGATTTTTTCTGAAATGTCAGGGTCATTCTCGTTTTCTTTGTAGACTAAGTAAACTTCCCCTTCAATGGCTTTAAGCTGTGCCTCGTAAACAACATCTTCTATTAAGCGTACTCTTTCAGGCTTCGTTATAATTTCATTATTAGCTTTATGAACACTCAAAAAGCTTGTGAAATACGAGCGCTCTATCCAATAGATTTTGGAATCTGATTTTAAAGTGCTGACGACAGAAATATTTTGTCTAACAGGTAAAAACATAAGAGCCAGTATAGCTAACGACAGTAATGGGGTGACGGCTTCTTTTAAACTGAAAGCGAGTAACGTTATGACGATAAAATACAGTGATAAGATGCCTGTTACTATCAACCCTATTCCGTTATTTCCAGTAACTTCATTTATGAAACTGAACTGAAAAAAGTAAGAAAGTAAACTAATAATAAAAGGTACAGCGTACAAAAATAGAGTGCTTTTTTTACTTAACATGCAGCTATACCTTAATTGATTTAAGAGGGGAATATTTCTTCTTTTTTAGATAACGCTACTAAACGAGAAACTCACAGTCCTTTAAAATTTTTGGCTGGCTGACTAGTACACCAGTCCCATACTAATTGAGACAGCTCCGGTGAGCTGTCGGCTTCGCCTCGGCCCATTTTCCAGTGTTCATAGCCTAAGGCTAATATTTTTTCGTTAATGGCGTCCTGGTAGGTACCGGAAGTCGTGGGAAAGAAGCGCTCCAGTTGTTTGCGGTTCTGCTCTTCGGTTACGTAGTAGTCGTCCGGGTTATCTTTAAGATCAGCCACTGTTTTGGCGACCATATTGGTTTTTAAAACCATACCAGAGCAACTTTTCCAACGGGCCTGCAGCAGCTTGCCATGCTCAGACTGGTCGTTGTCATAAGGTGTTTTACCTGGGTTTTCATACAAAGATTCCCATGGCTTATCCATCGACTGTTCAGGTGGTGTTTGTGCATTAGCGGAGAGACTTAAAGTAAGGGCGGCTGCAAACATTATTCCTGTTGATTTCATCAGTCATATTCCTGTGTTTAAGATAAACTTAAAGGTTTTTACTTCCTTACCTTAGTGATAATAACTTTATTGAAGCAGTGACAACGAGTCAACGCCTGGGGATTAACAGCTCTAATTCGTTTGAGCAATATTACCGGCTTTTATCCGACGTAATGCTTTGCTGGCTAAAATTTTGCTACCTTTTCGCTGAGGCTCTCCTCCTAAAAGCTGTATAGCCACGCTTTGTTCTTTATACCAGACCGCCAGTGTTGGCATTGCGCCTTGCATCCAGTGTGCTTCATCGCCAATGCCTAAGACTGGCTCACCTAATCGACGAGCTTGGGTTAATACATAGCCTCCCATGTTGTCACTTTCATGGTCGTGGTAGTCCCAGGATACAGTCAACTGAAATGGCTCTTTGGTGGCCAAGTCAGGATCCAGATCATTTCGTACCCAAACGCAGGTTGAATAACCTTGCTCAGCTCTTTCTTCTGCTATATGAACGCCTTCGCTGGTGGGAATATGATCCAGAACGTCTTTTTCTGTCAGAAGCTTACAAGCGGGTGTATTCGATTTATTGGGGAGCATATCGGTTTTCTGCGAAACTGACTGTGCTGTCGTCGATACCGATATCAGCAGCAAGCTAGCTGTTAAAAAAGGGGCAAAAAAAGCTTTGGTTAACATAGCGTCTCCTTCTGAAACTTCTCATTCCGTTGTGTCTGAATCAACTTTTCACCCAGTATATTAATTAACCTTTAAAATAATATCCAGATAGCGGGTTCGCGAACCTAAACTTAGTTTCTAGGGTCGGTTATTCAAATAAGGTTGCCGCCCATCCGGCAAAGCTCGATAATCTCTAAAGGATCACCTAAGGAATGACACCAATGTTTTACCGAAACTGTTTTGCTGCAAGTTTATTGGTTTTAGCCTGCTCGCAACTAACCGCTTGTAACTCTGATTCGTCTTCAGAAAGCTCGGATCACCAAGAATCCGGCATATGGCAACCCAAGCCAGGAACAAGCTGGCATTGGCAGCTGGAGAACTACGATAACCTGGATATAAGCAAGGACGCCGAGGCCCTGCGTGTCAGCATGGTGTT
>NZ_DEXU01000027.1:0-124736 GCF_002364295.1 Idiomarina sp. UBA3176
CGAAAAGTAAGACTACCACATGTTGGTAGCTGACCTCCTTCCGACCTATCCCATTACATGAGTGTTGCGGTTATTATCTGAATTCAGGATTTTGTAGTAAATAGCGGTCCGGTAAAACAGAAAAAAAGTAAAGGCGACTAAAACCCAGCGCATATCCCAAATATAGTGGTGACTAAAAAAGTTGATATAAACCAGAGTTACTAACACCAAAGTGAGGCTCTTGGGCGGATAATAAGAGTATTCAAATTCGAAGATGCGCCAGACCCGGGCAATATAACTTCCGACGGCACTATACATGAACCCTGTAAATAGAGGCACGTTGGCAATACCAAAGACATAATCTTCCGGATAAACCCAGGCACCTATTGCGTCTGAGGTTTTAAACAACTCCATAACCGTTGCTACAATATGGAACACCAGAATGACAACGCATTCGCGCAGAGTCTCAAGCCTGAAGACTAGAAGAAGAATTTGAAAGCCGATGGCGGCCAGGAAAATGAAGTCGTAACGATGTAATGCTTCCAGCGGATACCAGAACTTGGTTATCAGCATGAGTGCCAGTAAAAAACCACCGAAAACACAGGCGTAAGCTTGTTTTACACCAAATAACCACAGTTCCTTTGCAAACGTTTTGATGTCCATATCTTCAATCCAGAGAATTCAGAACAGGTAAGGCACTGAATAATAGTGCCTTACCTGCTGGCAGTTTAGAAGCTAATGGTAACACCAAACCAGAAGTTTCTGGCTTTATCTTTCACATTGTAATCATCGGTGAAAACAACTTCGCTAACGGCACCTCGTCCGGTAACATATTCAAACTCACCATCACCGTTAAGGTCAGTATAAGTTGTTGAGTAGGTTGTGAAATCGCGATCTAATAAGTTATTGATGCGCAGGTTCAAATCTACCGACTCCGTTAACTTGTAGTTAGCGCCTAAGTTAAACAAGCTGTAGTTCTCAAAGTACAGTTGTTGTTCGGTAACACTGTCATAACCACGGTAGCGATCGGAACGGAATTCACCTTGTAAGTAGATAGAAAGATCATCCGAAGCGCTCCAGTTCAGCCATAAATTGGCCATGTGCTCCGCTGTATTCGTTAAAGGCTGACCAATCTGACTACCGCTTTTCTGCTCGCTGTCTGTCCATGTATAGTTACCGCGTAGTGACCAGGCTTCGCTTATTGCGTAACGCGCTGCCACCTCAACGCCCTGCACATCGACTTCGTCAATGTTGATACTTTGCGCCCATGAGTCATAACCCAGCTGCTCATATTCACCTAAGTTAACGCAAGGACGCACGTTGTCGGTTGCTTCACAGCTTAAAACTGTATCGCCACGGGCAATTTTGTCCTCAAAGCGCGTATTAAAGTAGGTGATGTTAAAGTTGTGGTCGCCATTATCTGAATTCCAGTAAAGTGCAATTTCAGAGTTCACACTGGTTTCAGGCTGTAGCTCCGGGTTACCGGCAAAAGGCATGGTTCCCTGTCCACCAAATCCAACGATGCCATCATACAAGTCGGTGGTTTTTGGCGTTTTATAACCGGTGCTAACGCCTCCTTTCAGCGTCCATGCAGAACTCAGGTTGTAAACCGCATAAAGTCGCGGTGATACCTGACTTCCGAAAACGTCGTGTTTGTCGTAACGAATACCGCCTGTCAGCGTAAAGTCAGCTATCGGCATCCAGTTATCTTCCACAAACAGAGAGTACATTTTCTGCTCTTGAATAGCGCCAGCACTGCCTTCTTCTAAACCAAATACACCATCTTCCAGTTCACCATCAATAAGCTGACCGCCAATAACCAGGTTATGATGTCCAGCAAAACCAGAGACAGGAATGTCCAGTCGTGCATCGACAGTATACTGACTGCTGTCTAACTGACGAGCGGGTCGCGGTAAGAATGTTTCTTCTGCAATTGAGCGTCGCTCATCTTCGCCCAAGCCAGCATACTCACCCGTGCCATCGTACATTTCCTGCAGCAATAAACGCTCATCCACGCTTAAGGGCAAAGTTCTGCCATTATTTTGTGTATCTACATAAGATAAAGAAATCATGCTGGTACCAAACGACCAGTCTGCGTCATGCGCTATTGACCACCAGCTGCGATCAAAAGTCTGATCAGCCGCATAGCCTGCACGAGGATTCACATTTCCTCCACGCGCCTGCCAAAGAGCCTCAATACTGTCTTTTGTGCCCAAGGGGTAGGTAATGGTGTCGTTTTCTACATCATAAGAAGGCGTGTTGTCGTAAGACTGATGTGAGTCATCGTAATCAAACTTTATATGATGGTTCTTTGCTGGCGTGTATGACAACGAGAATCCGTAGTGCTCGTCTTTGTTGTCAACAGTACGCCCGCCACTGCCAAAACCCAACTGACGAACATGTACCGTGCCATTTGGATCAACTGCCGGCTCAAATTCTGGCGAAGACGCTTGCTGATCATACAAGCTTCCACGTACTCCCAGACTTAAAACATTTTTAATTAACGGCCCTGTGGCACTGAAGTCCGTTGTAAAATCATCACCAAAGTTATCGTTAGTTTGCAAACTACGCCCGAAGGTTACAGCACCTGACCAGTCCTCTGTGTGTTTTTTAGTAATGACGTTAATGACACCGCCAAGTGCATCGGCACCATATAATGTGGACGCCGGACCGCGGATAACTTCAATTCGGTCAATGGTCTCTAATGGAGGAATATGGTTAAAGGCATTGCCACCGAAATTATTCGGATAAATATCACCATGATTGTTTTGTCGTATACCGTCCACCAGAATTAAGGTGTAGTCGCCGGTTAAACCTCGCATGCTGATACTGCCCTGGCCGGTTTTGTCGCGGCTGGTTCCTATGTCGATACCTTCCTGATACTTCACCGCATCGAGCAGCGAAGTGAAAGACCGCGAGCGAATTTCTTCATTTGAGATAACAGAAATACTTGCAGGTGCCTCGGTAATTTTCTGCTCAAATCCAGCGGCTGTTACGACAATACGCTCAATATCGTCAGGAACCGTGTATTCGTCTGCCAAGGCACTACTTCCTAGAGCTGATGCAATAAGTATTGCCAGTGAACTGGGTACAAGTTTGTCCATTTCTGTTTATCCTTAATTGAATGAGTTAAGCGGTTGCGTATGCTACCCATGCTGTTTACAAATGTAAATACAAATAACAATAATTCGTATTAGCAAAATCAATAGCGAGCTAAATCGTAGTTTTTTTCGTAGAAGAAGAACCTGTATTTTAAGTAGCTGGAGTGTAGTTTTGACGAATTTGGCTTTTGACGTTTATGGAACGCTTATCGACGCGCAAGGTGTGGTTTCACTATTAAGTTCATACCTTGGCACAGACAAAGCAGAAAGTTTTTCCAGTCGTTGGCGTGATAAGCAATTAGAATATTCATTTCGTCGCGGACTTATGCGGCAATATCAGGATTTTGCAATTTGCACCAAAGAAGCCCTGGAGTTTACCAACAACGCATACGGTTCACCTTTAAATGAAGAGCAAAAAGAAGACTTGCTCGATACCTATACGCGTCTGCCTGCGTTTGATGATGCCAGGGCGGCGCTTAGCAAGTTAAGCTTGTCGGGCATGGGTTGCTTTGCTTTTTCCAATGGCAGCCAGGAGGCAGTTTCAGGGTTACTGGAGAAAGCCGAATTGAGCAGCTATTTTAATGACGTTATAAGCTGCAAAGACATTAAAAGCTTCAAGCCTGACCCGGAAGTCTATCAACACTTTCTGGATGAAACGGGCAGTCATGCTGAGAGCACCTGGCTTATCTCCAGTAACAGTTTTGACATTATTGGGGCTAACGCCGCTGGCTGGAAAACCGCCTGGGTAAAACGGACTAAAGAGGCTCAGTTTGATCCGTGGGGAGTCGAGCCTACCATTACCGTAAGCTCGCTTTCACAGTTAGTTGAAAATATAAAATAACGGTTAAATGCAGCCGCCCAGTTAAGTTTAAACCTATTGGTCAATAGATCGACCGAAAGAAGTGAGCGTTTAAAAACTGGAGCCCGGCTGCTTAAGGAAGGATTCCTCTTCAGAAGTGGATTCACGACCTAATATGGCATTTCGGTGCGGGTAGCGGCCGAAACGATCAATAATTTCTTTATGTCTCACTTCAAATTCATAGTTGTTTTCAAGACCTGGCTGGTCGAAAAGCTCAATCGCCTGCTTGTGAATCGACTTCGACTCACTGTGCATATAGGGCATGTATAAAAAAGATTTCTCATGAGACTCTAACGATTCGTCTGCACATTGAGCTACAGCTTCCTGCGCCAGCACCAAAGCTATAGCGTCCTGTGCAAAGGCTTTCGGCGTATCCCGATAAATATTGCGCGAAAATTGATCGAGCACAATAATTTCGGCTAAACGCCCTTTTTCAGTCCCACGCCAATGCCAAAGCTCTCCTTTTTCGGCGGCTTCCTGGGTGTCGTAGAACCGCTTCTTAATCGATTTATCCAGCTCGTCACTTTTGACGAACCATTGCTTTGGCGTCAGCTCATTGAACCAGAACTCGAGAACCTCGCTCGCTTTAGCAACCATATAAAGTCTCCAAAAAGTTAAGTTAAACACCGATAACGCAAATGATAATGGTTTTCATTAATGTATTTTTTGTGGTTTAATACGGCTCTGACAAAAACTAAACAAATCACCTTTACTATTATGAAAGCACGATTCAGAGACAGTATGACCTGGCTCCATACGTGGGCTGGATTAGTTGTAGGCTGGATACTGTTTGCGGTTTTTCTTACCGGAACATTAGCCTATTTCCAGTTCGAGATTACACAATGGATGCTGCCCGACGCAAAGCAAAATGCTACTCCTGAACAGGCAGTGGCACAAGCGCAGGGATACCTTCAGGAACACGCCCCGGATTCACCAGGCTGGTCTATTACTTTGCCCGACGAGCGTTCTCCCATTACTACGGTCTTTTGGCGTGACCCGAACGCAAATAATGGTCGTGGTTTTGAGTTCGCCGTTCTTGACGGCGATGGTAAAAAAATTGAGCAACGTGAAACCCGCGGCGGCAACTTTCTCTATCGCTTTCATTTTGATCTGCATTATATGCCGGTATTTATTGCTCGCTGGCTGGTCGGCATATGCGCCATGCTTATGCTGATAGCCATAGTTACCGGCGTAGTCATACATAAAAAAATATTCAAAGACTTTTTCACCTTTCAGCTAGGTAAAGGTCCACGCAGCTGGCTCGACGGGCATACCATTACGTCGGTATTAGCTTTACCTTTTCATTTTATGATCACCTATACCGGCTTAGTGACACTCATGCTGATGTATATGTCCTCGGCCGTGTCGTTAAGCTATGGCGACAGGGGTGAGTTTTTTAACGACTTACAGTCCCAACCCCCTACGCTACAGGCAAGTGGTGAAAGCACGAATTTAAATGACTTGCAGGAACTTTATTTTAAATCGCGGGAAGACATAAAGGGCAACCCCATTCGTTTAGCTCAAGTTAGTCACCCCGGGGATACGAATGCCACCGTCACTTTTTACGAAGCGCCTACCCAATCGCTTATGTCAGACTACACGACGCTGACTTATTCAGCTGTAACTGGTGAGCAGTTACATGTCCAGCCCGTAGAAAATAGCGCAGAACTGACACGGCGCACCATGATAGGCCTGCACGCCGGTCGTTTTGCTGACACACAATTGCGTTGGCTGTATTTCTTCTCAGGAATTCTGGGCACCTTGATGATAGCCACAGGTCTGGTTTTATGGTTTGAAAAACGCAGAAAGAAACTGCAAGACAGCGGCAACCTGTCATTCGGCCATTATCTAGTCAGCGGATTAAATGCCGGCTTTATTATAGGCCTTCCACTTGCCGTTGCCACTTATTTTCTGAGTAATCGGTTACTGCCCGTAGCGGCCGATAACCGGGCTGAACTTGAAATTGCCTGGTTCTTCTTTGGCTGGTTGTTAATGGTCTGCTATCCGCTGCTTCGCGGCGCCAAAAAAACCTGGCGAGACGGCGCACTGCTTAATGGTCTTGCCTACCTAAGCTTGCCCTTTATCAGCTTTATTACTGTCGACCGCCATCTTCTGAATTATCAGTACCCGCGCGACTGGCCTTTATTTGGCATGGATATCAGTTTCATTTTAACGGCAATCACATTTCTGGGACTTACCTGGTATCTGTTTCGCAAATGAAATTCAAAGGAGACGCAAAATGATGTTGAAAGATAAAATAGCCAATGCGCCATCCAAACTGACAATAAGTTATCGACTTTTGCTCGCAACTGTCGGTGGGTTCATTTTCACATTAATTGTTACCGTCTTCACGCCTGAACTGCTTTTATGGGCTTTTGGCTGGAACAAAGCCACAAGCCTAATGTGGATGATGTTACTGAGCTTCGGTGTTTACTGCGGTCTGGTTATGTGGATTGTCGCCACTCGAAAATTACTAAAAACAAGCCTGATACTGCTGTTATGCGGAGTTGCCCTGTCTTTTAGTTTTATCCAACTGCAGTCTCATAACGCAGGGAAACCAGCGGAAACTGAGGTGACATCATGATATCAGTTGTCATTTGGTTGCTTAGCTTAGCGGGCTTTTGGCTCTTATGCATTGTTACAGCTCGCCACCGTAAGTTATTTAATTTAAAACCGTTAAACCAGCGTGCCGAGCGGATCTATAAAGTTGCAGGCTTTTTATTGCTCGGTCTTGCTCTCGCCTGCACAAGTTTAATGCCAAACCCTGTAGACGGAATACTGGTCTGGTTTGGGATTCTGACTTTCGCCTCACTGCTTATTTCGGCGCTATTAGCGGTTCAGCAACGACGCAAACGCAAGGCATAAAAAAACCGGTGCTTTTGAAGGCACCGGCTCATTATTTTCAGCTACTTAAAACTTATAATTAAAGCTCAAAGTGTAATCGCGCGGTGTACCGTAGCGGTAACCGTAAGCAAACCCAGCCTGACTATAATATTTCTCATCAAACAAGTTGGCTACGTTAAGTTGTAAGCTCATGTTATCGGATAACTTGTAACGTGCCATCAGGTTCACTAACCAATACGCGTCCTGAGTGAATGTTTCCGTTTCAAGAGTAGCGGGGTTCATTCCAGTCGAATAAACATCTCCCTGCCAGTTCGCGCCACCGCCAATAGTCAGCTCAGGCAAAAGCTCAACAAACTGATAGGTAGTAAACAACTTGAACAGCTTATCTGGAGTATCCGTGTTTACCAGCATTCCATTGGCATTTTCTGCTTCATGCTGGGAATATCCGGCAGAAATATTCCAGCCATCAACGGGTTGACCAACGATCTCAGCTTCAAACCCTGTACTCTCGGTACCTTGTTCAGCAATGTAAGCGGTTTGCAGTTCTGGCGTTGACTCATGATTAGGGTCGACAACAGCCAGATTATCTTGCTCTATTTTGAAAACGGCAATTGAAGTATGCAGCCGATCATTTAAGAAAGTACTTTTAAGACCTAACTCATTACTTTGACCTTCTAGAGGTTCCAGAAAGTTTCCGTTCGTGTCTTTACGATTCTGGGGATTAAAAATCTCTGTAAAACTCGCATATAAACGGTGATTATCAGTTAAGTCATAAAGCAACCCTGCGTAAGGAACAAAAACTCCAGAATCACCATAGTCGACAACCGTTCCGTAACTAATCCCATCACGATCCCAGCTTGAAACACGGCCACCAACAACAAATTTTAAGCTGTCAGAAAGTGACAAGCGAGTGGCCGCATAAAAGCCTTTTTCTTCAGTAGCAGTATCTTCTCCTGGAATAGGCTCATCCGCCCACTGAGGTTCCTCTATGTTAGGCCACTCATAAAAATTGCCGACCGGCACCTGATCGTAAGTGCCATCACCACCTAGTGGTTGCGGATTAAAAGTGTGCGCGAATTTGTCATGTTCACTGTATAAGGCACCAATTACAAGGTCATGTAAACGGCCAAAACCAGAAAATTGCCCTTTTAATTGCACGTCAAAGCTATTCTGACTATTTTCACCATCGCTGTTATAGCGCTGAGCTTTTAAGCCCGTGCCAGTTTCTTTGTCTAGCAAATTCTCAGGGTCACTTCCGTTGATATAAAGTAGCTTGGATGTTTTATCAGCCTTCAAGCCGTTATAATTGGCTAGAAGCTCCCAACCGTTATCAAAAACATGATTCAGGTTGACAAAATAATTGGTACTGGTTGTTTCCCAGTTAGTCCAGTCAGCTCCGGTTGTTTTCGAAACATCCCAGTCTGTGTAGGTACCATCAGAGTAAAATGCAGGAAGGAATCCCCACATAGCGCCCTTAGGCTCATGATGTTGATAACTCCCCCCAACTCTTAATAGAGTAGAATTTGTTATATCGGCCTCAACAACACCGTAGAAAACTTCCTTACTTTCTTCTAAGAAATCGACATGCGATTCGCTGTCATCAACTTTTACCACAGCACGACCACGAATACTCCCGCTAGCATTTAATGCACTACCAACATCAGCGGTTACCTGCTTACTGTCCCAACGACCCACAGAAGCATTAATATAGCCTTCAAACTCTTTACTAGTAGCGTGCTTACGGACTAAGTTGATCGATGCTGAAGGATCTCCAACCCCCGTCAATAAGCCGGTCGCCCCACGTACGAACTCAACACGCTCGTAAATAGCAACATCCGCGATGGTCTCACCCGCATCACCGGCAATACTCCATGAGGTAGGTACTCCGTCAATTTGATAATTACTGATTTCGAACCCGCGGGCATAAAAGGTATTACGAACATTGTCCATTTCCGATGCAGAAACACCCACCGCGTTATTTACAACTTCAAGCACGGTATCGATATTCTGATCGAACATTCTTTCATCAGTCATAATACTGACCGACTGAGGTGTCTCCCGCAGTGTTAAACCAAGTCCGGTCGCGGAATCAAGATTCTGGCTGACAGTGTACTTGCCAGTTACTTTGATCCGCTCAAGATTTTCATCTTTCGCCGGTTTTTCTTTATCCGCATTTTGTGGTGTTGCAGTCGCTGCAAGTGGACTTAATGCCATTGCGATAGCTGCTGCAAGCGGAACGACACGTGCGTTCATACCCCATGTACTCCTTCGCTGTTAGTAAGGAGCAAAAGATAACACAACTACGAATCGTTATCATTTATATTTGTCGTGTTTTTGATGCTTGTCCTGAAATAAACATAAAGTTATGTTTTACTCTCAAAAACCAAACACAAACTATAACCTTTAAAGCTTATGCGTCGTTTACTTTGTCTTTTAATTTTCGTTAGTACTTTTCCTAATATGGCATTTGCAGACACTTATACTCTTTACTTTACTCGTCACATGGAAAAAACAGATGAGAAAACTGACCCCGATCTAAGTATTGCGGGTCAACAGAGGGCGCTCATGCTGGCTCAAACTCTAAAGAACAGTAATATTGAGGCTATATTTTCTACCAATTTTAAACGCACCAAACAGACAGGAGAAGCTCTCGCGAAGCATCTTGGCCTCTCCGTTCAGAGTTACCCCTCTAAAGATTTTGATGGAATAATAGCCAGCATCAAAGGCCTGAAAAAGAATGCTCTCATTATCGGTCACAGCAACACGGTATCGGAGTTAGTAAAAGCCGCAGGCGGAAGCGCCAAAACACTTGAAGAAGATGACTACGGTGACTTATTTCAGGTTGTTGTTAACGGTGACAGCGTAGTGACCAACCGGCTTTATGTTCCGGTTGTGCGTTAGCAGAACACACAACCGGCAAATAGCCTTGCTACCGCAACATATTATTCCCAGTGCGTTCTGAACCAGGACATCATTTCGCTTCTTATTTCTTCTTTCTTAGGGAAAGAACGATGGCCAGGCTCTTCATATATCGACAGTTTAAGGCAGTGGTTGATACCCTTTCCAGTCAGGTACCAGCGGCTGTTGTTCACCGTCAAATTCAAGAGTCACATAGTGGTTATCCACCAAGTCGACGCACAAG
This sequence comes from Idiomarina sp. UBA3176, assembly GCF_002364295.1. Classification (NCBI taxonomy): domain Bacteria; kingdom Pseudomonadati; phylum Pseudomonadota; class Gammaproteobacteria; order Alteromonadales; family Idiomarinaceae; genus Idiomarina; species Idiomarina sp. UBA3176. The sequence continues at coordinate 9,926 of NZ_DEXU01000027.1, forward strand.
CAGTCGTCCACCGCCAGTAAATCGTCTTTATGGATTTGCTCAGCGTCCGCTAAGCCAGCTTTGGAGACTTGAGCGCGAGCCAGTTGTTTTGCAGATTGCGGTGAGTCTGCGACCACCACAGTAAAGTCATGATACTCGGCCAGTTTATTCGGAAAATAGCCACCAAAATTAACGAAGTACAAACGTTTTTCCGCAGGTTTTTCAGGCGCTTTAGAGGTAAGCTGAATGCGGTAGCCGTCCACATGGTGTAAATGAACAAAGCTATCCAGATGCAGCCCTTTTTGCGTACCGAACCACCCTTTTCGAATAGCCGGATAGGTCTCTTCCATGCTCTGCCCCACTACAAAGCGGATATCATGCAACTCAATGTTGGCACCAGGCGCCGTGCCGCCCGCATAAACTAAAAACAATTTGTTATCGATTTCGTTCATTGTCTTCCCTTACTCACTGCCAATAAAACGGAATCGGGGTACGTCATTGCCGTCTATGTTCACCGTTTCCACGAACATGTCAAAGGGGCGAACCCAAAGTTCCTGTTCCCCATACAAGGGCTGATAAAGCACCATCCACTCTTCAGTTTCGCTATGACGGGCGATATTAATAACGCGGTAACGTCCGCCTTTGTAGTGTTCGTAAATACCCGGCTTTATGTTCATGTTGGTTTATTCCAATGCTTATGGTTACTAAAATACTTTGAAAGCATGCTAACAAAAGTTGTCGTTTAGCGGATAATCTCCTTTATAATAGAAAATTAACCGGTATTTAATTCATGCGCAGCTTTAATCTACTTCTCGTTTTTACATTTTTGACCCTAAGCGGCTATTCAGTGGCTGCGTCGGAATTAACGTTTGAGACAGAGACGCTTCAGCGGCAATTAATGCCCGACTCTAAAATCACCTATCACCTTGGTTCAAGAACAAAGCCAGCAAATAACCTACTGCTTATATTGCAAGGTTCTGATTGCCGGAGCGTATTAACAAACAATTCTGTTAAAGAAGCTTTACCCAAAGGGCGACCAGACGCCGATGTTCTGCTCATTGAGAAATGGGGACTCAGCCCACACACCTCTGACTGTCCACAAACCTACATCGACAATGACTCACCATCACAGCGGGTAAACGATGCCAAGCAGGTACTGGAACACCTAAACAAAAACAAAGGTTATCAATCGATTTACGTTCTGGGTGGCAGTGAAGGAGCCGTTATTGCCGTGATGCTCCGCGAAGCATTCCCCGGCATTACCGCTACTATCGCGTTTAACGGTGGCGGCAATTCGTTTCAGGACGATATTGAGCACAATATAAAAGCATCGACACCCGCAGAGGTTACAGCATCGGTAGTTGCCGAGTTTCGCGAGTTTGCAGAGCAAATAAAAACATCAAAAGAGCCCTTTCCCGTTAACTCAAGCCAGCATGGCTACAAGTGGTGGAAGGAAATGCTTACCCTTAAGCAAATCAACATCATCGAACGCGGAAAAACACCTCTGCTGATTGTTCAATCGGGACAGGACGATTCAGTAGATCCAGAGCAAACTCATGTAATGATAGAAAACCTGAGTAACTCGAAGAATGTAAAATATCAGTACTTTGAAGAACTTGACCACGGCCTACGAAAAGAAAATGGCGACAGTATTGATGACTCCGCACTGGCTGTCATGCGAGGATGGTTTCAGAAACACTGAGAATGCTATGAGTTGCAGATATGAAAACAGATAATAAAATACTTTCGACCATATACTTGGCGCTGGTTTTGATTGGTGGTTACCTTGTGGGCGGTACCATCGTCAAGTCCTTTCAAGCGAGTGAGCTCACTCTACACAGTACAGAGTTTAAAGATTTTCTCATAGCACTACTTATTTCATCGCTTTACCACTGGTGGAAAGTGCGTAAAGAGAAGGCAACAAATGAGCACTTTTAAAACTGCCCGCTTACACCCAGCAAGAACGTCCGGCCATTGGAGGTAGTGTTGTAAGCACGGTCACTGGAGTCACTGTAAAGTTCTTCGCGGACGTTGGTCAGATTCAAAGCTTCGAGGGTTAACTTAAAGTTATCAGACAGTTGGTAATGAGCGGCCGCATCAACATAAGTGGTGTCGTGGTAGCCGGATTCATCCTGATCGGTATTACCTGCCTGTACCGACAAAATGTAGTCGCTACGGTAGGCCGATGAGATACGCGCTGACCAGTCTTCAGCTTCGTAATAAAAGGTCAGGTTATAACTTTGGTTTGAAAGTCCGGCAAAGGTCTTTACCTGATTCTCACCGGTGCCCTGCACGTCTCTGTACAGCGTATCGCCGTCTGCCCAGGTATAGTTGGTAATCATGCCGAGCCGGTTGAAGGGCTCAGGCAGAAAATCAAAATCCCGCGAGAACGCAAACTCAGCGCCCTGAATAACAGATGAATCGGAGTTTTCCGGTGTGGTGACAATAAATAAGTCGTCTACAGACTCCCCTTCCTGCAGCAAGGCTTCGGGAAGCCCTAAACTGCCGTAACGCAACAGCTCAGTTTTTTCGACAATGAAGTTATCAATGTTTTTATGAAACAGCGCTAAGGATATAAACCCTTGCTTATTAAAATACCACTCAATAGCAGTGTCTATGTTTATGGATTCGAACGGCTGCAGAAAGGGGGTCCCTAATCCTATTGAACCAATGTCGCCGTCATCGCGCGAGGCCTGCGATACATTTGCAGAAAAGGACAATTTATCTATAGAAGGCCGGGTAATATTTTTGCTCGCTCCAAAGCGCCATAAAACATTATCGGTAATATCCAGAAGCATATTCAGGCTAGGTAACCAATCGGAATAGTCCCGCTCTATTTCCGTGTAAATACCTTTTGAGATACCCGCAGAAGACAGAGTTGTCTCGAAAAAACGCGCGCCGGTACTCAACAGCACCGTTTTTCCGAACATTTGCGTATCAAAATCGAAGAGGAAATAAGCAGAGTCCGTTTCCTCCTCCACCGAATAATTAGACGTATCAATAATAGACTCTTCACCCAATCTATAGCCCGCTAAACCGTAGTGTTGCTGAAGCTGGGCTAAGTCGCCCTGCAACCAGTTGAAGTCGGGGTGTTGAGTATAAACATCCGTATACTCAGGTGGTAAAAACAAATTACCTTCATTTTTGGGCGTCAGGCCGTTGGTCGGAAAGTCTCCCTGTACTCGTTCATGCCCGTCATTTGACAGTTTCTTATGACTGACACCCAGCTTCAGAGAGTTTTGGGGCGTTAACCGGTAGTCGAAATCAGCTTTAAACGTGAGCATATCCGAAGAAATCTCGTTTTCCTGAAAGTAGAGGTCTTTCACCCGAAACGCTGTTGGGTCGGTAGTATCAAATTCAGGCGAACGACTAAGGCCATAAAAGCGATCCTTCCTAAAGTCGGTAATAATATCCACGCCGTCGGTAATGATGTTGACCTTGTTCAGCTTAGGCTGGCGGTAGTCAGAAGAGTTAACCCCGAGTAAAAAATTAAACGAAGCATCGGGACTCGTTTGCCAAAAGGAATTAAAAGTTACTTGCTCAAACTCAGACTCGTTATAGTCCTGCCGGGTTTCAGCTCGCCATGTCGCGTCCTTATATTCGGCATAAACCACTTCTTTTTCACTGTCATTATTTACCCATTCCAGAGCTTTAACCTGACGATTATTTTTTACCGCAATATGGTGTTCATCTAAGTCATTGGTCAGTCGGTTTAATAAAATATCAACTGTGCTGATAAAATTCTCACTCGGCTGATATTGCAGAGAAGCGGTAATTCCCAGGCGGGTCTGGTCGTTATTCCAGAGCGAATAGCGGTGCCCCCGGGGAAACCAGAATTCGCCGTTAGCTAATTTCTCTGACAGCGCGGGATTATCCGGCCCAACATAAGTTTTATTCTCTTTACGCCAGCGCGTGGTGTTGGTTCCATATTCAGTTGTATGCCGTTCACTGTAGGCCATTGATACCAGCGCACCAAAGCTGTCCCAGGTATTCGCTATCATTCCGGCCACACGGGGGTCGTAGTGTTGGCTGTTGGAATTATAGGCCTGTCGGTAGGAGAAAGCTGACGTAAACTCCTTGTAGTCTGCGGGCTTTGGTGTAAATAACTCTACCGTGCCGCCAATACCGCCCTCTTCCATACGCGCAGAGTAAGACTTTTTCACATCAATGCGATTAAACAGTTCAGAAGCAAAAATATTAAAGTCGAACGCCCGGCTACGGCTAACTGAACCGCGGGCATCCATTGGCGATGATGTTATTCCCAACGCTTCCATGCCATTGATATGCACACGGGTGAAGTCCGGTCCCAGCCCGCGAAGCGATATTTGACGCCCTTCACCGGCTTCCCGGGTAATAGAAATACCGGGTACGCGCTGCAGTGAGTCTGCTAAGTTCAAGTCCGGAAAATCAGCAATATCTTCGGCCAGTATCGAGTCTTGAGAGACCATAGCCAGACGCTTATATTCCCGCGCTTTAAATAAAGAATCACGGAATCCGGTGACGGTAATTTCTTCAATAACCCGGTTAACTGGTTTGCTTTCTGCTGCGGGCTCCGGGGACTTAACCACATTGCCCAGACAGGTTTCAACCAGCCATCCAGAAGCAACGTTACTGCTGCATAAGTTGCTGTCTTTCAGCAACTCGTCGAGCAATTCCTGAGCCGTAAACGAGCCTTTTAGTGCCTCAGTGTGTTCATCAGAGACTAAAGAAGGGTCGAACAATATGGTCTGGTCGGTTGTGCGGGAAAACTGAGTTAATGCGTCTTTTAAAGGTTGCGCCGCAAAAGTCACATCGAACTTTGTGCCTTCTGCGGCCAGGGTTAAACTGGAAATAAGTAGTAGCCAGCTAAATCTACGCATTTTCAGATGACATAATTCATGGTGTTAAACGAATCTGTTGAGGCAAATACTCAACGTTTAACGCATACATCTGACTCAACAGCTTTAAAGTTTGTTCCGTGTCATTCAGGCGAAAGCGCCCTGCCACCTCCCGCAAACCTAGGTTCGGATCAGCCAGCACAATAGGCGTTGAACTGTGACGGTTAAGTCTCTCAATCAGATAAGTGAGATTCTCATTGCTAATTTCTATCCAGCCCGAACGCCAGTCTATCAGGTTGTTCACATCAACTTTTTGCACCACGCCAAAACGCCCACGGGATAAGCGCATCTTCTCTCCGGCTTTTAATAACACCGGGAAGCTTTCCTGCTCAGCCTGAACCTCAACAATACCTTCGTAAACGGTGACATCGATCTGGTCCGTGCCGCGGTCGATATTAAATTCCGTGCCGACCGCTGTAACACTAGCATCACCCACGCTCACCACAAAAGGACGTTTCTTGTCCTTAGCAACGGAAAAGTACGCCTGCCCTGACTCTATGCGCAGGTCTCTCTGCTGCTCGGAGTAGTTCACCATAACTTCACTTGAAAGCTGCAGTTGTAATGCACTGCCGTCGGATAACTGATGCGTATTTTCCATTGGCGACTGCGCAGTAAACACTGTCGGATGCGGTGTTTCACTAAAGCGACCGGGCAACATGACGGTAATAGCAACAACCAACGCACAGGCTGTAGCTAAGCCCATTCCCCATTGAAATGCTTTTTTCACCGGCCGTTTTTGTCGATTTTTCAGTTGTTCGAAAGACTGCTCCAGCGCAGGGTTCTGCCAGGTAGCCAACATGGACTCAAATACCTGCTGATGTTGAACATCGGCCTCTAACCACTTAATAAAGCGCTTTCGGCAAAGGGTATTGAGTTCACCGTCAGAAAGCCGATCCATCCATTCCGCGGCTTCAGTGTAAATACTGTCTTGTGAGGTATTATTGACTGTCTCTTGCATCTATTTTGTCTTACTGTCTATGTAACGCTGAATGTCGGCCAGTGCCCGGGTTATGTGCCGGGTAACGGTTTCCATACTAATTCCCAGTTGTTCCGCAATGGCTTTGCGGCTCTCACCATGAAGCCGCCTCAGCTCAAACGCCCGCCGCCGTTGCTCAGGCATGTTTTCGAGCGCCTGAGAAATCAGCTCAATACGTTGTGCTTCTTCCAGCAAATATTCCGGGTTTGCTTTTGGTGAATCAAGGTTATCGATATCGTCATCGCAGTCTACAGGACGTGCCGTCAGCAGATTACGAGCCACCCGAATCGCATACCCTATTGGATTGTTGATGGTACTTTTCCGGGATTGTTCCAGTACCCGCGCCACAGACTCCTGATAAATGTCGGCAGCCTCTTCACTACACCGCGTCCGGCCAGAGAGGTAACGCCGCAACTGGGCGTTATTGGATAAACAATCGTAGAGTTTACTGTTGTTTGTTTTATTAGACATATCAGCTGCTGGTGCACCCTGGCGTTTTGCTGAGATAGCCAAGGGTACACCTTCATTATGACAGTTCTGTGGATCTCGTTCGCGTCGGGGCACCGAAATCATTTTGCTTTGTCGATATAAACAGCGTTGCTGTAAAACCATAAGTCAGTCCAGGGGTTCTCGCCTTTAACATCGGGTTGTGGCTCCAGCTCCTTGGCACGGTTGGTTCCCCGAACTCGTATATAACCCGCTGATTCTGATGCCGGTAATTCAAATGTCATCACCTGGTAATTGCCCTGCCGAGTCCAGTCATCCGGGTAGAAACGCTGAATAACTTCAGTGGTCGGGTTTACATTGTTTGCGGCAAACTCCTTGTTGCCGTGCACTTCACCATAAATGAGATCAACGCGCCCCACCGAGGGGCTATCGTCGTGATAATTTGGTGTGTCAGGGTCTAAAAAAGCAATAGTGACCGTGGCGGGTTTATTGTCAGTAACCAGGGTTTCACCAATGTTGGCAGTTTTTCCCGACTGCGACACTGAAACATAAAGCTCGGTGATAAGATCACCCATAGTGACAAACACCTTGCCGCCGCGCAAACCGTTTAAAACACTGTCATAGTCCTGCTGAGCGTATACATAAGTCTTAGCGTATTCACCCGGCCAAAAGTCCGTACGACCTTCAGTGTAATGTGCGTGGCTATCAGAAACTGCGGTAATGCTCCAGCGACGTCCTTCGCCTAAAAAGCTGTCCCACACACCGCCAACAATGGCCGTCATCTGGTCAGTACCGCCGTGTGTCGGGTACCCATAGTATTCCGCCCGCGTTCCCTCAGGGTCATTCGAGCCATCTGGATTAATTGTCGCTGCCTGATGCCCGGGAATACCGGTCATGCCTGTAATAACATCCGGAGCGGTATCCTGCCACAGGCGCATTTTTTCAGGCGTCACTTTTTTAAAACGCCCCAATTCATCGGCCTGACGAGCCGGGTGATTCACCGATAACATCGGACGCGGACTCATCGCCTGCATAGCATTCAGCGCTTTTAACATGAAAGATTCGGTATCCCGCTCAAATTCATTAGGAAATGCTTCACGTCGGTTAAACTGGCTTTCTATGGTGTAGAGCTGCTGCGCTTCTTCATCGGTATGTGGAATAATTAAGGTGCTGTGGCGTGCATTGGGGGTATCGAATTCCATTCCGTAAAACTGCAAAATACCCGGAACTGCTTTGCGGGACGCAACCAATTCAGGATAAGCCTGCTCCAAATTAACCCGGCTATGCTTCGGACCACCATGATCAGTGGTTACCATCCATTGCAGGCCATGCTGTTTCGCCATTTGCGCATTCAGCGCGGTAAAATAATGGGCGTCACCAAATAAAATGGGCGTGGGCGGTTGCGTACTGGTGTCCCACTTAGCACTAAACTTTCCGTGAATATGGTGGTCACCCGCCAGCCATTGTTTATTGCCCGACGGCTTAAAATCATAGTTATCAGATGTTGAAACCGTCTTTGCACAGGCTGATAACAGCGTCAGCGCTATGGCGGTACTTATAACGTTTTTTACTCGTGACATCTTATTTCTCTTTAAAGCAAAAACCGGGCTCAGCTGAGCCCGGTAACATGTGTAAGGAAAATCAGAACTGTGCGGTAATGCCCAGCATGACCGTTCTGCCACTGGTAATTGTGTTGTACGCGCGGTCATGAGAATCGCTGTAAGACTCTTCACGTACGTTAGTCAGGTTAATACCCTCTAAGCTCAGCTTCACATTGTCCGTCAGCTGATAGAACGATGAAAAGTCGACATAGGTTGTGCCGTGATAGCCGCTTTCATCCTGGTCTGCACTGGATGTCGCGCCGCTGCCATAACGACTGCGATAAGCGGCTGAAACGCGGGCTCCCCAGTTTTCTACTTCGTAATACAAAGTGAAGTTGTAACTATTTTTCGACAGTCCCGAGAACGGTTTAACCTGGTCATTTCCTTCAATACCATAAATGTTACGGTAAAGAGATTCGCCATCCGCGTAGGTGTAGTTAGCGATAACACCTAAGTTGTTAAATGGCGCAGGAAGAAAATCTAAGTCTCTTGAAAACGCCAGCTCGGCACCTTTAATGGTCGACGAATCGACATTTTCCGGACGTTCAAGATAGAAAATACTGTCCATGTTTTTATCTGCAGGCAACAGTTCTTCAGGCAGGCCCAGGCTTGAATAAACCACTTCTGTGGTCGTACCGACAATAAAGTTATCGATGTCTTTGTGGAATATGGCCGCAGACGCATAACCAACATCTTCAAAGTACCACTCAATAGCAGTGTCTAAGTTAGTTGATTCAAACGGATCCAGATTTGGGTTGCCCATGGATACACTGGTAATCGCCTCCCCCGAGGTTTGCGAGACCGAGGCGTTATAACTCAACGAGCCCAGTGAAGGACGGGTAACATTCTTAGTCGCAGCAAAACGCCATAAAAGATCCGGATTCAGTTCATAAACCATATTCAGGGTTGGAAGAACATCGGAGTAAGTGCGGGCTGTCTCAATATCTACCCCTCCTGAGACACCAGCTGATGTAATTTCAGTTTCAAAATAGCGTAAGCCAGTGCTTATGCGTAACGGACGACCGGCAACGCTGCTTTCAAAACCATATTGAGCATAAACCGCGTTGGTCTCTTCCGTTACCGGCGACTTATCGTTTTCTGACAAGTCAGAATCATCCAGACGGGTTTCCTGCAGGCCATAGTAAGCCAGCAAATTATTTAAATCCGCCTGGATCCAGTTTTGGTCAGGGTGCTGGTTAAATATGTTAACCAACTCATCGGTTAACGTCAGCTCGCCGGCATTTTGTGGTGCTTCGTTCTGCGCATTACTTCTGCTTAGCTGATAAGCACTGTTCTCAAACTTCTTATAGTTAGCGCCAAAGGTTAATTCCCCGGTGTCGCCAATAAAGTAGCTGAAATCAACTTTAGCGATATCAAAATCATTCGTAATGTAGTTTTCCTGCATGTAAATGTCTTTAACTTCAAAACCTTCCATGCTAGTTACATCAAAGTTCGGCGAGGTGCTAATGCCATAAAAACGGTCGCCGCGGAAGTCAGTCATAATGTCGACTTTATTCTTCGCGTGAATATTAGATTTAAGAACCTGAGGTTGCTCAAAATCGGACGAGCTGGTACCAACCATGGCTGACATGCTGAAGTCAGGCGTTAACGACCAGTCCATGGTTAAGGTGTACTGGTTAAATTCAGACTCGTTACGGCGACGGGTATTTTCGTTACGCCAGGTTGCATCTTCGTAGCTCGCGTAAAGAACTTCTTTGTGTTTGTCGTTTTCTATCCATTCAAGCTCTTTCACAATATCGTTATCTTTAACGGCAGAATGATGCTCGTCGTAGTCATTTTCGAGTTCAGAATGCATTAAATCAAATGAAAAACTGAGTTCTTTGCTGGGTTTAAACTGAAGCGCTGTAGTAATACCTAAACGTTTTTGTTGGTTATTCCACAGTGAATAACGGTGCCCACGGGGAAACCATAACTCACCCGAGTCCAGCTCTGCCTGTAATTCGGTGTCGGTTGGATCAGCGGCTGTTTTCCCGCCTTCCCGACGCCAACGTGTGGTATTAGTTCCATACTCAGTGGTCGAACGCTCACTGTAAGCAACTGAAGCCAGTGCACCAAAGTTACCCCAGGTATTAGAAATTAAACCGGCAAAGCGCGGGTCTGTCTCTTCGCTATTGTCGTTGTAACCACCTTTTAACGAAATTGCACTTTTAGCACCGTCATAGTCAAAAGGCTTAGCTGTGTAAAGACCAACAGTACCGCCGATCCCCCCTTCTTCCTGGTTGGCAGAATAGGTTTTGTTCACATCAATGCGATTGAACAATTCAGAAGCAAAAACATTAAAGTCAAAGCTACGCGTGCGGCTCGCTCCGCCTTTGGCATCCATAGGCGACGCTGATGTGCCCATGGCCTCCATACCATTGACCTGAACGCGGGTGAAATCAGGACCTAATCCACGCAGTGAAATTTGACGCCCTTCACCACCTTCACGCGTAATGCTAATGCCCGGAACGCGTTGCAATGAATCGGCAAGGTTTAAATCAGGAAAATCGGCAATGTCTTCCGCAAGGATTGAATCACGAGAAATAATCGCTTCGCGCTTAAAGTCTTTGGCTTTAATTAATGAGCTTCTGAACGAAGTCACTTCAATGACTTCCATGGCTTCTTCATCTACTGCCTGCTCCTGAGCTAGTACCGTATTTGAATAACCAAAAGCACTGACGATGGCTGTCGCTAAAACTGTTTTTCTAAATGAGTGGTTCATGTTGGTTCCGTTATAGGTTGACGAAAAACGTTCAGTCCAAAAAACAGGGACACCTATAAAGAGCCGGGAAACCTCAAAAGCAGACAAGAATTTTTGTGAAGAATCGATGAAGGATTTGTGAATACAAGAAACTATGCTTGGACTAGCGCGATTAAATAAGTCATACGAATCTCATTAAAAAAGCCCCTGATTTTACTGTCAGGGGCTTTTCTGTTCATGGATATCATTTCCAACTTAGAACTCTATACAAATTTTACCAAAGTGCTTGCCAGACTCTTCATAACGGAACGCATCCGCTAATTCTTCCAGAGCAAAGGTTTTATCAATTACCGGCTTCACACCATTGGCTTCTAAGGCACGCACAAAGTCTTTCTGGTTGTCGCAGCTGCCAACAATTAAACCTTGTAACCGGGCTTGCTTAGCCATTAATTTAACCGTTGGAACTTCACCTTCACTTCCGGTTAGCACACCAATTAACGCAATGTGACCCGCTATCGCCACCGCATTAATAGACTGTGGCAAGGTACCCGGACCACCAACTTCAATTACATGGTCGACACCACGGCCATTGGTTAATTTACGAACCGTTTTGCCCCATTCCGGGTCCTCTTTGTAGTTAATCAGATGATCCGCACCAAGCTCTTTATACTGCTGGAGTTTGTCATTAGAAGACGATGTAGCAAATACCGTTGCCCCCAGGCTTTTCGCTAACTGGCAGGCAAATACTGATACGCCACCACTGCCGAGCACCAGTACCGTATTGCCGGGTTTAATGCCACCGTCAACAACCAGGGCACGCCAGGCCGTTAGTCCAGCCGTGGTCAAAGTAGCGGATTCCGCATGACTATAACCCTTCGGCTGGTGAGTAAAGAACTGAGTTGGACGCACCACCACTTCGCGGGCGTAACCATCAATGCCATCGCCCGGCGTGTTATGGAAGTCACCCACTGGAGCAGGCCCGCTTTGCCAATATGGGAAAAAGGTAGAAACAACATTGTCGCCTACCGCGAATTCTTCCACTCCTTCGCCTACGGCTTCAACAACGCCTGCACCATCAGACATTGGAATGCGTCCATCCTCTGTTGGGATAAAACCGGCAGCTACGCCGTAATCATGAAAGTTAAGCGAGCTCGCTTTAACTTTAACGCGAATTTCTCCCGGACCAGGCTGGCCAGGGTCTTCCATTTCGGTTACCTGAATATTATCTAGGCCAAACGGCTCTTTCAGCCTTAATGCTTTAATTTTATCCGCCATGTTCGTAGTCCTTTAACTAGAGTGTGTGTTCAATTGTAGTTCCTATTTGGGGGAATTGGATCAAAGTAAATCGCCATTGATTTAGTAAACACCTCATTTTAGAAAACGAAGGGCGAAGGTTTAGCTAGCAAGTTTAAGGACGATTACGCCGGCGACTATCAGAGCTACACCTGCGTAGCGGGCTATGGAGGAAGGATCACCGAAGCAAAGCACGCCAACCAGGAAGGTGCCGGCAGCTCCTATGCCCGTCCATACTGCGTAAGCAGTGCCTATGGGTATTTCGCGTTGGGCTAACCAGAGCATCACCCCGCTAAACAGCATAAAAATAATAGCAATGCCGATGCCGAGCCAGCGAGTCTCCGGTTCCTGCGATACTTTTAAGCCAACAGGCCAGCCTATTTCGAGCAGTCCGGCTATGATTAGGTATATCCAGGCCATGTTCATGGCTCCTATGTTGTACTAGGAATTTCGTCCGCGATAATAGCAGGCACAACGGAATAGGTGAAGTTGACGGGAGTTTGAAAATTCAAAACTTTTTAGATATTTCGTGAGCTAGCTGATGAGCCCGAGGGCCGCAAACAAAGGATATAACCCCTGCTGCTGGCCAGGCCAAAATCCATGCCGACATCCAATAATCAATAAAGTTATCTATAAATCCTACATTAATAAAAGTAACCCAGGCGGACATAAAAAACGTGAGTACTAATGACATTAATATGGCGAAAATAAATCTGTGTTTCATTTCTGGCTTTCCCCTAGCTTTATGAGCAGGGGGGATAACTTATCTACTTGCAGTTATGCAGTACAGATGCAATATTGATAGCGCCATTTGCAAATATGTAAATACGATGCTGGATAATTTTAAGGTTTTTATTACTGCCGCAGAACAGAAGAGTCTGACCAATGCCGCAGCAGAGCTAGAGATGACGATTGCTACCGTATCGAGACGTGTGCACGAGCTGGAAAAAGAACTCGGATGCGAGTTATTCCATCGCTCGAACAAAGGACTGACTCTAACTCCTGCAGGCCAGTCGTACTACGAGGAAACCTCTGGCTTTATCCATGAATTGGATGTACGACTCTTAAACTTGGATAACTCTCTGCATAGTCTGAATGGTGAACTAAAAGTAATGGCTCCCACAAATATCGGCAGTGGCCCGTTAGATGAGTTCTGGCGTTCCTTTGTGGTAAATAACCCCGGCATTTCGTTAAATATTACTTTAGGTGATCCAGATGATGATGTCATTGCTAACCAAGTTGACATCGCTATTCGATCTGGTCCACAGCAAAATTCATCTCTCATCCAGAAAAAACTAGGCACCATCACCCCGATATTAGTCACTTCATCAGCCGATAAGAGCGACCTGCCTGAGACGATAGATCATTTAGAGTCTTATCCGAGTATTGCGGCTCAACTGTTCAACGACTGGACTTTAATTAACGGCAATGAAAAGTACGTTTTCTCTAAAAAACACAACCATATAAGTAACGATATGAACGTGACACTAAACTTAGTTAAAGCAGGTGCCGGAATAGCTCTTCTACCAATGAGTATCGTTTATAACGACATTGAACGTGGTGAATTAGAGCGTGTTTTCCCCTCCTGGAGCGGTGTACCGCGGGAAATATCTCTTCTTTGGCCGCAGAAGCGAACACTCTCAGCTCGGGCGAAACGATTCAGGGAAGAACTGATAAGCTTTTTGAGAAATCAAAACTGGTTCGATATGACCTGCTAAAAACTCTGTTAACTCCCTAAAAGCCCAAACTAAGACGGTTGCTTTACCAACCCAATCACTGTGATACCCGCCAACAGCAAAGCTAAAGCGCCGGTTATCAAAGAACTGGTGAACGTTTGACTGTAAGCGCGCAGCATTTCTGCCAACAAAGGACCTACAATTTGACCTACTCCGTAAGAAAAGGTCATTATCGCAAGTAAATTGAAACGCGTTCTATGAGCTGCGCCCTGAGCCGCTGACATTGCAATTGTCACGGTTCCCATAAAAGTACCACCAACCAGAACTGCACTAAGCAAGAAATGAAATGCGGATGAGCCCATAGCTGGCAGCGCCACACCCAGAGCCTGTATTCCTAAGTTAATTTGTAGGGCAAGTTGAGTTCCCAACCGTTGATGGACTTTATGCCAAATAAAGCATGAGGGCATGGCGCCAATACCAAATACCGCCCAGATATGTGAGGAGTCTATTTCTGGTAAAACCTGATGCACTAAAAATGGCAGGTAAGTTGCGGTAATAATATACCCCAGGCCAGCCAACCCGTAGCAGAAAATAAGCGGTTTGATAGAAATAACAGACCGACTGTTACGGGTTTTAGCCTTATGGCGGGAGCCAACTAAAGAGTTATTACGGAACAACCCATTAAAAACAATAATTCCTAAAATTAGCGCCAGCAATGCCAGCATTAACCACATTTCAAAGCTACTCAACTGCAACCAGTCAGCCAATACAATCAGTTCAGCTGACAACGCAATGCCAAAACCAACACCGGCGAATAGTAATGGCGCGTGATGGGCGTGCCCCCGACGCTCAAGTAACCAGAGTGAGGCTGCAACCATAGAAAAAGCACTAAACACTCCAGCGATGAAACGTACAGCAATAATAACCAGTGAAGGTAATGGCAGTGCTAGTAAAGCCATAAATACTGCAGTACCAATAATTGACCATAAACACATTCGGTTTGCATTGTGAGCCTTGATATAAATAGCTAATAAAGAACCCGCTAAATAACCACCATAATTGAGTGTCGCCGCCACACTCCCCGCCCAAACACTTAACACGCCCTCTTCCACCATGTGAGGTAAAATAGCCGTGTAGGCAAATCGACCAAAGCCCATTCCAACAGCAAGAATCAATGCAGCCTCTAAAGCGCTGCGAATTCCTGAGTCCTGTTTAACCTCCAGATTCTGTTCCATCAGCAATTTTCCTTAATAACGTCCATTAAGTTTGAAAACGCCGGGGGATGATAGCCCTGCCGCCATATCAGGTAGGTATTGAGGCTTTCACAAAACAACGACTCTAGCGTGTTTGCCGCCGGACTTAATGCCAATACGCTTTTAGGCAATAAAGTAACGCAGTGACCCGCAGCGACACAGGCAATCATAGTGTGGTACGAATTAAACTCCTGCACGCGCCATTCGGAGCTGCCGTGAATACCCAGGAACTCTTCTGCCAGCGAACGATAAGTGCAACCCTGTGCAAAAGCGGCTAGCGTACGTGTTTCTAATTTGTTCACATTACGAATACCGGAATCAGTGGGCGGTAACAATAGAACCAACTCCTCTTGCCACACAGGAAACGAATTGAGGCCTCTGTCATCTAGTTCATTACTGTCAATTTGATTGGTGTTTAGAGAAATAAAAGCACAATCGAGCAACCCTTTCTGTACCTCATCAATAAGCGGGCGTGAAGGCGCTGTCTTTAGTGTCAGTTGAGTACTTGAGAAACGCTCACTAAAATCAGCTAGCAAGAGTGGTAACCGGCTAGCCGCCGTACTTTCCATGCTGCCAATATGTAAACCTCCACCGTTTGAGGTTCCCGAAGCCACTTGTTTTGCCTCTTCTTCCAGAGCAATCAGGCGTTTTGCGTAATCCAAAAAGCGCTCGCCGGCACTGGATAGCGATAGACGTTTATTAATACGCACAAACAAGTCGGTTCCAATTTCAGCTTCAAGCTGTTGGATTCGGGTCGTGACATTCGAAGGAACTCGACCTAAGCGGGTGGCGGCACGCGTAATGCTCAATTCGCTAGCAACACTGCAAAAAATTTTAAGGGATTCGATATCCATACATATTCTCAAAAGAAGAATTTAATTTAAAATAAATTCTTTAATTAAGAATATCAAGGGGGATTTTATTCTAAGTTAAGATACATGAAGCTGCGCGAGCAGCAGACACAAAAAAGTCTTTGGTAAAAGGAATACAAAAGACTTAATCACGTTTTTCTTCGTAACGGAAAACGATAAGGTTTAAGGAATGCGAGCGATAACTTTTATTTCAAAGTCAAAACCGGCTAACCAATTCACGCCTACTGCTGTCCAATTCGGGTAGGGAGGTGAGCTAAACATTTTTTGTTTTACTTTCATAATAGTATCGAACTGATTCTCCGGGTCTGTATGAAAAGTTGTTACATCCACTAGATCGTCGAGTGTGCAGCCTGCTGCTGTTAGTGTCGCCTTCAGGTTTTCAAAAGCCAGTTCAACCTGACGCTCAAATTCAGGTTCAGCGCTGCCGTCTTCACGACTTCCTACTTGTCCTGACACAAATAGCAAATCGCCCGAGCGAATAGCTGCTGAGTAGCCGTGTTCTTCATAAAGCTTATGCCTATTGGCAGGGAAAACTGCTTCACGCTGGTTCATATTTCTTACCTCATTAAGTTAACAGTAGCTAATAGCCGCTAAAGCTAGCTATCAGAACGCCACAAATGGCAGCGATTTCGGTACAAAGCGTTACTGGATTACGTTAATATACGCCATGTATGTAAACTATAATTATACGCGTCGTATGTCAATTTAATATACATGGCGTATATAGAAATAAGGGTAAACAGTTGAACCAACGCACAAAGACAATGGCAGAAAACCGTGCAAAGATTATTTCAGCAGCAAGAAAAGCCTTTGCTGAGAAAGGCTACACGGCGGCCTCGATGGATGAGTTAACCGCCGAAGTCGGTTTAACAAGAGGAGCCTTGTATCACAACTTTGGTGACAAACGCGGACTTCTCGCTGCAGTTGTAGAGCAAATTGACACAGAAATGGCACTACGTGCGAAAGAAATTGGCTCACAGGCCGAGAATGTATGGGAGGGGCTGCTTGCAGAAGGTGAAGCTTATATACGTATGGCACTTGATCCTGAAGTGCAGCGTATTGTATTGCTTGATGGACCGGCAGTGCTGGGAGACCCTTCACAATGGCCTAGCCAGAGCAATTGCCTCGAAGCGACCAGACAAACGGTAGGGGAACTGGTAGCTCAAGGCGTTATGAAGCAGGTCGACACGGAGGCAGCTGCCAGGCTACTAAGTGGCTCTGCCCTCAATGCAGCGCTATGGATCGCTGCCAGCTCTACCCCTCAGGAGGTCACCCCAAAAGCGATCGAAGCATTTCGACTATTGGCTTCAGGATTTTTAGAAAAGCCAATATAGAAGCCAATAGTTGCCTGATGCATCACGCTGATTAACTATAAACCCGTTGTATCATTTCAGATTCCTGTCCAGAAACTGTTTTATAACGGGAGCAATGACAGAGTGATGTGTTTCAAGTGCGAAGTGCCCCGTATCATACAGGTGGATTTCGGCATCAGGAATATCCCGCTTCCAGGCTTTGGCACCTTCTGGTAAGAAAAACGGGTCATTTTTCCCCCAGACAGCAAGAAGTGGTGGCTGATGCTTTCGAAAGTAAGCCTGATATTCTGGGTATTGCTCTACGTTAGATGCATAATCTAAAAGTAAATCAAGTTGAATATCCGCCATACCTGATTTGGATATGTGAAACCCTTCAAGTGTGTATCCATCAGGAGAAACCTTACTTAAGTCAGATACCCCTTCTTCATATTGCCACTTAATGGACTCAGGTGTAGGAAAGTCGCTCAAAGCCTCCCGGTTCTCCTGCGTTGGGTTATTCCAATATTTTTTAATGGGTTTCCACCCATCTGCCAAACCTTCTTCGTATGCGTTACCGTTTTGAGAAACAATAGCAGTGATTTTTTCAGGATTATCAACAGCCAGCCGCCAGCCAACAGGTGCTCCATAATCGTGCACTGCCAAAGCAAATTTCGTTAGCTCCTTTTGCTCAATAAACTTTTCTACGGTTTCAGTTAAATTTGCGAATGTATAGCTGTATGCAGCTTCATCCGATACCTCAGTAAAGCCAAAGGCGGGTAAATCTAGTGCTATAACATGGTAGTCACTGGCAAGCGCGTCTATAACGTCACGCCACATAAATGACGAAGCTGCAAACCCATGAAGCATCAATACTGTGGGATCATTTTCGTTACCCGCTTCGCGATAAAAGACTCTCACGTTATCTACCTGCTCATACTTAAAGGCTACCTCATTGGGTACTTTTACAACCTCACCGCCGGAAGCTCCAGCGGTTAAACTTGCAGCTAAAACTGTTGCAGGAATGGATTTCTTATTCATAAAACCTCCGTAACCATTAAAATATCACTTTGAAGGTTACGAAATAAAATGATAACCTGTCAAATATAATTTTAACGGTTATTATTTCGAGGCGGCTATTTATGGAGTCGGAGCAGTTTATATTCGTAGCTAACAATTTAGCTCTGGATTTTGTAAACACTAAGGTTGGGGTCGGCGAGCAATATTCAGACAAACTTGAAAGCGCAGAAAACGTACTTGAGTGGCTTCATGCCGCTAACCTAATCAGCACAAATCAACATAAAGCCTTGCCTAATTTGTTACCTCTGGCGAAAGAACTTCGCGCTGAAATAAACCAGACAATAGCTCACGCTAAAAAAGGAATAGGTTATGAAACAAAATGCACCAACTCTATTCTGGAAAAGGCATCACCCTACCCGCAGATAGCCTGGCAGGAAAATGAGAAAAAGTTTGTCATTAACTACCACCACGCAACACTCACGCCCGAATCACTTTTGCAGCCAGTAGCTCATGCGTTTCTTCATTTGCTAACTGAGTTGGATTTCAGTTTAGTTAAACAGTGCGAGGCAGATGATTGCGTACTGATGTTTCATGACCAAACCAAGTCTCACAGACGGCGGTGGTGCAGCATGGCATTGTGTGGGAATCGCATGAAAGCTGCTGCGCATAGGAAAAGAAACCAAAAAAAGTGCAGAGGCATTTAAGGAAAACATGATAACTGCATTATTAAGAGCAGACGGATTTAAACAGGTGATGCCATTTTTTCGACCAGATAGTCCACGAACACTCGTATTCTTGCCGGTACATTTTTTCCGCCGATAAACACGGCATGGATAGCCTCGCGATCTTGAGGATTATAATCTTCTAATAAAGCCACAAGCTGTCCCTCTGCTAGAGCTTGTCGCACATGAAAAGTGCCTACGCGGGTAATGCCCATGCCTTGCAACGCAAGCTCAACAAGGGTTTCTCCATTGTTTGCAATGATATTGCCGTTTACCGTTAACATAAACTCACGACCATTTTCACGGAATGGCCAGCCGGGCTCAAGTCGTCGAAAGTTAAAATCCAGACAATTATGGAGTGCTAAATCATCCGGAGTTTTTGGCACACCTGATTTAGCTAAATACTCAGGAGATGCCACTATGGTTCTGCCTGTTTCACCTAAACGACGGGCATGGAGTCCACTATCCGGTAGCTGTCCAAAACGTATGGCAACATCTACATGGCCTGCGCTCACGTCACTAATCTGGTCTGTAACATCTATTTCTATAGTAATGTCAGGATAACGCTGTAAAAATTCTTTCAGTAAGGGAACGATAGTCAGACGGCTATGCGCCGTTGCTGTACTAATTTTTATATTGCCACTCGGGCTGCCGCGGCTCGCAATAGTTGCTTCTGTGTCTTCCAGATCCTTCAAAATTCTTCGAGCCGCAAGCGCGTAAGATTCGCCTTCACTGGTTAAATATAAACTACGAGTGCTTCGAACAATTAGCCGTACACCCAGACGCTTTTCAATTCGGCTCATAATTCGACTAACGGCTGAAGGCGTCAGACTTAAATCCCGGGCTGCAGCGCTTAAACTTCCTGTACACGCAACGGACAAAAAGGTTTGCATTTCCGCGGTTTTATCAGTTTTTCCGAGTTTCATTTGTGATTCCAGTGCAAAACTGAATATACCTGAGACTACTATTTCAGGGATCTTCAATTAGTTATATTCCACAGCATCACAAATTAACGAGATTTTGTATGAAAATCAATATTCCTCTACTTGCTCTTGCCATTGGTGCTTTTGGCATCGGTGTAACCGAATTTTCTCCTATGGGAATGTTACCGATTATTGCTAGTGATCTATCGGTTTCTATACCTACAGCGGGGCTGCTCATTAGTGCCTATGCATTTGGCGTACTGATTGGCGCACCTTTTATGATTTTAGTCTTCGCGAATATGTCTCGTCGAAACTTACTTTTATTATCAATGGGGATTTTTACGGTCGGTAATTTAATATCAGCGCTGGCTGACAGTTATAACGTTTTATTGCTCGGGCGACTCATTACGTCCTTTAATCATGGCGCATTCTTCGGTGTTGGTTCTGTTGTAGCCATGAGCATCGTACCTATAGAAAAACGTTCTGGAGCAGTGGCTGCTATGTTCTCAGGATTAACAATTGCAACCATAGGGGGAGTTCCTTTAGCCTCCTATATTGGTGAAACGATTGGCTGGCGTCCTGCATTTTTCGCTATTGCGGTAATTGGATTAGTGACTATGATAGCCTTAAAGATATCGCTACCACCACTTGCTAATGAGAACAAAGCTAATATTAGAAATGAACTCAGGGTTCTGACCCAAAGACCTGTTTTAATTGCCTTGCTATTAACGGTCGTAAGCGCAAGCTCAATGTTTACTGTATTTACGTATATTGTACCAATTCTACAAGTTGAAACTCATGCCTCAACAGCTTTTGTCACGACGATGTTGGTATTGTATGGCCTCGGTCTGGCAATTGGGAATTATCTGGGCGGACGCTACGCCGACCGGTCACTTAATTTGACACTAATCGCTTCTTTAATTGCTGTAATTGTATTATTAATCATTTTTTCAGTAACTACGACATCCAAAACTATTGTCGGTCCTTTGATTTTTCTATGGGGTATTGCCAGCTTTGCACTTGTACCGCCACTTCAGTCCCTGGTGGTACAAGAAGCCAAAGAAGCTCCAAACCTTGCCGCAGCAATGAACATAGGTGCTTTTAATTTAGGCAATGCACTTGGTGCTATGCTCGGCGCTGCTATTATCAACACCGGTTTTGGACTAAGTTCTGTGCCTTTAGCTGGTGCACTCACTGCCATTCTAGGACTGTTAATGGTGATATTTTTTCGGCGTAGTG
Source organism: Idiomarina sp. UBA3176 (assembly GCF_002364295.1). Taxonomy (NCBI): domain Bacteria; kingdom Pseudomonadati; phylum Pseudomonadota; class Gammaproteobacteria; order Alteromonadales; family Idiomarinaceae; genus Idiomarina; species Idiomarina sp. UBA3176. Next base: position 30,794 of record NZ_DEXU01000027.1, read on the forward strand.
GTCGTCACACGAAAGGACAAGTCACCGATCCCGCTTGCTGATTAGTATTTGCAAAATTAGGAGATCCTGGTGGATCTCCTACAATTATTTATTAGGGTCTCCACGTAAACTAATCAATTGTAATAGCGCCCCTATAGCCGCGATTATCGCAGCACCAACAGGTAACGACCATATCGGCAGGCTAAGAGCTAACGCCATGCCTCCGACTGCAGCTCCAATAGCACTTCCAAGATACAAAGCTGATTCATTTAGAGCAACCGCAAGGTTACCGTCACCATGTTGCTCCCTGACATGGAGCAACTGATTATTCTGTGGCACCTGCAAAGCCCAGCCGACAGCTCCCCAGATCAAGATTGGAACCATTGCCAACCATACACTCCAGAATGCAATTAACGGTAACACCGCTAGAGACAGAGCAAGGGTTAACATAATAAATAGAGTCATCCGAGGCCCTTTAATACGGTCGGCCATGGGCCCCACCAGAAAACTTCCAGCAACACCACCGATACCCCACACCCAAAGAAAAGGAGTAATTGATTCCACCCCTCCGTACTCCGGAGCCGACATTAGAGGAGCCAAAAAGGTGTACATTCCGAGACTGGCTATAGCTGCAAGTAATGATACGGACAGAATAACGGTTACCTGACCATCGACCAACACAGAAAGTTTCCGACGCAAAGGGATAAATTCTGATCCAGATAATTCTGGCAGGCGCCAAAAAAGTCCAGTAAGTGAAATTGCCCCCAGTAGTGTTACCAACCAAAATGCGGATGCCCAACCTAATTGCTCTGCAAAAATAAGCCCGATAGGAACACCCAGAACGGTCCCCGCAGCCATTCCTCCCATAATCACCGCTATAGCTTTGCCCCGTCCGGCAGGCGACAGCATTGCGGCGGCTGAAATCCCTACCGCAAGGTAAACACCCGAGCCAACTCCTGCTAACGCCCTAAATATAAGCAACCACAAAAAGTCCGTCGACAATGCACTGGCGGCGTTTGAAATTACAAACAAGCCAAGGGCTGCCAATAGCCCATTTCGCTGACGATTCCCAGGCAATAAAGCAACAACGACTGGCGAACCTATGCCGTAAGCGATAGTGAAAGCTGTTACAAGCTGTGCAGCGACACCAGTAGATACACTAAATGCTTGCTCTATCATTGGAATAAGTCCCGCTGTAACGTAGGAAGCCATACCAAGCGCAAAAGCGCCTAATGCAATTAAGTAAACAGTGGGCGACACTGAGGATGTAATTTTGAAACTCATAGTGGATTCTCCGGTGAAGAAAAATGAGCATTCTACGAGCGGTTTTAAAGTGTTACAATTTAACCATTTATACTATTACTAAAAGCAACAGGAATGTGATGAGTAAACTAGAACGCAAGCGTCACGAACTTGCTACTTTCCTAAAATCACGGAGAGAGCGCCTATCTCCAACGGAAGTCGGTCTTCCCTGTGGAGGCCGTCGACGTACATCAGGGTTGCGGCGCGAAGAAGTTGCAGCGCTTTCGGGCGTAGGGCTGACTTGGTATACGTGGCTTGAACAAGGGCGTGATATTAGTGCGTCCTCCTCTTTTCTCGATAATCTGGCACGAGCACTAAAACTGGATGCCGCTGAACGCAGACACTTGTTTTTGCTCGCCCACGGCCGACTACCGCCAGAACCGGGCAAGACCTTTTGCGAAGTTCCGCCTTTAATATTGAGGTTGATGAGAGATCTCTCACCCCATGGTGCCTATATACTCAATTTAAGATGGGATGTGTTGGCATTCAACGAGCAGGCGGATCTGCTTTTCGGCTTCAATCGTCACCCTCCTGGACAACGCAACCTGCTCTGGATGCTTTTCACAGATGCAGTTCTTCGCGAACGACTAGTAGATTGGGACAGTCAAGCCGTTCAGATGTTATCCAGCTTCAGGCGAGATTACGCCCATGCAACGCAAGAAGCAGATATCCAGGCTCTGGTTACCAATTTACAAAAGGCTTCTCCTGACTTCAGCCAATGGTGGAATCGCCACGATGTCGACGCCCCATGTCAGGGCGTCAGGGATATGAAAATAGAAAATGAAACAGTGTCATTCGAGCACACTTCGATGACTGTCGATGCTGATCGCCATTTGCGATTGGTTGTTTATGCGCGGGGTTCGACACAAGGAATAGCAATCAACGACCAGTTCTCCGCAACCTCTTGAGCTGTTGAGGCTTTAGTCGCTCGAAGATTTCTAGGATAGTCGACATCTTTGGCCTCCATGGCTTTAGTCGCATGAAACTGCCCATTCGCGGCGCGAAGTATCCATCCACCTTCATCGCATTCCTCAGATGCTAGATACGCGACCCCTGGCGCCACCTCGGCTGGGCGTAGTTCGTCAGGTTCTCCCTCTATACCCCACATACGTGTTTTGGCGACTGGAGAAACCGCATTAACGATAATGCCGTTCCTTTCACCTTCAAAAGCAAGGACATTCATCAGCCCCACTGCAGCCATTTTGGCCGCTGCGTATGACGCAAGACCATTCTGAACGTATTGCGGATAGAGAGCCCGGCAAGAGGTCGTCACAACGATCCGACCATACCCTGCGCCTTTCATTGAGGGCCACGCCGCCTGTGCGAGCCATAGAGGAGCCTTGGTCGAAATAGCCATCATATGATCAAAAGAACTTTCCTCTATTAACTCAATATTTTCATAAGCAACCCAACCCGCGTTATGGATCAAAGCATCTAGTCGTCCGCCTATTTTCAAAGCGTTCTTACAAAGTTTATGGCAGCCTTCACGCGATCCTATTTCTCCGGAAATTGCTTGTACATTCAGCCCTTCCAACCTAAGCTTTTCTGCCGCAACCTCTGCGACCTTTGGATCAACTCCATTGCCATCGGAGTCGGCACCAATATCCTGGATCAGAACCATCGCACCGAGCTGAGCGATGGTTCTGGCGTAAGAAAAACCAAGCCCTTGGCCAGCCCCGGTTATTAATACTACTCGATCATTGAAATCCACCATGTCGTTCCCTCCGTTCACTAAAGTGCTTGAGGAAATAGAATAAAATTGATCTAACGATATAAAAAATACTATTTTTAATTACAGTTAATACATTTATAGTATTAAAATATGATGCTCAAATGAATCTTCGTGAGGACGAGAATGGCGATAGGTACCAGAACACCGATCACTTTACGTGCAATGGAGCAATTTATTGCAGTAGCAGAAGAATTACACTTTCACCGTGCCGCAGAACGACTGAACATGTCGCAGCCTCCTCTTACCAGTGCTATACGTAAGCTGGAGGATGATATTGGTGTTACATTGATTGAGCGTGAGAAACGCGTACTTGGATTAACTCCTGCGGGAAAGAACTTTATTGATGAAGCACGTGAAACTCTTAGACAAGCAGAACAAGTCGTCACGACCACACTAGACGCAGCTGCCGGACGAACGGGTTTAGTGCGTCTGGGTTATGTGGGAAGCTCACTTTATGGGAGATTACCTGATGTCATTCGTGATTTTCGGGAGAGTCATCCAGATGTACGTCTTGAGCTAAAAGAGGCAACTACCGCAGCGCAGGTCGCAGCACTACGCAGTAACGCATTGGATGTTGGCATTTTGATTCCACCTCTTGTGAATGCTGAAGATATTGAACAGATACCATTTGACTCCGATCGCTTGTGCTTAGCTATTCCGAAAAAGCATCCCCTCAATAAACGGTCAAATTTGACACTGACTGACCTTTCAGAAGAGCCTTTCATATTATGGCCAATGGTTGAGGGGCGCGGCTTTCATTTACAGGTTATTCGACTATGTGCAAACGTTGGTTTTGTGCCGACGGTTACTCAGGAGGCTCACGGGATGCACGCGGTACTATCGTTAGTGTCTGTTGGAGCAGGAGTATCCGTGGTCCCTCAAAGTATGAGTGGCTTTCGAGGAGACCAGATAAGCTATCATCCATTAACGGGTTCTGAGCCCGAATTCGATTTGACCCTAAGTCACCGCCACTTATCGCCATCAGCAAAGGCATTCGTCCGCTCTATTGGAGGAAGGAGCTATCTCTCTAGCGTACGTTCAGGGCAACCTTAATGCGGCTAAGGAAGCCCGGAAGATAATGGAAGGTACTTTGGAAGGTTAAGGAATTATGCCTAAATCAGGGTTGGCAACCTCACCCTTCGACAATGAATCCTGAGTTGGAATGCTAAGTTCCGATGCAAAACGTTCTGCCCGGTCTTTTGCATTGGCTACTGACATACGGTGTCTATCGTCACCAAACTCTTGATATTCCGAGACGATTTCATACATTGTATCCACGCCTAAATATTTGCTCAGTGTTCGTAGGTGTGGTGCCAGGTGACCAGAACCTTCTCTTACTCCTCCCTTTTCAAAACCAAACTCACCGCTGGAAGTCACTGTAATTAATGTCTTACCTGAAAGTATAGGCTGCAAAGGAAAATCCCCTCGTGAAAGATCAAAATCAAAGGTTTTGTTTATCCGCACAATTTGATCAAACCACGCTTTTAGCTGAGCCGGCATTCCGTAGTTATACATGGGTGATGAAATCACGATAACGTCGGCTGCTGACACTTCGTCTATCAGTTTATCTGATAACGCGAGTATCTCATTCTGCTCTGGAGTTCTTTGCCCATTGTGGGTAAACACCGCACCAATCCAATCCTGAGTAATAAAGTCAGGCGGGTTCATTCCAACATCACGATAAATATACTCATCTTTAGGTCGATGCTGTTGCCATGTCTCAATAAATCGCAGAGCGATACTCTTCGATATAGAATTGTGGTCTGGATTCGTATTGCTTACGGCTCTCACGCTTGAATCTATATGTAATAACGTGCTCATATTCATTACCTTAGTTGCTAAATAACAAGAGCTATTTTGTGAGTCTGAGCAGAGTAAGACAAACGAGAAAAATACATTTATAGATGAGCATAACTCATCTAAACTATTCGATAAATTGGTTGCCGACCGAGGATAACAATGCAGGTATCGCTACAAGCACTTAAGGCCTTCGAGGCGGCTGCACGTCAGGGAAGTTTCAAGTTGGCTGCAGAAGAGCTTTCGCTGACGCCGACAGCCATTTCGCACCACATTAGCAACCTGGAAGGTCGTTTGAATGTAAACTTGTTTCACCGACAAGGAAGACGAATAGCGTTAACCAAGGCTGGTAGAAGGCTAGCTGAAGCGACCTCAGACGGATTCCGGAAAATTGAAAATTCTCTGGAAGAGCTGCTAACCGCCGGCAATACAGTTAGAGTAACAACAACATCATCATTAGCTGCTATGGTGCTTATTCCTTCGCAGAATGAATTTGAGCAAATCAACCCTGGTATTTCTGTCGAAATATCTACCGGTGAGTCGGTCGACAATCAGTCCTACATTATTCCAATTCGTTTTGGTGAAGCTACAGGCGTTGAGCCTTCGGATGTCATTAAATCCGAATCCTTCAATGTTTTCGGTGCTTCTGGAATGAAGCCCCCTTCCTGGTCAAATGAGCCCATTACCCTTTTTACCACTGAATGGAAAAATAAAGCGTTACCAGATTCGCCATTAGCAGCCTGGTTAGCAATGAATGGACTGGAAGGGTCGAACATTAAACTCAAAAAATTTGACCAGGAACTGTTCGGGATCCAGCAGGCTATGGCAGAAAATGGATTGGTGTTCTGCTCTACGACGCTTACAAAACGGTTGCTAAACGCTAACCTTCTCCAGCAATTTGGAACCCAGCCGGTAAAATCTGATTTGTGCTATTACGTGCCAAATAAAAGAAGCTTCGAAACCAGAAGTGCCGTTCGATTTTTAGAGTGGGTTGAGGGGCTTTTAAGTCTGTAACTCATGTTAACGCAAAAATAGGCAGACACATCTAAGATGTCTGCTCGCAAACCTAGACACAGTTCAATACCTGACGTGAACAGAAGACACAAAAAAGCTGCTCAAATGAGCGGCCTTTTATTTGGAATTAATGGGGCTGGCCGGAGTTGAACCCGAAAATAAGCCTTTCATTTCAATACGACGCCCCTATTTTGACTTATGAAAGCAAGTACGAGAAACTGCACTGAATGCTGGCAGTGATTCACTAATAGTAACAGAAAAAACTTATTTAATTAGTTAGACAGTTAAATTTATGATAAATCTAACTAGACATAGCATAAGCTAAACCTATAAGAACAAAATGAATATAGTCGATTTAAAAGAACATTTACAATCTATAACGGAAGTTAGTTTTCAAAATTTAGGAAAACTTAGTGAAAATTTCATAGTTAAAAACGCTACTACTGCTAGCCGAAAAGCCCTAAAAGAAAAAATCCATTTAGAAGTAGCATCATCAAATGCTTTTTCTATGTGGACTGACAATCTTTCTGGAATAAGCCATATAAGAGTAAAATTTTCCGATAGCTTTACTAACTCAGAGAAGATGAAGACATGGATAGACGGTAATGTTTCTATTCAAAACTCCAATGAACAGTTTTTCGAAATATCCGGTAAGATCTTAGATAAGTCCGAAAGCAATGAATTTGATATTGAGTTTAACCTAGATGGGGATTTACTTAATAGAATTGTCTTTTCTAATTTCGACATCGCTCATTTAGAACAGATTCAAATAGAAATCGATGAAAGCTCCTTCTTTAAAAAAAGATATAACGATGAAGTTTCAAATAAGAAAAACCAAGAAGTTTCTCGCCAAAATTCTCTTATAGAGAAAAACAACGGAAAAATTAAACAACAACAACTAAATTTGAATGAGTTAAAGCGAGAAGTAAGCCGAGTTAATGCTGAAATTTCTGAAAAGCAATCAGAATATAGCAGGCTAGAAGTAAAGCTAAATGGCCTTAAACGCTCGTTAAAAGACTTTCCCGACACTTTAGACGGGTATAGAGAGCAAAGTCGTAACTTAACAGTTCTTTACTCCTTTTTCATACTGTTATCAATTTTCTCAATTTGGTTTATCTCCGACTATTTCATGAGGATCCTACAAACCAATGAGTTACCGAGTACTTTTTCAATTCTTGATGCAATTGCTTTCGCATTTTATAAATCCCCTGCCACAGCTCTTGCGTTGGGGGTTCTAGCATTTATCGCGAAATTAGTTGGTGCAATTTATAAAGAGGTTTTGCGCTTAAATGATGAGTCTTTAAAAATGACTCAGTTAACAGTTCTAGCTCAAACAGCTTACAATTCAGTTTCTAAAAGCTCTGATGAGAATAAAGACTGGAATAATGATGAGTGGCACAACAAAGCAGTAGAAGCTAAATTACAATTGATAACTAAAGTGTTTACTAAAGAATTAAAAGAAAATGAGTCTTCCGAAAAAAATTAGGACTAATTTAATTTCACTGAATATATTACCATAGTGTTTACGAATCATTCTCCAGTCCCTGTGTCCCATTTGATGAGCTAACCACATAGGGTTAGCTCCATTGCATAATAAAATTGAAGCATATGTATGGCGGCAAGCATAATGCTTTAAATAACGAACCCAGGATGATTTAACCGATGGTTTCCAAAATCTCTCACGGGGAACCCCTTCATACTTCCAGCGTTCAAAGGTGCAGGGATCGAGAAAAACAAACTCGAAATCATTCCATAGTCCTTTATTCGCTTTAAGGCTTTTATCACTTGCTCTGAAAGCTCGTGAGTTCTGCTATGACATTTTTAGTGCCAGCATCACGTCCTTTCACAATAGATTAGCGAATACCTCCTAACGGACTAATTTCGGATATCCCGAATATGCTTGGACAAACGCCAGATAAAGAACAAGTAAAAAATTAACATTGTTACTAAGGAATATGGGCCAACGTGGTCGGTTTCTTTACCGTAATAAGTGGCATCACCATATAAACTAACCACACCCAGAACAATGGCTAAGGGTATTAGCCGTATACCAACCACCCAGCCTATTGAAAGAAACTTATCTAGAAAACGACTTCCCTCATTACCACCATTCGACTTATACGCCGTTACAAACATCACTACGAAAAGCGCAGCCTCTACTGCCATTTGAACGTTGAGCCATATAGATTCTGGATATGTAACTAACAGAACTCCCAAATAAGTTAATACGACACTTGCAATGGCATATACAAGACTATCCTTTTCCTGATACTGACCCGAGGTGTGTTGTTCCTTTAAAGAATTGATATTCACAAAATACATTTTTCTAAACCATCCCTGCTGTTAAGTAATTGTTATTTCTCAAAGCATTAGACTAAAGCAGGTACTGTTATGATTCAAATTCAGCAGACTATATTTAAGGAGAAATTTAGCTGGCAAGTTTAAGGGGGATAATGCTGCTAAAAAACATAAAAATAACAGTTTATCACCTGACGTGAAACGTCAGGCTACCGGAATAACAGACACAAAAAAGGGCGCTACTGGAGCGCCCTGATTTAATAATGTGGTGGAGCTGGCGGGATTTTAAAATAAACAATAACCAACTGTTTATATTGTCTTTTTATAAAAACAAAATTAAACAGGAATACAACCAGGAATACATAAAATTTTACTTAATAGTCATATCAGATATTAAAGCCAACCGCTGCAGCGTAACAACGTTTTAAGACACTGTGAAAATACTGGATTAACTATAAGGCGTTACCCTATTTTCCTTGACGGCTACACTTTCCGCTTTCGGTACGAAATACATAATTCGGTTTGAAAAAACGTTCTTATCAAAGCAAACGAATTCCCTAATCCCGCTTTGTGCCAAGAACGGAGATTGAAACTGAACTTAGCGGCGTCCTTGCAATGGGAGCGAAGCCGCGATGAAGACCTTCAACGCCGAAATGAACTGCACTGATTGGTTTAGGCTTACGCTTTTGGGATTTCAAACCCCAAATCACTCAACCCAATGAAATGCCATTCAAATTGCCCAATGAACATAGGTGCAAGTTCTTTAAGTGCAATAGATGCCGAAACCAATTCATCATGGTGTCTCTCATGAGCTTGTGCCACCCAGTCTCTATCAGGAACAATGAGCGTAACATCCGTACTGTCCAGTGGTAGTTCGTCAGTCTGAAGCCTCCATTCACGCTCCCAAGTCCAATCAATGCCCTTTTCTGGCTCAAATCGAACGTGGCGAAACTGTTGCTCTTGGTACAACAAATCAAATTCGCTGTTTGGCTGATATATTGCTGGCCTAGCACCTAAGTTAAAGAGGTATTCCTTTTCAAACATAAACCCAAAAGGCATATATCGCATGTCTTTGGCATTGGGATTGGCCAGAATCAACCCCAACTTGCTCAATGGAGCCTCACTAAAGCAAATTACGTTGTGCCCACCACGAATGCTTGAGTTTGAGCCCCGTAAGCACTTTTCCTGAATGATTTTATTGAATACAGCTTCTGCATCAGCAAACGAGCCCTTGGTCAAATGAATTAATCGGTTTGATAAATCATCTCTGATCATGAGCTACACCTATGTTGGAAAGCCTAACGCGCGGGGAACAACGACTCCCTCAGCTAAATCTTACAATGCTTGTTATGTTTACTTTAAAGAAAGCATAAGATTAATTTCTTTTAGTTTATCAGATATCTCTTTATTACCCTGAGCAGAGTACACAATATATCCATCCTCGGTTACTTTTTGGTGAGTTCTTACTAAACCAGCGTACTCGTTATATAGATTTTGAATGATTTTATACTTTCGCTCTGACACTATACCCCGTAGAGACTTAATTTCAGTTTCACCAAAGCTAATATGCTTAGACACCTTTAGCTGATCGATATACGTAAGAACTTTCTGCTTTAAAGGAAGAACCACCGCATTGTATTCTTTTCGCTTGTCACGACCTATAGCTAATCGATTACCAATCAGTCCGCCTAGAAAAAGCGTTAAAAACGGTATTACATACTTTATTTCAATCACAAGTTACCTCGACAAACATAACGCCTCCAGCACGCGCGGCTTTGTAGTGTAGGCGAAACTGAACTGAAAACCGTCGCCGGGCTTAGCCTAGTTATGGCTTTGCGTAGAGGACAAGGGAGTAATCTCCACTTTCACTTTTGTATGGCTGTCCGAGCTTAGAAAAGCCAAATCGACTGAACAAGTGAAACATTGAGGCATTATTCTCACGAGTCGTGGCAAAACAGGCCCTGCCAGACAAGGAGTTAACGATTGACTCCATTAAAGCATGCCCGTAACCTTTTCCTCTCGCTGCTTCCGATACATAAAGCCAGCCCAACTCATATTCATACCTGCTTTGCTCAGGAGCTCCCGAATTTTCGAATACACGAGCTTTATATCTTGCGTTAGGGTTTTTAATGGCTCCTACAGCGACGCATTTGTCATCATTGATGAAGACAAGCTTCTCTGCGCGTCGAATTCTTTCTCGAAGACCTGCTAACGCTACTTCTCCTCCCTCCGTCACCAATTTTTCAAATGACTTGAGTTCAGCATCGCTACAGTCGCCAGGGCTTTTAACAACCTTTTCCATTTTCATATGGAATAACGCGTAGGCTCAACGGCCGATTTGAATGCGCATCGCACCAGGAAAGCGGTCCGCTGGAGTCCCTGGTTATGTCTACTCATCTTGACCATACCTTGTGTCAGTCCAGCAACTAGTGTCTACACCAAAAGAACCTTCTTTCATTTCAACCTCGCCCGGTGAGTCGACAGGACTCGTCAACTCGCATTGATACGGAAAGGATTGTGGAAGAACAGCTCCATCACCCTTACTGATATCTGAATTAGAGCCCCATTGAAGCTCGCAGCCTATAGATCCTTCAGCTATAAACTTTATGACTCTGTGGTCAATTTCTGTTATCACAATGGTACCTGTATAGACCTCATTTATATAGGAATGCGAGGCCAACTCGTCAATTTCAATAATTGTTTCCCGTAAAGTTTCATCTATTACTGCTGAATCGATGTGTTCCCACAGCTTATCGACAATAAGCGCTCTACATTCACTTATCGTTGTAAGGAACTCATATACGGCCTTCGTTGTCTCATCCACTAAATTTTCAATTTGTTCCACAGGCAGGTCGAAGACCTTTGGTTCTATATGGGTAAACTTATTGAGTCCATTGATCACTCTGATAAGAGTGACGTGAATTTCGTCTACCTCAAGCCCGAGAACACTCTCAACATATAGAGCTGACAAGCCACCTTGCACAGCATAAATCGCTCGTTGCTTTCTTGTTACGTTACCTTCTTTATTCGTTTCATTTTTGTACCACGAACAAGCAACTACATTATTTTCCGGGGCCAATCGATGAAGAACGTGGCGCGTTAGCTCACGCATTGAATAAGAATAATTATTCAGCCTCAAAGGGTTAGAAGAATCTTCAAGGTTCTTTAGGGCTGCTTTAAAAAGAGCTTTCTCAAAGCTGGTGCTAAGAATTCCATCTATTTGATTTATCAACGGTGTCCTCCGGAATAACGCTTCAAACACGGTGCAGCTATGCTGCGTCCTTGTGATTTGACTCGTTAGAGTTTACTGCTTCTTCTTTGACATAGCTCACTGCTGAAGAAAACAGCATTACGATATAAGCCATGCTCATAATTATTTGTGACATTACTACTAATTTTGCGATGGCACTTTTCGGTGTTATGTCTCCAAAACCGATAGTAGATGAATTAACCAAAGAAAAATACACTCCATCAATAAATCCTAGATTACCTATAGAAAAAGCGTCAGGTGAAATGGTGGATATGAGCATATAGATCACACCGTATCCATATACCATAAAGAGATATGAAAGAAATGCAGAAAACAGAACTGAAAAGCCATTTTGCTTTTTAGCCCCTTCTTGGCTTATGTCTGGAGTTATTTGCAGACACTTTTTAGCATATTTTTAAAACTCTTGAGCTTTGACCTTGGCAACCTCAGAATGAAGTTTAACTTCAGCTGTAGCAAGAAGTTTCTGGAGTCGAGCTATTTCCCTTTTTTGTTCTGCCACTACTTTGTTTGTAATAGCTAACATCGTATTTTTTCTTCCAAGGCTGACTCTCCTTTTGCAGGGCTATAAGGCTGCCATCTCTATCATCTCAATAACCGGCGCACGCTTCCTGCACGCCCGACGGCGAAAGCGCGTAGCTGATTGACTTATTATGTGGCGTTTGCACAAAACACCTTACTCGAGTACATAAACCGCAATACCACTTAATCTAGTATAAGCATCACCACGATTTACACTTGTAGCTTTACCTGTCGCAAATTCGCTACCACTAGTTCCTGTTGATGTAGCAGAGCCATAGCTAGTGGTGACACTTGGCGCATCTCGTTCGTCTATTTTCGTAAGAATCAATCCATTTGCTCCAACTTTCGCCGCTTCTTCTTTTAAGCGTTGAATAGTTTCGTTCATTAAAGTGCTACTTTTCTTAAAGTCATGTCCTGCGCTTGCAGAAACAATTGCGATCTCCTCAAAGTTATCGGGCTTAGCTCTATAGACGTGAACTTCACTGGGTGATATAGCAGGACGAGTATTACCAGTGATAGTTGCATTGCCATCCATGACTGTACAACCCGACATTGCTATAACCGCAAATACCGTAACAAAGGTAAAAACAGTTCTCATGATTTTCTCCTAAATTTACTAAGCCTCATAACGCCTAGCGAATCAGCGCGACAAGTACGAGTGCCATTATTTGGCAGCGGATTTAAGTGCCTTGAAGAATGCATCTTGTCCAGGTGCACCCTGGTCGTTATACAGAGCTTTATCCATGAGATTTGACCATGTATGAATGACATACCCACCATAGTCTTTTTCTTCAACCAAATCCCTAAGTGTATTTGCGCCAAGCATCTTTTTAGCTATTTCAGTTGCAGCAGACTTCGTAATTCGAATTTGTTCCCGATACTTTGTCACGTAAGACTTACTTTTGAATTTAACAGGGACACCAACTACGACAATTTCCTCATACGGGGTATGTAAAAACGTTTTATACACACCATACAGAATGTCCCGGCGGGTACTGGCTCGAATCACATCAGGTAAGTCGCCAGGAAATATCTGAGTCGAAAACTGGATTGTTGGTGGAGTGCCGAAATCAAGAACCTTAAAGGTGCCATTTTCTTGGCTGTAATCATTTTTGTCGCTGATCATTGCACGTATCGAATCATACCGTTTGAGTTCAGCAGAATTAGCTGGCGATACTACGAACGCGACAACAAATGCCGCAATGATTAAGTTTGTAAATTTCATATAAAACTCTTCTGTCTGCTGGCGGTTCCTCGCTCACAACAGCGGCGATGCGACGTCCCGGCCCGTAGGGTCACTGCTCGTGTTTGTTTAAGCATTTGACCTACCTCTTTCAAGGGCTTCAACAATTGGACGAGGCGTCTTCGTTACATAGATAATAAATATCGTCTCAATGTCGGCCAATGCGAGCGATCCCTTGTATCCAGACTCAACGTACGGGACTACCATCTCGGAAGGAGAATTTTCTGCTTTCCAATTTTCCCAAGAAATAAGTTTGTTCTCGGCTTCTTTACTAAGGATAAACACAACCATCTCTCCATTCTTCCCCGCAGCAGTTAACGGGTGACACCTGCCTGCATATTGGTCGAATTTATCCTGTGGCACGTTCCTATAATCGAATACTGATACACAGCTTCTATTCCGAAAGAACGAATTTGAAGACGAAGCAAACGACGTTTCATAAATACCATCTGGATTCGGAGATATACAGCCTGTTCTCAATATTCCCGGATAGTTGGCTCCTTTGGTTACGTGAAAAGCTTTGCCAAGCAACCTAGCCAACAAATCAGGATAAGTTGATTCAGATATTTCAATACTCGACGTTACGCACGTAGCCATATATTCTCACTAACGCTTGCAGTTGTGGCGGGCACGAAACGCGGCGTAGTGCATATCCGACAACCTGCACTGGTTAGAAATCATGTGTCAAGCTCACGCTCAATACGTGTTCTTTTTCGCTCTATCTGCTCTTCAATGAAGCCATAATATTCGCTGAGCGAGGGGCCAAAGAATTCCTCTATCATAGCTTGGGAGGTACCAAACACTCCTGTTCCCGTTTCTTTCCTAGATTGATACAAAACTTTCAGCTGCTCCAGGTGCTCTCGCAAATCGAGAGTATGGCTTGAGGAATAACCACTCTCGACCCTCAGATTAATGAGGTGTTCTAATTGCTCATGGTTTGCCTCGATAGACTCCGTGCCTTCTCGAATATACGCAACATTACTTTTGATATCGGTTCCACTTTTGGAGGCCAAGAACGGCAAATGTTTTTCAGCGTACTCAACGATCACTACTTGGAATTTTTTCCCTTTAATTGCGGTATACTCTGCATCTTCAAAAGCGAAATCAATAACGTCGTAGCTCAGACTTGAAGGTAGATACTTTTTAACCGCTTTCACGATTTCGACTTTATCGGTTAATTTATCCAAGCCGGATGGCTCCAGCGTGCCATCGTCATGTTGCTTTATTCCTACAACTATCGCTCCACCGCCACTATTAGCTATGCCGAGAATATGTTTCGCAATTTTATTCAGATCTGGCCATTGTGCTTTGAAGTCCAGATAATCCGTTTCTCCAACGCCCTGCTGGATCAAGTCACGGAAACTTTCTCTTGTTGGTTGCTCGAAAAAGCGAGCAAAACCCTCGTGATGAGTTTTTGATAATTTCATAACGTTCCTTGATTTCTAACGCAACCTTAAGCGGTGAGTAATCGTTGGCTAAAATGTGAAGCAAAGCGGAAATGGGCCAACTATTACGAATCCGACTTTAAGGCCGTGTTACATGCCGACTTATTTGCTCCATTCTCGTGCACCGCTAATATTTGACATAACATCGTCAAAATCAAAATTTGGATCCACATTTCCGGAGAACTCGCCTCGATTACCGTCATATATAAAATTAGGGCAATCACAATCATCAGCGCCTTCTCCACAGTCCATACATTCGGGGTTACAAGCATCTATCATGCGGTCAATTGCATCATGTGGCTCGTAATCATACTCAAAATGGCCATAGCCTGTGCTCCCACATATCCGACCATTTATAAAGTCATCGATATCATTTGTAGTTTGAAGGCCGCAGTTAAAAATTGCAGCAATTGGCCTTAAAACTACCCTTGAATAATCAAATTTATAGTCAGGCATATTGAAAAATATTTTACCGCTCTCAGGCTTAAGACTGTGAAAAGATAATTCTCCATATTTTTCTACAAGCCTTTTGTAGCGATCTTTATCAAGTTCAACATGTTTGAATGAGTTATTCACTGCATCCAACAATGTGAATTTGTTGTTGATGTGTTGGCAACCATCGACGGCATATCTATCGTCAAATTCTTTAATGAATGAGCCTCTTGTAGTGTTTGTCATTTTCTTTGCGATGAATAACATATAATCAATGGCATGAGCCAAAATAGCATTAAATGAGTAAACATGGTGAAGCTTGACTTTGTTATCGCTTAACTGGCTAAAAAACTCACCTGATGCAGGAATCAGAACATCGTTTATGTAAGAAATAAAGTACCTTGCATCCTCTTCATTCGACTTTTCATTGTACCTATCCATCCTCAGCCTCCTTAAGACATGTAACGCCCAGCGCAGACGCAGTCAGAACGGAGCATCTTTTGTGCTAATGTTTGAGCAACAGCGAGTAACACAAAAGGTGCGAAGTTTTGGTTGTCTTGCTGCCGCTGCTTGTTAAGACAGGTAATCAGAAAGAAACCGCTGAACATCTTTAATCATGTCTACGACATCTGCTTCCGTGAACTCTGTCCATTTCCCATGGGCAGCACTATTCCTAATATCCGCTATGGCCGTAATTCGTTTCTGTTGCAGCCTAGTATAGATTCCGATCTTTGCTAGCCCAGCATTCATTTGATCTAATTTTCCGTGAGGTATTGCGGGCGATTGCTTATCGCACAAATCTCGCAAAGATGTTTCTAGAACGACACCCGCTACTACAGCAGCAGGGCCTTTGTAGCCCTGGCCAAGAAGCTCAGAAGCTTGGTCTAGTTCACTGTCGAATAATTCTGCCTGCACTAAGCTCCGAATCGATGCGAGGTGTCCTCCTTGGAAATCGCTACGGGCTGCGGCGAAAATTGGTTTTAATCTTTTGAGTATTTCGTAATTTGAATCGAATTGTTGCGGAATTTCTGCTTTACGAAATGCTTTTAGGTGTTCACTGTCGTCTCCGCAAGCTCGGGATATTAGACTTTTAGCCTTTATGAGCCACTCATCGAATTTTTCGTTATCGACCGAGGAATAGTTACCGTAACCTGAGCGGTCTTGAACTTTCCTCGCTTCAATTTGATCTATCTCGATAGCTAGCTCATCAAATCTACTTGAATGCTTATTAATCAAACCTACCTCCTTGGTAAATGAAAGCCTTAACATCCATGGACGCTCCCACTGTGCAAGTAAAATATCGAAGCCAAAAGGAATGTGTTGCAGCCATCTATCCGGGCTCTCAATGCCGATTATTCGACGGCCCCTGACGGTATTCGCGAACTGGGCCTAATCATTTGAACGCTCTTTTTAGAGCTATGTTAGGTTCAGGTTTACCCAGTGACGATGTCATCTCTTTGCCTTCTACTTTTTACCTGCGCAACACGGTTGCGAGCTGTTTAACAGGAGTATGACTCCTGATACTTTGTTCCTTTACTCAATAACGCCCAGACAATTCTTGCTAATTTATTGGCCAGCGCCACTATCACAACATTCTTATGTCGTCGGCAGAGTAGATCTCTGAGCCACTGACTCACGGCTCGCTTCGGATTCAAGTGACGGATAACCGCTCTGGCACCGTGTATCAACATACTGCGTAGGTTACTATCACCGCGCTTACTGATGCCCTGCAATTTGCTTTTACCGCCACTCGAATGCTGTTTAGGTACAAGACCTAACCAGGCAGCGAACGCTCTGCCGTTACTAAAACTCTTAATATCACCGAGACTGGCCACCAGCGCAGACGCCGTTAACGGGCCAATACCCGGCACTTCACCCAGCCTTTTACAATCTTCCGCGCTACTGGAGTTTCCGTGAATTTCTGACTCCAGAAGCGCTATATGCTCATCCGTTTCCCAAAGCCTAGAAACCATCACATGAATATGCCGTCGCAATAGCCCGGGGAGTTGTGATTCAACGGCGCCGTATTCTTCTTTAAGCCAACTCCTGAACTTATGAAGCCCGACTGGTGCTATCACGCCGAACTCACCCATCATTGCACACAACCGGTTAACCAGCGATGTTCGATCCCGAACCAATCCTCGTCTGTCACGATGCAGAAGCATAAGAGCTTGCTGTTCAACTGACTTTATCGCAACAAAGCGCATGCTGGGGCGTACGACAGCTTCACAAATAGCATCCGCATCGGTTGCGTCGTTTTTATTCGTCTTCACATAAGGCTTAACGTACTGCGGCGGCATAAGTTTAACTTCATGCCCTAACTGCTCTATCTCTCTCCCCCAATAGTGAGAACTACTGCATGCCTCCATCCCGACAACACATTTGGGAATATTAGGCAGCATAGGTAAAAGCTTAGCCCTACTAACCGAACGGTTGAACAAGCGCTTACCCGAATCATTTGCAGCGCAGACCTGAAACACGTTCTTAGCTAAATCAATTCCAATTACCGATATAACTTTGTCCATTTCGCTCTCCTCAAAACCCTGTTCTTAACAGAACAAGTTTAGTGGACTTTTAGAGGGGAGCGTCCATACCATTATTTATATACTGTGCATGCGCACTTTGTAACTCGTTCAATTGATAGCTGCCAGTTCTTAAGTTACTGAGCAAACGAACATTCCTACCTTGAAATGTTCTGAATAAGCTAAAGCAATTTGAGCATGCTCAGTTACATTCTACCGAGCGCACAATATCTAACCTTATTAATATGCTTTCAAAAATGTCTGCTCTTCGCTCATTGCTGACCTTCGATTTTGTACTAAAAGCGCACGCCAACGTCGCATTCAGCGGATCGTCCGCTGCGATACTTTGCTAGCTGGATTCAACACTGCGTCGAGTTATTTCGTTTGCGAGATCTATAGTCCAATTATAGATATTCAAACTGTCTGTAATAAAGTGTAGTGCTCGCGCGCACGACATTCTTGCAGCGTCATATAAGTGAAAGCTTCCTTGTGAAGTAGGAATATAATGAGTCTCAGGCACATAATTATGAAAAACACTTGTTTGGGATGGGTGAACCCATTCACTAAGTGCGTCATATACAATTTCGAACTGACTTTCTTTTTCTTTCGTATGCGCCATCTCATCTTTATATAGATCGCGCAAAGCATTCATGACATGTTCACTTCCCGCAAGCATGTTTTCAAATCTGTGCTTTGCCTGATCTGTAAACATATAGTCATTTGGGTCAAAAATGCCTTTTCGGATCTTTTCCTGTTCAGTTTCTTTTAATCTAGAGCTGTTTATAAACCCAATTGTTAAATCTAAGGCATCTTCTACACTTTCACTTCCAGTTTTGTTTTTCAATACCTTAGAAATTTTCTTTGATAGCAGCTTGGAAAAGGCATAGGTTTCAATCATGCCTCTGCTTATGATGCAAGCCGACGGAATACGATCGTTTTCAAGCAATAGAATAGAATCATCAAATATATCTATTTGCCTATTTAGCAAGCAGTTGGCGTAATTTGAGAGATAAAGGCCTTTATTTGAAGAGCTCGTATTCCCCACAATGGTTCCTGGCTCCTTTGTTAACGACGCTCTAGCCAACCGTGCATCTCTCAAGCTTTCTTCGATAACTTCATCAAACAAATTATTCTTCCTTAATATTCCTGATGCACTATCACCGTAGCTAAAATTTGTATATTGCACCTGCGCACTTTGTAACTCATTCAATTGATAGGTACTGACTTTTAAGTTATTGAGTTAACTAAGATTACGCCCCTAAAACGTTCGGAATATGTGATGGCAATATGAGTATACTGAGTTTACAATACCTAACTTTTGTTTTTAGCTATTCCATTGATAATAAACGGCTTAATTGCACAATACAATAACTAAACGCGCGATATTGCAGGTTCTCGAACGAGTATATAATGTTACAGTGCAAGAGGTTTTATCTACCTCTTTGAAAGGAACTAAAGTCACGAACTTCAGGGGTGAAGATGTATATGATGAGCAGGAAATCAAATTGCTTCAGGTATTTAATGAATTTATTCATAATCGTGAGCCGAGCGTTAAGCTACCAAGGAATATTTAAGTCGACTCGCTGAAAAGCGGGACTGAATCAGAAAATTTAAGATGGTGTATTGGTTGTGAAAAATTATCCAACGTTTAGAAAAGTCTGTTTCGCCATGTTGTTGGCTGTTGCTATTGGTGCGGGCACGGTAATAGTGGTGGCGGCGTCTTACTTTTATAACTTCTCTGGCGGGTTCTCAGATGCCAACTCAGACTGGGGAGATTTCGGAAGTTTCTTTGGCGGAACAGTTGGACCTGTGGTTGCTTTCCTGTCTTTTTTGGCTTTGGTTATAACCTTGCTTCTTCAGTACTCCTCCTTGCTTGAGACAAGAGCGGAGGTGGAACAAAATAATATTTCTAGCGCAAGGTCTGACTTTCTTCGTCGGTTTGAATTAGAGGAGAAGAGCTTGGAAGTTTTGGTTATAGATATTGTGAAAGCTCTTCTTTTTTATATTACTAACGCAGACGATAGCGTCAAAGGCAAAAAAAAATATAAAAAAATGCTCAAAGAGTATTCAAATGGTGAACGCAATGTATTCTTGAATTATCTCAAGAGGTTTTTGGTCACCGATACCAATAAAGATGATATTAAGAAGCTGTTCGACTATGCAGATAGCACATACAGTCTCCCACTTGAACAATACGTTCAAAGATTTGACGCAATGTTGGAGGAGGCGCGCAATCAAGGCATGGATATTTATAACCTTATACGGTGGCGTGCTTCAGCAAAACTATTTGACATATTGAAACGTCGATATGACCAGGAACTAAAGCAAAATCGTTCATCTAGCTAGTGTTTTATCTGGCAAGCCTAACCAATGATGCCAAGGGACGCCACTGCTTGCTGGACTTAATGCCCGCTCCTGACACATAACGGAACCAACCATAAGCAAATTGGGCTAAAGGAGCGCAGCGTAGAGCTACGCCCTTTGTTTAAAGTTTAAGTTCAATGGTTAGTAGCCAAACGACTGGCCACTATTTACCAAGCCTTCGGTATTCTGGCCAGGGAACTGCCAGGTGAAGTCTGCGTATTCAACGCCAGAGCCGGACAATTGTAATGAGTGCCCAACTGCTGTGCTCGCTGACTCAGAAACACCGATATCTTCAGACACCTGCCCTTTAGCTGCGCCATCTTTCGCGCGAATAGAGCCCTCGTAACTGATAAACTGTACAACCTGATCTTGTGCATCGACCAGCGCTATACCATCAGGAGAGCCGTTTTGTAGACCCGTAAAGGCGCTTGCTAACGTGCCAAAACCATTTTGCTGGTCAGCGATAACACCCGCTAGATTAATGGCTCCATAGACACGCCCATTGCTACCATTATAACCAACCAGACTCCAGCCACTCAGGTCAACGCCTGCAGTACCTGCAACCTCAATGAACTCACCACTATCGCTGCCGTCATTGTCGTAATGAAATTCATTAATCCAAACCACCGGGTCGGCAGGTAAGTTAGGGTTCACGAAGGCTTGGTCAGTATTAACGGAGCCAGCACTGGCCGACTGTGGCATTTGCCAGTTAAAGTCTGTGTATTGGCTACCGGTGCCTGTCAGCTGCAGAGAGAAGCCAATTGGCGTAGAAGACGATTCCTCAACACCGATATTCTCTGATGCCGTGCCTGCCGCAGCACCGTCCGTTGCCGTAAAGCTGCCTTCGTAACTTAAGAATTGAACCACGTTGCCGTTCGCATCAATTAACGCAATACCATCGGGAGATCCATTCTGTAAGCCACTAATCGCATAGCTTTGTGTACCAAACCCGTTGCTTTGCTCCGGTAAAGTACCGATTAAAGATTCAGTATGGTAAGCACCGCCACCATTACCGTTGTAAGCAACCAATTGCCAACCACTTAGATCAGTGCCAGCAGTACCGGCAACCTCAACAAACTCACCTGTATCACCACCATCGTTGTCGTAGTGAATTTCATTGATCCAGACTGAGCCTCCGGTAGAGTCTCCGCCCTCGGCTATAGCTGATACCTCACCACTATAAGCTGATTCATTAGCAGAGGTATCAATAGCAGTCACGACATAAAAATAGGTAGTACCTGCCGTTGCCGAGCTATCATCAAAGTTCGCGGTGGTCACTAAGTTACTATTGAGCCGAGTATAGCCTGTTCCCGAGTTAGTGCTGCGATAGACATTATAACCCGCTAAGTCAGCTTCGCTGTTAGCGTTCCAGGTTAGAGTAACGTAACCGCTGCCAGCTGATGCACTTAAGTAAGTCGGTGCACTCGGCGCTGTCGTGTCGCCCGTCCCACCACCATCACTGCCACTGCATACGCTTTGGAATACGCAGTCAACGTATTCCGGATGATCGATAAACGGGTTTCGGTTGCCTTGTTGAGCATAAATAGCGTCGTTACGGCGGCGCTCAAAATCATCCACTGGATCTTCGCTGTGCCACTGTAATAGCACCGATTTTAATCCCATATAAGCCACCGAGATGTTGGTACCTTGATTGGATTGATCGATTAAATTACGGTCGTCAGTAAGGATCAAGTCAGGTTCGCTATAACCGGTTACGCCATGGTTTCCGCCATCATAGCGTACCGCCATATACATCAACGCACGGGCAACATCACCGCGACGACCAGACCAGGTTTCCCATGTTCCCGCCGAATAAGAACCGCCTGTCCAGTTTGATTGGCTTGAACTGCCTCCGCGATTATTGTTGTACTCCGTTGGCTTTTCCGAACAAGCCGATGAGCAATTTGCGTAAGGCTTGTTGCTGCGGCTGGAGTTATAACCGCTATCCGAAATAAATAAGTGGTGAGCATCGGTATAGGGGTAATTAGAGCTGCCATCCGAAGGAAAGCCATAGGACTTTGGCCAGCTGTGCTCACGATTATAATAGCTGTTACCACCGCCCTGCTTGATGTAGCTAGCATTTCGATAAACATCGATCACATTGTTGGGGTTATCCGGATCTTCATCGGCTGCTTCTAGTATATCCCAGGTGTCGGTACTGCTTGAGGTGTAGGGGAAGCGTTGGTGGTCATCAATAATAGTGTGAAGTGACTGGCGCAAGGTTTGGGCATTACTTTGGTCGACGTTATTGTAATAGCCCGTTGGAGGCTCTGCACTACTTGAAAATGAAACGGCAAATAAACACGATAGAGTCGTTAATGTTCGGGTCAGGTTGCCTAGGGTAGACGAGTTTTTCATCGAGATACCTATTTTGTTTTTTATAAATTCTTGGTGTGTACATCAAGTGTTTATCGCAACGTTTGTACGAAAACGCGTACAATTTAATCAGGTTTAGATTAATGTTGCATGACAGTTGTGAAAAAGAAGTTAAATGAATTTGCTGAAAAGGGTTTGCGAGTTGCCACCTATTGTTTCGATATTTAAAAGCAATAGGTGGAATGGACCGGGAATCATCGACGATATCGGCTAAAAGTTCATCTAAACGCTTCGACCAAATAGCAATGAAGCATACTTACCGTTATTCTGGCTTCTCAGTATCGTCATTCTTTGTCGAGGAACTATTTTCGGCTGCAATCCGCTTATGCCCTTCCTCCAACGCATTTCGCTGTCTATGATTTTTAAGATATTCATCCACGGACATACCGAAACTAGCACCAAACAACATATCGAGAGCCTCCTCCAGTCTCTCAATCCTTTTGCGGGTATTCTGCTTAGCGAACTTCCCTTCCCTTTCCCTCCTAAGCTTCTTGTTTTCCTCCAAAAGGTTCTCATACTGTTCTCGCACGCGCTTTTTCACTGCAGGCTCAAAGCTCTCACTCAAATCAAGTAATTCAATCAGAGCGTCCTTGTTGGTAGCTTCGTAATCAAGGCGATGCTTGAAGTCTTCGAACCTGTCTTTGTCCCGCCGACTCACTGAAATAGGTATGACGACTATCTTATCCCCTTCCGCCTTATTTTCCTCTTTGACTCTATCTCTAATCGCTCTCCTTCCTCGTTTCCAATAAGAATTTAGGTCTAAACTTCTTTCAGGAATGCCTAATAAAACAGCAACCTTTTCACATGTAAGCAATTGACCATTGTCAACTGGACCATGTAAATCGACATGCGAGCGGGTCGGATATTTATCGAGAAAGAGCTCGAGCCAACGATAAAAAAGGATGCGATTTTTAGGACTTACAAAGCTAAATTCTTCGGCAACGTGCTGGTCGATCAAATCGAATTTTTCATCTTCGCTATCAAAATTCAGATCTATTTCCTCTGCCGCAACTCGCTCGATGGATTTCGATTTTCGACTCATGTATCTCTCCCGATTTCTTCTATTAGCCAACCAACGACGACTAAAAAAACATATGTGACCATATACAGATAACGAACAACATCAAAGTGACATTTGACAGAATCTGGCTTAAGGTATACCTAATAACAACAACATCGATGTCATTTATGAATGATCACAAGTCAGTATCCGTGTTAACGGACGAGTATCCCATATCTCTAAAGGCAAAACACCTGCTCGTAAATTTAATCGAGTGGACCAACAAAAATAATCACCGTCACTTTGTTTTGACGACGGAAAAGCGCGAGGAAAACCTGCAGTTAAAGAGTAGCGACATCGGCGTATATGTAAAAAATAACTACCATGCGGAATTAACTGAGTTAGTCACGAAAGAATACCTAGTCACGTCAAACTTATCGAGAGAAAACGGCAGAGTTAGTTTTTCTGTTGCCGATTTAGAAACCGACACATCCAATCACAAACCGCCATTTTCGGAGATAGCGATAAAACTGATAACCTCTAATCGAGACGACACAGCCAACCTTCTGAGTGTCAGCCAAGATAAGCTAGATGATACCGAGAACTTTAAAGTCGTAAGCAAAGGACAAGCGCAGAAAAGTAATGCGATTGGTGCGGTTCGGTTTATGCGTCCGCAACAAATAACTTTTGGAACCCTTCTTTGCCTAGCCAGTGAATATGGAATAATTAAGACCGAGCATGGTGAACTTGCTTCATTGTTAGGTATTAAGACCAAAACGCTGAGGAACCATCTTTCACAATTTCGCAAGCTAGGCCTACTATCAGAGCAAGTCGGGGGATTCGTTGGAAGCGGCTTAATGGGCAAAGCGAAATCAACCTTGATTCTAAAGCCCGACATCGTCGTCAAAAACTATGAGTTAGATGGCCTTAATACCGAGATCATCCTGTTCGACAACCCTGTAAGACAAACAGTATCCTTGATGCTCGATCTCGCAGGCCTTACTAGCAGCAGCCAAAGGCTAACTGCTCTTAGAGAACTATCCAAGCAACACGGCATTAAACTCGGTATACCGAAAGAGTTAAGGAATAACGACTTTGCCGTCCTGCGCAAGTTATTTAAGGCCAAGACTCACCTTGGAGATCGGCCCTACAAACACCTCTGTATCTTAATTGAAGCAATCGTTATAGATGAATTAAAACACTCTGGCTTTCCCCATTCAGACTCGGCAGAGTCAAAAGATCATGCCTTGAATACGACACCAGAGAATCAATACGCTTTGCTCTTAAATGAAATTTCCAAAGTTATAACTGGCCCACTGACTAAAAGTATAGAGTGTAACGATACCAATACAATACATAAGGCGATCAGCAGCTTTATGGCTAGCGCGGCAATTGGCCTACTTTATGAAATTCAAAGCGCAGTGATAAACAGCCAGCCGTTCTCAGACAAACCTAGTGACGAACTGAGACAAAAAAAATTCATGCTATACCCTGCCAGTAAGAACTTCTTTTCTTCATCACAAAAGTTGTTAGTTGTCGGTTGAGTATTCCTTGCCATTGCAGTTAAAACTATTGATATTTAATCAGAACCACAATGTGCGTGTCTTCGCATGGCCTCACACGCCATACTGGGGTAAATTACTCTGCAGGATGTATGTAATAATTAATATATTTAGAGAGTAACTGTATAAGCCACTAGAGCAGCATCAAAGCTGCTCATTAAACAATGCCAATAAAGTTTTACATGGCTGACTACTTGTATGACACATAACCAATCATACGAGGAATAGTCATGAACAGAAGACCCCCTGATAATACAAACCTTAGGTTGACCTACGAGAGTTTCTACAACGGTTTAAGAGTCTACAACTATAAAGGGCCCTTAGCTATTAACTACCTTGAGTCAATTGAGCAAGTTCTAGCAAAGGCGATGGATGATTACGCAAGGGTCCTTGTAGTACGCTTTGACTTAAGGTTCCCTATAACTGCTGAGTATGCATCTGAATCAAACTCCATTACTCGGTTTTTCGAAGCATTAAAATACCAATTTGCAACAGACAGCAAACGACGTTTAAGTAGCTATAACCGTGTCCATCCTTGTACCATTCGATATGTTTGGTGTCTAGAGCAAGAAGGTTCTGAGAAGCCGCATTACCACGTTGCCTTGGTTCTCAACGAAAGTTACTTTGGAAGACTCGGTAAGTACAGCGGCAGCGAAACTAGTTTGGCTTGTTTTATCAAGAGAGCCTGGGCAAGTGCGTTAAAGCTAAATATTTCCGAATTGGCTGGCGGTGTGCACTTCGTAAATAACGCCAGCTACCACTTGCTGCGAAATGAGGGACGAGCTTCAATGTCTTACCAGGATGCGTTTTATCGCCTCAGTTATTTTGCAAAACTTAAGAGCAAACATTACGGAGATAGCAGAAAATCATTCAACTGTAGTAGAAATTAGTAAAGTCTGGACTAGGTACTAAAGATTTCAGTGACAGCATAGGGTGGAGTATTAAACCACCATAATTGAAAAACGCCTCTAGAGAGATGGTTAAACAAACGATAAGCTAATGCCACTAAACCCAAGTACCAACAACTATTGCAAAGTTAAACAATTGGGGGCTCAATGCAAATAGTTTTCACCACTCTAGCAATTTTCTCTCTAATAGCTGCTGTCACTGTCGTTATTTACAACGTATCATCCGCAGTGCCCCTTGCTCTAGCCCTCAGCTTTATATTTCCTTTCATTGCGCTTATCCATGCGAAATGGACTAGGTCGACTAAAGGGATAGCACTAATTCTCTTCGGAGTTTTTTGGTCTAGTGTTTTTGCTGATGGATTGAAGCAACTACTCCTCAACAGGGAGCTATTTACTCAGTACTCTGGAATTTTCATGCTGTTACAAAGTTTAGCTATCTACTCTTGTGCTGGTGCAGGGGGAGGAGTGCTAGCTTCTTATGCGGATCAGTTCTCTAAAGATGGAGAAAGAGCCGATATAAAACTTATAGACAATTCCGGAAAGTTTAAGCATTTATCAAAGCAAATCGAGTCATTAAGAAAACGCTTTACGATAGTATTATGGTTTCTCTCTATAATTCTTGCGATACAATTACTCCTCTTTTTAAATTAATACTCGATGAAGAAAAAGAGTGCGGGTATATACCGCACTAAATTTCCAGCTCAACAAAGTCCCTATCAACGTCTTCCTGCGTAATACCAATGTAGCGCAAGGTAACCGCCTCATTACTGTGCCTAAGCATCTTCATAACCCGTGCAAGGTCATTGGTGTTTTTGTAGAGGTGGTAACCTCGCGTTTTACGCATTGAGTGCGTTCCCAGGTCTAACCCTACTTCTTCACCAATCATTGAGATTGCACGATTCACATACCGGCTGCTCAATGGCCTGGGTGACTGATTAAGTGACCAGCGGTTCCGATAGGACTGAAACAGGTAAGCATGGTCAGGATGCTCCGAACCTATCCGTTCAATAATCGTTCTAGCTTTTTCGTTGAGCTTGATACTTGCTACCTTACCGGTTTTGCTTTCCCTGAGGACTAATCTATCCCCTTGGATATCGCTAAACCGAATTGACAGTAAGTCAGAAATACGTAAAGCTAAGTTTAATCCAACGTTCCAGATATCAGCTATCTGCTGACCGTAGGTTTTTCGAAGAAGATGGCCAATAAGCTTCACCTGGTCCAAGTCCTTCACTGCTTGTACTTCAGCCATGGTTAAGTTTCCTTATTTTTCTATGCTTTAAAAATCACGACATTCCGTTTTAAAGCCCTCGTTATACAAGGGCTGTAGTGTCGTTAATAGACTAGAAACGGAACAGCTTTTTAAGGTCCCGTTCTAGACGAAAAGCTTTGGTTAAATAATCGTACACCAGCCTCTTCCAAAGCCGCTCTAACGCTCTCAACAACGTCAGGCTCTATCGACAGGCCATTGGCATAGACACCTTTGTCGAACGTTAAAACAGCTCCGTACGCTTTCGCTTTGGACGCTGCCCGCTTTATGCCGTCACTATCAACCGCAGAGTCATCACTGATGTGGTGACGGATTTGGTAGGACGTGATGACATAGCCCCGCTCATCGAGCAGGAGCAGGCCCAGTGGGCTTGCTGACATAGCGTTAGGAAAGTCTGACTCTGACCGTAAGCATCCAGTGTTTTGCTGGCGCTCTCGCAATTGCGGTAAAAGTGCCAGTGCTGTTATTGCTGCCTTAATTCCCAGCACTACCCACTTTCTAGATGCCGGTGTCTTAAATATTGCCGCCATAAAGCTTTACTCCAGTATTTGGTTACAAGTCAATTAGCGCTAAAGAAGACCGCGCTCAGAGAATGACACGCACTCTTTGCCGACAACGATGTGATCTTTCACTTCAACGTCTATAACAGCCAAGGCCTTTTGCAGGCGCTCAGTCAGGCGGATATCCGCATTCGAAGGCTCGGGTTCTCCTGATGGATGGTTGTGCGACAGTACGAGTGAAGACGCTTTAGTTTCCAGGGCGGCTCGAACCACTTCCCGTGGGTACACACTGGCCGCATTGATGGTGCCGTAGAACAGCTCGCGGTACTCGATGAAGTGTCCCGTTTCATCCAGGAAGATGATGCTGAATACCTCACGCTCGTAGTGCGCCAGCTTATACGTCAGGAAGTCCTTAATGACGTTCGGGTTGTAAGGCTCTTGGCCTCGTAAGTGACGCTCTTCCAGGATCTGACTGGCGCGATGAAAAACGTCTCGCTCAGCTTCATTGTTGGCTGATGAGTAACAGCCTTTATCAAGTGTGTGCATTGTTAACCTCCTAATTTGGTAAATGCACAGCAGTGATATAGGTCTGAAATCTGATGGGCTCTTAACTATCGCAATAAAACATTACGGCTCCGACCGATGCTTTGAAAGCAAGCACGATCAATCAACACAACAGAAACTTGGAGTCATCATGTATAACCCTTTTACCTTTGACGCAAAGCATATCGAACTCATCCACAATCACTTTCACGACGACCCTTACTACATTAAAAGGGATGCGTTGGAGTCTGCAGTAAAACAAGCGTCCAACGAAATTTGGAATAACCCGACATATGGAGCTTTTGAAGCGGCTGGCGTTTACGCGTACCAGCTCATTCGCTCAAACGCTTTTGGTAGACAAAGCGGTGATACGGCTTTGGTCTGCGCCCTGCTTTTCCTTAGGCTCTACGGTCACGGTTTTGTCTGTACACAGCAGTACCTTTACAATTTCGTAGAGCGACACGCAGACCATGAAACTTTAGCTATCTGCCTTTCCGGTGCTTATGCAGGAGCTGAAAGCTATGTTGAGTCTCTCCATCTTCAACGGCCTCATGTGCCTATGGACATTGCTGATATAGCTCTCGATGAAGACATGGCTGTGTCGCTTACTGCCGCTATAAAAATGGCTTATGACGTAAACGGAGACTACGGGGCTTGCCAAAAAATAAAGAAGACGTGGTTAGGTGGTCGCAGAAAGCGTTGGGTCAGATTGGTCGATTTATAAAACTCAGGATGCAAAACGGCTGTACCCTAGCAGTACAGCCGCCCAGTCATAGTAGCCCCCGCTCAGCAAGCGAGACGACCTCATCAGTTACGAGCATGCAGTCCAGTAGTGCTACGTCAATCAGGTTCAGGGCCGACTTAAGTGTTGATAACTCATGCTCTTTGCCAGAGTGACTCAGCTCTTTAGAAGGTGAGAAGTAACTGACAATAACAGCGGCAGCATTAACCTTGAGAACTTCGCGGTACACCATTGAAGCTGCCAGTTCTTCACCCTCTTCAAACTCAACGTTGTCTATGAGTCGGTGTTGGCTATCGAGTAGCAGTAAACCCGCAACTTCTGTTGAGCACTGCTGATAGTTCCCCTGGACGAATTCTTTAACCATTGAAGGCTCGGTAAAGCCTTCTCCCTGTTTAAATCGTGACTGGATTAGGAGATGCGCTTTGCTCAACAACTCTCGCTCTGAGTTGAACAAAACGCTCTTATCATTTTGTATTTGCTTGTGCATATCGATTCCTTAAGTATTAACGTATCAATGCACAGCGGTAATATAGGTTTCAAATTCGACTGGATGAATAACACTAGGGAGCCCTTAAGCTCCCAGAGCACTTTAGTAATTGACGACGGTTGAACCACTACCAGTTACCACTTCAATCTCAGTCAGCGAGCAGTCATCGTAGATTTTAAGCTCAATAGATTCACCGTACTTCAGATCGGTTGGTAGGTATGGCTTTCTTGAGTAAGGCGTTTTATCACTGTAGTCGCAGTTCCCGCGATTAACCAACATATCTTCCACCGTTACCTGCTCTTCAATTGATGTAATCTCAATTACGAAGTACGTGCCACCTGTATGCCGGTTGGTATGCTCCCAAGCCTCAATACTTACTTGAGGATCCGGATCGCTACACGCAGCTAAAAGTCCAGCAAACAATGCAATAGATAATGCCCTTTTCATGACTAGCTCCTTTCAGTCATTGGAATAAACGTTAGCCCAGATTTCCACATGCCTAATTAGTGCAGGGTTGTTTGTGATCAGACGGACAAAATGAAGGGCGAGTGCGTGCTTAAAGACAACGAACTAATTAATGCTCGAGCTTAAGGCGAGCCGTAAACCAGTCTCAAATAATTTCTTACAGGGTCAACCAATCCCATGAGACAAACTCAGATAGGAGAAAACTCATGAGATTCATTCGTTTAGAAGAAGTCATTAACAAAGTTGGCCTTAGTCGTTCATCCATTTACCGCCGCATAGAAAACGACGGATTCCCCAAACCAGTATTACTTGGCGGCAGAGCTAGTGGCTGGCTAGAAAGTGAAGTCGACGAATGGCTAATGCAATGCCTCAGAAAATCACGTGGTGAGGACACTCACTCAATCACAAACCGTTATTAACAAGCGAATTCCAAAAACGAAATTTAAGAGTGGATAGAGCAACGTATTGCTGAACGCACAATGAACTTGAGTAGACAAAAAATAAAGAGGGCTCCTAGAGCCCTCAGTCGTCCTTTTTCTTGTAGGTAACGGTTAAGGTGCCAGTTACCCGGTTCTTAGCAATTTCATAGTCCGGGTCCCACGTTGCTACGTTGTGTGCGCCCATAAACGCCGCTGAAGCGACACCCCATATTGCCGTTGGACCAAAGAAAGACCCTGCCATTAATGTCTTACGTCCCTTTGAAAAAACTCGGCACTTCATATCGAGTGTCTCAATATGACTTTCCAGCGTCTTGATAACCTCTTTGAAGTGTTTGCGCGGAACCTTCTCGATGACGAAAGACTCGTGGTCACGTAATAACTTCTTCAACTTTACATCAGGTAACTCGCGTACCCCATAAACCCGAACGTCCATTTAACTAATCCTCGATGAATAAACACGAATAGACTCAGACTAGAGGGTTACACACGCTGCAGTAATTGATGGTAATTTGTGACGAGCACTAACGAATAAGGGAGTAAACGGTAGATATTGATGGTGAATATGGAGGGTTAGTCGTCTGATTGCAGACCTAGCTGCATCATTAACAACGATCTGAATTGGGGACCTATAGGAATTTGCTGCCCATCTGACATAATACACTCGGTATAACGCCCTAACTCACTCTGTATGTGCTTCAAGTGTTTTAAATTCACAACATAGCTACGATGAACTTGTACGAAGTATTCAGGCATTTTCCCAAGCATAGACTGCAATGTTGCCCGGTGAAGCAAACGCCCATCCTCAAAGAACAGTTCGACATAATTTCCAGCTGCACGTAGCAAGATAACACTTGGATTCTCAATGAGAGTTATTTTGCCAGGCTCAGTTTTAATGGCTAATAGCCCATGCTCATTAATCATGACCAAAGCCCTGCAAACAACAACTTTCCATACATAAGTATCTGTGCATAGCTTCTCTCCTTAATTATTGGCAATGCACAGCCGTGATATAGGTTTGAAGTTTTGCTGAAAGAAGCTGTTGCCGTTCAGAATTTGGTAAGCCCCCAAATGCTGGATATCCATATCACCCTGTTAATTAGTCCAGTTATTTTGCCCCTATTTTGTCAAACCAAAATTAGAATGGGCTCAAAAGCCGTGAAGCCGTCACTTTGCATGATGAAAGGTCAAATCAAGGTGTCAGGCTGCTGAGTTTTAACTACGCAATTCAAAGTTGGTTCGCGCTTTTAAAGGCAATTGGTCTTATCGCGCCTTTCGATGGCTCGTTCTAGTTTTAACTTCGTGCGTACCACCGTTACATTCGACATTTTGCTCCTTGTTGACAGTTGATAGGTTGCAGGGTTAACTGCCAATAGTTTTTACTCATTTTGATGTAGACAATGAAAACGAGCGAGTACAGGCGCGGGTAGCACATAATTTTCAACGCACTTCGGAGGCACGTTAAATGGATGTTTGGCTGGAGCGCTTAAAGCGTTTTCTAGAAATTATTCGACCTAAAACGTACAACATTATCGCTAGGTAAAGAGGAACGTATTATGGGACATCACCATAACCATGATCACTCAAAGGACATGCCGTCCAACCGATTAGGTTGGGCATTTCTGCTTAACTTTGTTTTTACCATTATTGAGTTCATTGGTGGTTTTCTTACCAACAGTACCGCCATTTTAGCTGATGCCGTTCATGATCTTGGCGATAGCCTGTCGTTAGGTCTCGCGTGGATACTAAATAAACTTGGCAAAAAACAGGCTAACCAACACTTTACCTACGGTTATAAGAGACTGAATCTTGCCGGTGCATTTATTAATGCCGTTGTGTTAATCGCAGGCTCTGCCTGGGTACTTGTGGAAGCAATTCCCAGACTCTGGAACCCTCTGATGCCCGTCGCTGATGGCATGATTGCTTTAGCCGTCGTTGGCATTACAGTTAATGGATTTGCTGCTTACAAATTGTCAGAGGGCAAAACGTTAAACGAACGCGTTATTAACTGGCACTTGCTGGAGGATGTTCTCGGCTGGGTCGCTGTACTTATCGTTGGTATTGTTTTGCTGTTTGTGGATTGGCCAATTCTCGATCCGCTACTGTCGATTGGTTTTACTATGTTTGTTTTAGTGAATGTGCTGCGCAACCTGTGGGCAACGCTGAAACTCTTCATACAAGCAACTCCGGACAAAGAAACCTACAGACAAGTCGCTGACACTTTACTGGAGCTACCTCATGTTGCTGACCTACACCATCTGCATTTTTGGTCACTAGATGGCGAGGAGCATGTATTAACCGTTCATTTGGTGTTAACTGAAAATCTTGATATCGAGGCCCGTAGCAATTTAAAACAGCGCATCGATGACGTCCTTGCGCCCTATGCTTTAAGCCATACAACGGTAGAACTAGAAGATCCTGATGAAGCGTGTAGGGACAACTGATAATGAGTGCATTATTTTTATTGAAAACGCTCGGGTTATTTATTGCAACCGCAATTGCCGAAATTGTCGGTTGCTATTTACCCTACCTATGGCTCAAAGAGGGCCATTCCGTTTGGTTGCTCATTCCGGCAGCAATAAGCTTAGCTTTATTTGCTTACTTATTAACACTTCATCCAGCGGAAAGCGGGCGGGTCTACGCAGCTTATGGTGGTATTTACGTGTTAACTGCCATAGTCTGGCTGCGAATTGTCGATAAATCGCCACTATCCAATTTCGACCTGATTGGCACGACGTTTGTGCTAACCGGTATGGGGATTCTTGTGTATGGCTGGCGTTAGCTATAAAGCAATTCAGTTAAAGAACTCCACTCAAAAGTTTTACACAGACTAGCGCACCTTATGTTTGTCCGTCGTAGCGTCCTCAAACCCATCATTAAGCGACGCCATCAGTGGACAATAGACATCTCCGTGTCCGGCGCTGCATTTTTGCACCAACTCATTCAGCGCTTGTTCAATTTGCTGTAAGTGCGATATCTTTCGACGAACACTGATGAGCTTTTGCTCTCCAAGCTCCCGTGCTTCATCGCAATGAGCGCCATCTTGCAGAGTTAATAGCTCACCAATTTCATCCAGACTAAATCCAAGCCATTGAGACGCGCGAATAAAATGAAGCCGAGCAAGCGCTTGTTCGTCGTAATGTCGAATTCCCCCATACGGCTTCTCCGGCTCGCTCATTAGCCCTCGGCGCTGATAATAGCGCACCGTTTCCACGCCCACGCCGGCTGTTTTGGCCAGCGTGCCAATTGTCATTACGTTGCGTTTTTTTAACATAGCTATTGCTTCCGTAGTGAGGTACGGGCCTAAGATTAACACATTAAAGCAAAATGCCCGAAGGAGTTACTATTATGTCAAATTCAAAATCTGGTCGGGGCTCTCTTCTCGCAGGAGGGATCGCAGCGACTCTGGCATCTGCGTGTTGTCTGGGTCCCCTCATATTACTTGCACTCGGTGTATCCGGGGCCTGGATTGGGAGCCTCACAGCACTTGAGCCTTATCGACCCATTTTTATTGCCATTGCATTGATTGCCATATTCTTTGCCTGGCGTCGAATATACCGGCGTGCTGATGACTGCAACCCTGATGACACCTGCGCAACGCCAAATGCTCGTAAGAGCTACAAAGTGATGTTTTGGCTCGTTGCGGTACTTACTTTAACAGCACTGGCTTACCCCTATGTTGTTCCTTTCTTTTACTAGGAGGCAATACACAATGAAAAAAGCAATGATAACAACCATTTTATTTTTACTGTTTAGTATGCCCGCATTGGCGGCTGAGAAAACCGTCACGCTATCAGTACACGGTATGACATGCGTCACCTGCCCAATTACTGTCAAAGCTGCACTCGGTGAAGTCGCAGGTGTGAGCGCCGTCGATGTCCGTTTTGAAGAGCGGGATGCAACAGTGACATTCGACGACGAAAAAACGTCAGTTAAGGAGCTTACTGAAGCAACGACAAATGCAGGATACCCATCAACACTGAAAGCAACGGCGGCAAAAAATCAGTCATGAAACATCACAATACCTTATAGCTACTGTAAAACTGAAAGACCAAGGAGTAACCGTTATGAGTAGTAACAATTTACACATTGCTGTCATTGGTAGCGGCGGCAGTGCGATGGCTGCGGCACTCAAAGCGACTGAAGGAGGTGCCCGAGTGACGCTCATTGAGAGAGGTACTATTGGCGGAACTTGTGTCAATATTGGCTGTGTCCCGTCTAAAATCATGATCCGAGCGGCTCATATCGCCCAACTGCGGCGAGAAAGCCCTTTTGATAAAGGCTTAAGTACTCATACTCTTAAGGTAAATCGATCAACTCTCCTCGAGCAACAACAGGCTCGGATAGAAGAACTCCGTGAATCCAAATACCAGAGTATTCTTAGAGAGAATTCCGCCATTACCGTTATTAACGGCGAAGCCCGCTTTATAGACGATGAAACTCTTTCCGTATCACTTTGCGATGGCGGTGAGCAAACGGTTCACTTTGACCGTGCTTTTATCGGCACCGGGGCCCGACCCGCACAACCACCCATCCCCGGCTTAGCTGAAACCCCTTACCTTACTTCGACAAGCGCATTAGAGCTAAATGACATTCCTAAGAGCCTCCTTATTATTGGAGCCTCGGTCGTTGCTCTTGAGTTAGCACAAGCCTTCGCGCGTCTCGGTAGTGACGTTACTGTTTTGGCCCGCAGTCGAGTGTTATCCCAAGACGAGCCTGCCATTGGTGAAGCAATAGCGACTGTTTTTGATCGCGAAGGCATCAATGTGCTTGAGCATACAGAAGCCAGCGAAGTGCGTTACGACGGACAACACTTCATTCTCAAAACCAATGCCGGAACATTAAAAGCAGAACAACTGCTCGTGGCCACAGGCCGTACGCCCAATACGGAAAACCTCGATTTAAAAACCATCGGTGTACAAACTGAACGCGGTGCAATAACGATTAACGATCGCATGCAAACCTCTAACTCAAGAGTATATGCGGCAGGCGACTGTACGAATCAGCCGAAGTTTGTCTATGTCGCCGCCGCAGGCGGCAGCCGAGCCGCTATTAACATGACGGGCGGTGATGCGCATCTTGATCTCAGTGCCATGCCCGAGGTTATCTTTACTGATCCACAAGTCGCCACGGTGGGTTTATCAGAAGCTGATGCTAAAACTGGTGGTTACGTCACCGAAAGCCGCACGTTGGGCCTTGAAAATGTCCCACGGGCATTGGTTAACTTCGATACCCAAGGGTTTATAAAAATTCTCGCAGAAAGTGGCAGCGGCCGGCTGCTCGGTGTTCAAGTCGTCGCAGGAGAAGCTGGTGAGTTGATTCAAGCTGCTGTAATGGCGATAAGAGCAGGAATGACAGTCAATGAGTTGGCTGATGAGCTCTTCCCATACCTTACGATGGTAGAAGGCTTAAAGTTATGTGCTCAAACATTCACTAAAGATGTTAAGCAATTATCTTGCTGCGCTGGATGAGACAATTGATAGGGAGAAGACAAGACCAACGGCAGATCAATAAGCAGTAAAAGTACGCTTGAGAAGGGTTCGCAACTACGAGCTGCTGGCTCCTACCAAGAGCAGTAGTACATTTATAAAACAAAAGATACGGGTTCATTGCATGCAATACATCGTGAAACATTGAGAATTTTCAGACTGTTCGCGAGCAAGTACCGTCAGTAAGGCTCGGGCACCTAAATTTGTACCATTGACGACGGTATTATGCACATTGATGATCTATTTATTAAAGAAGCACACCGCCAATACGGAATTGATAATGACCTGGTAGAGACACTGCTAAATTTAGTGGATTTGAGAGGGATGGTAAGCCGAGATTTGTACAGAAATCGCCAAATTAGAGCTAACGACTTGGTAACTTAAACATTATTCTTGAAGTAAAGTTTAAATCATCAGGATCCGAACAACTCAACCTGACGGCAACTATTTCTTATCGCCTAACTTATGAATTTAACTTAGCTTCCAAAACTGTGCTTTTTGGAAGCTCTATTTGTACTGCAAATCCGGTTGGATGAATATTGTTGAATGATATTTTTCCATCGTGCAATTGTATTATCTTCGAGGTAATGGATAAACCAAGACCAGAGCCGTCGATTCCACTATGCCCTTGAAACCGATAAAACCGCTCTCCCATTCGCTGAAGCATTTCTGTGGGTACTCCGGTGCCTTGATCCATTATTTTGATAGTAATGCTTTCTGATGTTTCAACTGCATTTATTTGTATCTTGGAATCTGCGGGTGAAAATTTCATGGCGTTGGATAGAAGATTGGTCAACGCGCTTATTATCAAAGTTTCATTGCAGGCTATCTTGATTGTGGGAGCGTCGATTTGCCATTGATAATTCTCGACCGTGTTTGTGGGGAGAGCGTTGATGGCTGCAGAAACAAGCGTTTTGAGTTCAATCTCGGAGAAATCAGTAGACTTATCCAAACTATCCAGTCGATTTAAGCGCAAGAGTTGATTAACTAAATGCGACATGCGCTCTACGGTACTAAAAATGGCTTTACCGGACTGTTTGGAATCCTCCAGCGATTCAGCGTGAATAATATTTTCCGCATGTACTTGAATTGCGCTTAACGGTGTTCGTAACTCATGTGACGCATCAGCAATAAAACGCTTTTCCCTCTCTGAAAACATCTTAATTTGATGTAATAATTTATTAATTGCCTGCTTTATCGGGATCAACTCTTTGGGCAGTTCTGACTCAATTGGTGACAGGTTGTTTAACGCTCTGGCTCTTAAATGAATGGCGAATCGATTAACCGGTTTCAGTACAAGATAAACAATAAAGAGTATTATTAAGCTTATCGGTACCCACATCAATACTAGCGGGTACAGCTGTTCTGTAGCCAAGTAACCACTGAGCTCACTGCGTACATCCTCCCGTTGAAAGGTACGCACCCAAATGCCCTTAGATTTCGAAAAATAACTAAAGATAAACCATGTCTGCGCATCATTTTCTAACGTATGGTAGCCAGCGTCTAAATTTTTCAGCGGCAGTATCTTCAACTGATTAGTTAAGGCCAGCAATTTACCTTCAGAGTTGTATATGTGATAGCCGATTTTAGATTCGTACTTATGGCCGCTAGGGCCTCTCTCATTAGCGGACTCATCTTCACCGGTATCATTGTAGTTTGATATTGGGATCCTTTTAGGTACAGACTGAGTTTCCGAAGAGTGTGTATAAAATGCTGCCAGCGACTTTGCGGTTTGTGCGAGTTGCGCATCAAAAACTTCATCTAACTCGTGCAGAATATCCCGATAGCTAGCCCAGGCTGTGAACACTAATACAGCAATTACAGCTAAGTTAATGCCAATAACCAATGAGCGGCGAAGCGACCAGAATTTCATGATGACTCATCTTTTAACAGATAGCCTAAACCTCGGATGGTAGTTATCAGGCTAGGGTTCAGTTTTTTTCGTAAATGGTGAATATGGACCTCTAACGAATTGCTTTCGTTATCGCTATCCCAGCCATAACATGCAGTTTCTAACTGCTCTTTACTCACTATCTTTCCGACATGCAACGCGAGTTGTTTGAGTAATATCCATTCTAACCGGGTTAAATTAATGAGTTTGCGCTGAAAGCGACATTGTTGTGATGCAATATCAACGCTCAGATCGCCGCAATTTATAACATCATTAAGTTGGAGGTTTGCTTTTCGCACCTGAACCCGAACACGGGCTTCTAACTCACGTAGCTCAAACGGCTTTACTACGTAATCATTGGCGCCCTCATTCAGTGCCAGCACCTTCGTATCAACATCATCCCAAGCGGTGAGTACGACAATAGGAACGGGTTGTCCTGCCTTTCTCAGTTTTTTGATCAAGGATACGGCATTGCCATCAGGCAGGCCAAGATCAAAAATTGCCAGTTCGAATTGGTCAGTTTTAAGGGCACTTTCCGCTTGCGACAGATTCATAGCGAGTTCGACCATATAACCCATACGATTCAGGCCCTTAATGATACCTTCTGCCAAGGTTTTGTCATCTTCAAGGAGTAGTAGACGCATTTACATATCTCTCGTTAAACGGGTTAAATCAAGGCTTGGATTATAAAGTGACGTTTCTACATTAAAGTAACCTAATACAGTATGCGAGAAATTATCGTGATTAATATTGGCGTCTGTATTATTCCCCGTCATTTCAAATGTCTCTGAAGGCCAAATTATCCAAGGGATATGTCGTTGCTCCTCGGGCGCTAACCAATTTGGTAAACCATGCAGGTAGATACCGTTATCACCCAGGGACTCACCGTGGTCGGATACATACATCATACTGCTCTCCAGCTCTTTGTGGCTCCTCAATAACCTAATGGCCTGACTCACGAGCCGATCAGTTATCAATAAACTGTTGTCGTACGCATTAATAATTTCTTCTTTTGCGCAGTTTGTTAATTCCTCGCTTTTACACTCTGGTAAAAAATGTTTGAGTTTCTCTGGCGAGCGTTTGTAATATGCTGGCCCATGACTACCCATTTGGTGAAGCACAATAATCGAATCCTGAGTGATGTTTCGTAACCAGGAGCTCAAGTCATCAAGCATCTCAAAGT
Organism: Idiomarina sp. UBA3176; assembly: GCF_002364295.1. Classification (NCBI taxonomy): domain Bacteria; kingdom Pseudomonadati; phylum Pseudomonadota; class Gammaproteobacteria; order Alteromonadales; family Idiomarinaceae; genus Idiomarina; species Idiomarina sp. UBA3176. The sequence goes on from NZ_DEXU01000027.1 coordinate 69,562, forward strand.
CGTAGCAGCCCGTTTCTCCGCACCGATCTTCATCCATTACAATGGTATGAATACGGTTACAGACGTCCTTGCACCCGGAGTTGTTTTCAATCCAGCTTGCTCTGATACCGGCATTTTCTAACACATCTAATACGTTACTGGAATTTCTGGCGGCATTGGAATAAGTGTCTGCCGTTAAAAAACTGAACATGCAGGGAACAGAAACAGCCGTAGCTGTGCCGCATGACATGGCAGCTTTGTAGCTCAAGATTGGTTCTGAAGTTGCTAACTGGGAAAGCATGGGTGTTGTCGGACGCTCATAACCATTCAGTGAAAAGTGATCTGCACGCGCTGTTTCGCCCAATATGACAACCATTACTTTTGGCTTTGCCGAAGTTTTAGTTTGCACCGCGTCCTGCCCCAAAGAGGTAAACTGAGCCGGCCTTTCTAGTTTTTGTCTTATGACTGAAACACTCGCCGAGATGACATTGAATGGGACGATCCGATATTTTACATCCCGATGGTTACGAAATAAGGAGGCAAAGTCGTCATAACTTGTATAAACAATACCGACCGCTAAAAAACAGAAGCAGACTGCTGTAACAAGACTTTGTTTGATCTGTGTAAGTGTTCTTGCTTTGGGGATTTTTATGTACATCAGCAATAACGAAGGGATGATACCCAGTGCCATTAACGTGATAAAAAAACTGGTAGAAAATTGGTCTCCGGCCTCTGCTGGGTCGGTCTCCATGGTATTGATGAGCATGTCGGAGTCAATAACAATGCCGTATTGCAGCATATAAAATGAGGCCGGCGCAGCCACAATAATTAAAATAATCGCCAGTGGCTTGAACGCATTAATAAACCGGCTTAAGGCCAGCACAAAAGCATAAAAACAGAGTGTGAATGCCATTAACTTAAACTGTGTGAATGACTGGACACCATAAGCCTCCAAAGTGTTTAATAAAGGCGCTGAGTAGGCAAAGGTTAACCAAGTTGCAACAACCATTAACAGTATTGAAAAATTAAGTGTCAGTCGTTTCATGATGCTCACCTATATGAAAAATGAGTAACGCGATGCTCCAGCAAATAAACGCTGTAGTGATATCGTCGACGAAGAAGTGGGCGCCACGCAGTTGTTGTGCAAAGCCGAGAGTGAAGCCAACAAAAAGTGAGAAAACAGCCGATGTATTAGCAAGGACGGGCTGATTTTTACGCCAGAAAAAATAAAGCCCGATCCAGGCAAAACCGATACTCGAATGCCCCGACGGAAAGCATCGTCCTGAGCTAAAGGGGCTGTCATTCAACGACCACAAACTGAAGTAAGGTTTGGTGCCGCCGTATACACGCAGATCCCAGGGACAGTCCATCCCCAGAGTCGCTTTAAGGTAATTAACCAAGCCAAAAGACAGTAAAATAGATAAGAGCAGCAGCATATAGCGACGCCGCTGAGCGTTATTTTTTCCCGGAAAAAACTGGAATAAGGTTAAGGCCAGTAGCGAAATGACAGCGATGAGATTGAGGTTCCGAGCACCTTCATGAAAAATGGTTTCAGTAATGAAGTGGTGTTTAAGTGACCACTGCCCCCCTTCTAGCCGATAGAGTGCATTGGCAAATAGAAATTTGAGATCAAATAATTCTGCCGTTGTTAACACCGCAATAAAAATGACCAGAGTAATCAGCCAACGTTGGCTGGTTGTTGTCATCTTCAAAGCTGGCATAAGAGTGCTGCCCAAACGATGATGAACTGAATGATCGCAAGAAATACAGCGGCCGACGCGATATCTTTCGCTCGCGCGCTAAGCTCATGAAAGTCTGCGCCGATACGGTCGACTACAGCTTCTACAGCGGAATTAAGCAACTCAGTAATGAGTAAGCCGGACAGAGACAAAAACATTAACAACCGCTCTGCTAACGCCAACGGTGCCAGCACTAAAATAGGCGCTAATAAAATGAACAGTAACACTTCTTGCCGAAATGCGGCTTCAAAAAGCCATGCAGCTTTTAGCCCCTTTATGGAATACCGCGTTGCATGAAGTATTCGGATTACTCCTGTTTTGCCTGGTTTCATGATGAGTCCTGTCACGATAAAAAAATACATCCTAAACGACCAATATTAAGTTCAGCTTAAGGTTCCCCCTTTACTATCCATCGCATCACTAAAGCTACAAATGGATTGGATTCTTAATGTGGAATGTTTTGCTAAAAAAAGCGACGCGGTCTTTAGCGCACTATCAGACGCTGATTGTAGGATTTGCGCTTGGCTTAATCATTTTGAGTGTCAGCCGTCTGCTGCTGTTTATCTGGCAGTTTGATCGTGTAACGGAGGCGGCGAATATTGGCTATCTGATGGTGATGGGATTGAGGGCTGACGTTGTTCAAATGGGATATCTGACACTGCCATTATTGTTATTTGCGCCGTTATTTCTAAACCGATGGGGTTTGGGGCTATGGCAAAAACTTCAGAGCATCTGGTTGATTATCGCTATTACCTATATTGCGTTTATGGAGATATCAACGCCAGCTTTTGTTATGCAATACGATTTGCGACCTAACCGCTTGTTCATTGAATATTTAGAATATCCCAAAGAAGTGTTTAGTATGCTCTGGGCTGGTTTTAAACCCTGGTTATTTGTAAGCGGCGTGGTTGTGATTGGCTGTTTATATGGGTTAACTAAATTAGCGAAGCGCTTGAATACATCACCCCCCATCGATAACAAGAAGGTTGTCAGTTCTCTGGTTGTCTGGCCGTTGTTAGTGATCCTTGTCTTTGCTGGTGTCCGCTCAACTCTGGCGCACCGGCCGGCTAACCCAGCCTTTTTTGCAGTGACGTCTGATGCGCTTGTGAATAGTTTAGTTATTAGTTCAGCTTACTCTGTCGAATATGCAATTTATAATATGCGTCATGAGGCAAGCGCTGCCAGTGTGTATGGTAAGGTTCCCATCGATCAGATACTTAATACCGTGAAAAAACAACCTCACTTAGTTGAGAAAACTTTTCCGTCTGAAAAATACCCAACAGTGCATTTTAATCCCGCCTCCCGTAATTACAACAAACCCAAAAATATTGTTGTTATTTTGGAGGAGAGTCTGGGGGCTACTTTTGTTAAAGATTTAGGTGGGGTTGGTGTGACACCAAATCTTGAACAGTTACGACAGGAAGGTTGGTGGTTTAAGCAGTTGTACGCGACAGGAACTCGCTCGGTTCGCGGTATTGAGGCGGTCATCTCAAGCTTTTTACCAACGCCTGCAAGAAGCACCGTAAAACTCTCTTTATCGCAGCAAAACTTTTATACCGCGGCGGATTTGTTGTCGCGTAAAGGCTATTTTACCGAGTTTATTTACGGTGGTGAAACCCACTTCGACAATATGGGGAGCTTTTTTACCGGCAACGGATTTCAATCAATACTGGGGCAAGGTGACATTGTTAACCCACAATTTGTGGGCAGTTGGGGGGCTAGTGACGGCGATTTATTTAATACGGCGCATCAGCGATTTAAGGAACTGGAAAAAATCGGGCAACCTTTTTTTAGTTTAGTTTTTACATCGTCCAATCATGAGCCGTTTGAGTTTCCGGACAATGCAATTGAGCTCTATTCGAAGTCAAAGAATACGGTTGAAAATGCGGTTAAATACGCAGATTTCGCTCTGGGTGAATTCATTAAAAAGGCAAAAAGAAGTGAATATTGGGAGGACACGATTTTTCTAATTGTTGCAGACCATGATACGCGTGTCTACGGCAACGAATTAGTGCCCATTAATAAATTCCATATACCCGGGCTTATTTTGGGAGGGTCTATTAAACCCAGGAAAATAGATTCAATAGTCAGTCAAATTGATTTGTTACCGACTGTTATATCGCTTGCGGGTGTTTCTTCCTGGACTCCGTCAATAGGGCAGGATCTATCTGCAGAAAATGTACCGTTTGCCAATCGTGCGATGATGCAATTTGGTAATAACTATGCGTGGATGACTAACGACGCTGTGATCATTTTAACGCCAAGCGGAAGTATGGCTGGTTACTATGATTTCCATAAAAACAGTTTTGTCAGAAGCAGCAAAGTACATGACACATTGTATAACGACGCTTTAGCACACGCACTTTTACCTTCATGGCTTTACCAAAACCTTGCTTACTTTGTGCCGGAGGATCTAAATTAGCATATTCGTTCGGCTATGGTTGAGGCGCTAACCTCCTTTCATAAGTGCTGGATTTCTAAGGTACCTTTGCGAAACAAGGCTCTGATAGCTGCCCGCGAGGCCGTTAAAAACATCCACCAGGACGTCCTTGTTTTGGCTCATCAACCCGAAAATGGCCGCCCTCTGAATGATATGCCCGTCGAATTTAGAGAGTGGCTCATTGATTTTGGCCAGAGTGGCCATCTCGCACTGTACCGTTACGATGGTTTTGAAACGATCATCCTAGCAGTGCTTGCCGGTTCATATCCAGTATATAATCACCAAAACGACTAATGAATCGCCACTAGTTCACTAGACACTCAGTAGCCGTTTTTTCAAAACGTTTTTCATACTCTACCGGCGATAACTGATCATTGGAACTGTGCCGGCGTTTTGAGTTGTAAAACATCTCAATGTAGTCAAATACATCTCGTCGAGCTTCGGCTCGGTTTGAATATATTTTCCGCTTAATACGCTCTCTTTTAAGTAGCTGGAAAAAACTCTCAGCAACAGCATTGTCATGACAATTTCCACGGCGACTCATGCTGCCTTCCAGATTGTTGCTCCTTAGGAAGGAGCTCCAGTCATGGCTTGTATATTGGCTTCCTTGATCGGAGTGCACCACTACTTTCTGTTTAGGCTTTCGTCGCCATATGGCCATGAGTAGCGCATCAAGAACTAACTCTTTTGTCATTCGTTGCTGCATTGACCATCCAATGACCCGTCGCGAGAACAAGTCAACAACCACCGCTAAGTAGAGCCAGCCTTCATGGGTTTTAATGTAGGTGACATCGGTTACCCAGGCCTGGTTAGGCTGCTCAGTATTAAACACCCGGTTTAATCTATTAGGCGTAACGATATGAGAGACACCACCACGGTGGCGAGGCTTACGATAACCAACCTGAGCCTTAAGCTGGCTTAGTTTCATCAACCGGTGAACTCGATTGATACCAATCCGCTCTCCATATTCGCACAAATCGCTGTGGATTTTTCGATAACCGTAGACGCCACCAGATTCTAACCAGAATTGCTTAATAAGGCCTGTCTGGCGAATATCGCGCTTTTGTCGACGCGAGCAAGGCTCTTTGCGCCACGCATAATAACCGCTTGGATGGACGTCCAGTAAGCGGCATAACTTACGTATCGGCCAACAGTCCTTGTGATGCTTAATAAAGGCGTACCTTAGTCGGACTGCTTCGCGAAGTACGCCGCGGCTTTTTTTAATATGTCACGCTCTTCAGTGACACGCTGTAATTCTTTTCTTAAGCGCTTTAGCTCAGCCTGCTCTTCGGTTTGAGCAGCGTGTTTTTCTGCTTCTGGACCGTACTTCTTAACCCAGGCGTACAAACTATGAACGGAAACATCGAGCCGTCTTGAAACGTCAGCAACAGAATAACCTTTATCGGTGATCTGACGGACAGCTTCGATTTTAAACTCTTCGGGGTATCGGTTGTTACTCATAAGCACCTCTTTTATGCCATTATCTATGGCTATGAGGTGTCTAGCAAATCAGTGGCGATTCACTCATCCAGAGTTTAGTTTGCACATTCAAAAAATATCACCTATATACAAAATTCACATTAGAGTTAAACACTAAGCTTAAAATAGGAAGGTTAATTATGGCAGTAAAACACACACCAACCGGAGTTGTGCATCAAGGAAGTAAAGGCGGGAGAACTGGTTGCGGATTCAACACTAAAGAAAACTCAAGTCACTGGGTGAACTCACACGAAAAAATAAATTGTGACAAAAAAGGCTGTAAAAGCTAATTAAAGCACGGTGGAGCTACTACGCCTTCTCAGGAGCCCCTCGTTTATCCCATACCGTCTCATATGCCCGCGCGGACGGCATTATCAAGATAGTCCCCCCACCACTGCATCAATTCCCGACGGCGTTCCAAATACTGAGATCTATTGTAAGCACTGCGTATCTGGTTAGGGTCAGTATGCGCCAACGCAGATTCAATCAGATCAGGATCCTTCCCTTCTTCATTTAGAATAGTACTCGCCAAAGCTCTTAAACCGTGGCTAACGAGCTTATCTTTATAATCCATGCGTCGTATCGCCATATTCGCAGTTTGACTGTTTACATGCGTGTTAGGGTTCTTCATTGAAATGAAAATATGCTCTCTGTTACCGCTAATCTCTTTCATTTTATCCAGCACTTTTATGGCTTGCGTCGGTAGAGGAACAATGTGCTGACGTCGCTTTTTCATTCGTTCAGCCGGTATAATCCAATTAACCTCACCGTTATCTAACCTTTCAATTTCTTCCCACCTAGCGCCAGCAGCTTCAGATGGCCGAACCATCGTAAGTAACTGCCATTTAATTAAATGCCTAGTAACCTTACTGACGCTAGTGTTTTGGAGTTTATCCAAGAATACCGGTAGTTCATCCTTTCCTATTGTTGGTAAATGCTGCTTTTTGGGCGACTGAAAAGCTGCTTTCACTCCAGCTAGGGGATTAGCCTGGATAACACCAGTATTCGTGGCGAAGACCATGATTTCATTAACACGTTGAATAACACGCTTCACAGTTTCCAAGCGTCCTGACTTTTCTATTGGTTTAAGTACCTGGATAAACATCGGCGCAGTAATTTCATTTATCGGCTTTTTGCCTAAGTCTGGGAATACATGAAGCTCTAGTGATCGCCAAATGTCATCCGCATAATCATCCGTGACTTTGGTTTTCTTAGTTTCAAACCAATCTTCAGCAACTTTACGTAAAGTCGACTCTTGCTCAGTTCGCTGAGTCCGAATACTTTCATCTCTAGAAAGCTTAGGGTCTATGCCTTCAGCAACTTTTGCCCGAGCCTCTTCCGCTAAGCTTCTGGCCTTTTTTAGGCTAACCTCAGGGTACATCCCCAACCCCATATTCATACGTTTCTTTGTAACTGGATGCAGGTAATTAAAATTCCATAACTTTGAACCACTGGAAGCTCTAATGCGCAACTGAAGCCCCCCACCATCAGAAAAAACACAGTCTTTTTCCTTTGGCTTAGCTTTTTTTATTTGACTGTCGTTAAGCGGAGTCACAGGCCGTGGCATATCAAAATCTCCAATCGTTGTATTCCTGGATTGTATACCCATCGCTCAGGAATACAACCTGGAATACAAAAACGTTAGGCTTCCCTGGAATATCGTGAGATTACTTGAGAATCTAAAATAGCTTAAGAGGCTCTATGAAAGGGGCTTTAGGCATAAAAAAGGGCGCTACTGGAGCGCCCTGATTTAATAATGTGGTGGAGCTGGCGGGAGTTGAACCCGCGTCCGCAATACCTACATCCTCGGTCCTACATGCTTAGTCAGTCTTTTAGTTAATCAGTGTGACGCCGACTGACAGGCTTCACAACTGACGAGTCCGATTGGTTTTAACGCTTCAGCTCCGGACAAAGCCTCCACGCGAGTCTACATTAGTTTGAGCCATCCTGGTCCGGTCTCGCAGACAAAGCGCCGGGGGATGGGCTTAGCGGGTTATTAAGCCGCTAGAGCGTAGTTGTCGTCGTTTGCAACTATTAGGTTGAGGCTTTTTACGAGGCCTGCCTCACCTCGGCATGCACCTTGGGTTTCGTGTATCCCGTCGAATCCAGATCAGCCCCAAAGCTATTACTTACGTAACTTGTGTACTATAACTCAGACACCGCTTAAGTGCTATAAGTTCTGCACTTAAGCGGTTATTTATTGGACGCTAAGTCAGGTATTAAGCCGCCATATACAAAACTTTTTCAACCAGCTTGCTAATGCCCTCTTCGGCATCCGGCAGGTTTTCAGCCAGCATATAGGCCGGTGTGGTAACTAACTGGTGTTTGTCATCAACAACAATATCGCGAACACCGCAGTTCACATGCTCGCCGCCCATTTTATTAATGGCACTGGCCACTTCACCGTCGTTACCAATGGTGACTTTCACACCCTTGCCGTATATGTGTGGCAATAAGACAGGGGAAATGCACATATAGCCTGCTGGCTTCTTCGCCTCAACAAAGGCTTTACCAACTTTCAACACCTGGTCGTTTACCGTCATATCAGCACCTTTAACGGCAAAATCGCAGAAGTTCTTGGCAACACCAAAGCCACCCGGCAATATTAACGCGTCAAACTCAGACGAATCTAAGTCGGTTAAGGGTTTTACCTCACCGCGGGTAATACGTGCAGCTTCTTCCAGCACATTGCGCTTATCACCGCTTTCTTCACCCTTAAGGTGGTTAATGGTGTGCATTTGCTCAATGTCCGGCGCAAAGCACTCGTAGCTGGCCCCCTGCTTTGCTATGTGCAATAGGGTTAATACAGCTTCGTTCACTTCGGCTCCGTCAAAAACACCGGAGCCGGATAAAATAACTGCTACTTTTTTCATAGTCGAAACCTCCTGTCCGCTACTTAAAATTCGCTTTAATCCAGTTCAATGTGCGCGTCGTTTTCATCGCGCCACTTCCACTCATTCTCAAGTGTAGCGGTTGGTTGCAGCATGGCAAAATCTAACTGGCGTATCGGCTCAGAAGACTTAATGCGAATTGGAAAGTCTGGGTTCGCTAACGACGTTTTCGCCATAGCAAGCAAAGCATTAGGATAATGCCCCGCGACGTGCTCATAGTTTTTCTCGCTAATACCACCGTTTACAATTAACGGAATGTCCGAAAACTCCTGCACAATATCGCCCAATGATTTATTGCTTCCGCCTTTAAACGGCTTACGCATTACGTCGGTATCTGTTGTGTGAATGTAATCCACACCGGCTTTCTCCATCGCCTTCACTACTTTTATCATGGCGTCTTCGCCTTCCGGCCACTGATAATCAGAGTCAGTCACGGTAATTTGGCTTAAACGCACACCGACAATGAAGTCATCGCCTGCGGCGGATTTCGCGGCCTTAACCACTAACTCCAGAAAATGCATGCGTTTTGCCATGTCTCCGCCCCACTGGTCAGGACGCTGGTTAAAGTAGTCACTTAAAAACTCATTCAATAAGTAACCATTAGCTGCGTGCAACTCAACCCCGTCAAAACCCGCCTCTTTAGCCCGGTTTACAGAACCAACAAAACCGTTCATAACAGCATCAAAATCCGTTTCATCCATGGCTTTCACTTCGGGCCAACCATCGGTTTTTCCATACAAGTCCAGCGGCTCACCTTTAGGCTTTATTTCGCTGGGCGCAATGGGTGTGTCTGTGTATTCATTATGCTGGAACTGAGCGCCAGCATGCATCAACTGCATAATAAACTTGCAGTCATGCTTGTGTACTCGTTCGACAATTTCTTTCCAGGCATCGGTTTGTGGTGCGTCAGTAATACCCGGCTGATTTTCATACCCCTGGCTTGCCTGCCGGTCTGTGTAAACGCCTTCGCTGATGATCATGCTCCAGCCACCTTTCGCGAAACGCTCGTAATACTCGCCCATTAACTCAGTTGGCTTGCCTTTCTTGTCGGCACTGGTTCGTGTCATGGGAGCCACAACAAAACGGTTTTCAAGCTTGTGGCCTTTTAATTCAAAATCATCAAATGCTGAACTCATACGGAATTCCTTTTTCATCTAATACTGTTATATGACTTTGAGCATAATTACGCAGAATTCAAGGGGAATTGATCACTTTGTTGTTAAATCAGCTGAAAGTACAACTGCTGCTTTTTGCTTACGACCGCCGTAGCCAAAGGCTTTGCTGAAGGTACTTATAGGCACAGGTAAATATTGACGTTCGGTTGGAGATTCCCAGGGTAAGGTGTCGTAATCGGGGTCATTGATATAAATGAAGTCATCGTCTGCTGCGCAAATTAAGACCCAATGCGGCGCCCTAATACCATCAAACTGGTAAGTAGAAATAAGCACCATAACCAGACAGCCCTGGCTTAAATCTTCTTTTATTAAGGTTACGTCGTAGTCGCGCACAGCAATAGGGACACCATGCTTTTCCAGGTACGTCATATCGGCCTGCTGTATGCGCTGCATTACCGTTTTCTTCTGCTCCTGACGAACCGAATCCACAAATAATGGCTGGTCGGTATTGACCTCCACCCGAACTTTCAGGCCACGTTGAAACGCCGCCCGCGCAAGCCCATGAGGGCCACAGCCGCCGTGCCCGGAGGTCATATAAATGGTGGTGGCCTGACGCCAAATTTCCAGCTCTTCGGCTTGCGGGTCGCTACTGGGTCGGCCGAAATAGTCCATAGCCATCAGCAAGCTTGCGGGGCCGCAGGTAAACTCCGTCGACTGGGTCAACATAGGAACGTACTCTTCGGTTGCTCCCACGCCCGCATCTTCGCCCATTTCGTAACGAGGCAACAGTTTTTGCAGAACCAGAGCATCAGTCGATTGCGATGCAGAAGGCGGGAAATAGGCTTCGCGCAGCTCTATTGCCCGGAAGCCTTCGCTGTTCATCAGCTGTTGCCCTACTGTATTTGAGGTTGCCACCTCGGTACGTAAAAACAGGGAATGCCGCTCATCAGCAAGGTCTTCTGCAGCTTGCAACAAACGGCGACCATAGCCATTACTACGATGCTCCTTTTCGACAACCAACGCATAGAGTCGAGCCAGATTCGTATTATTTCGGTACAGGACAACGGTATAACCAATGACCTTTTCCTCAAACAGTAACACCTGAAAATCGGCACTAGGCGACTCAATAAACCGCCGAAAACTGCGCTTACTGATCGCATCTTCGGGGAAAGTGACAGCTTCTAGCGCCGCTACCGCGTCTAAATGCTCATTACGTGCCGGTTGAATACTGGCCATAAAATAAAACCCCTTAATTTTACGCAAATTTTACGCCTAAAGACGCTTTCGGTATAGAGATTTTACGCCCTGCAGAATTAACCTTAGCAATAGAAAAAGTCGGTTCTTCGCATGAGGTAACAGTGAATCTAAAAGCAACGTTGCGCCTATTAACCTGGCCTATGATCTGGATTGCCTCAATTCAGTGTTTTTTTGGTTTGCTTTCGGTTTTTGTCTTTAGGGACAAAACCTTTACCGACTTTATTTATTCCTCTTTGCTCTGCCTTGTTCTCGCCCTCTTTCTATTCATACGCACTAATAGCGGCGAGCAAAAGAAAATTTTTTTCCGCGAAGCCTTAGCTTTTGCGTCTTTTACCTGGATTTTAATGGGCGTTCTGGGGGCATTACCCATTATGTCCGTTACCGGGGTTAGCTTTACCGACGCTGTATTTGAGTCGGTCAGCGCTATGACCACCACCGGTGCCACCATTCTCACCGGCCTTGATGAAATGCCCAAGAGCTTTTTATTGTACCGCCAGTTTCTGCAATGGATGGGCGGGCTTGGTATCGTTATTTTTGTGGTCGCCATTCTTCCAATGCTGAATGTGGGTGGTATGCGCCTGCTTAAGGCTGAAACTCCGGGTCCCATTAAAAATGAGAAGTTGGCACCACGTGTTGCAAGTACCAGCCGTTACCTCTGGTTAGTCTACCTGTGCCTGACAATAGGCTGTGCCGGCAGTTACTGGCTGGCCGGAATGTCTCCTTTCGACGCCATAGCTCATAGTCTGACGACAGTATCAACCGGCGGTTTTTCGCCCTACGACGCCAGTATGGGCCACTTTCAGCAACCCATTATTCTTATAGTGGCCGATGTGTTTATGATTCTGGGGGCTATCAGTTTTGCCCTGCACCATAAAGTGTTTACAGCCAGAGCCATAAGTGGCTACTGGCAGGACGAAGAGACCCGCTGGTTCTTAATTGCGCTGGCCGTTTTCAGCGTTATTCTTACCGCTCTGGCATTTAACGCTCAAACTCACCATTCCTTCTGGGAGTCTCTGAATCAGGCGGTTTTTCATGTTGTTTCCTTTATGACCAGTACCGGTTACGGTGCCGATGACCTCTCTGCCTGGCCTGCGGCTACGGCTGGTTTTTTAGTGGCAGCCAGTTACCTGGGCGGCTGTGCAGGCTCTACGGCTGGGGGCAATAAATTTATCCGTAATGTCATTACCTTACGCATTTTGAAGCACCAAATGCTGCAGGCCATACATCCGCGTGCCATTATGAAAGTGGTATATCAGGGAAAAGCAGTGACTAACGACGTGATTCAGGCGGTAATGAGCTTTATGCTAATGGTCGCAATTAGCTCAATGGTACTTACCCTCATATTGATGCTGACCGGGCTGGACTTTTTCTCGGCATTTACCGCCGTTTCGGCGTGTCTGAACGTACTTGGCCCGGGTTTTGGCGAAGTTTCCAGTAACTTTATTCCGGTATCAGACACCGGCACCTGGGTACTGACATTAGCAATGATTTTAGGACGCCTTGAATACTTTACTTTGCTAACATTGTTACTTCCTCAATTCTGGCGGGACTAGCACATGAGATTAGAACATGAGTAAACAGCCCTTGTTAGGTTACCTGGCCTCCGTTGCCATCACAGGCACCGCGGCGGGTCTTGCCTACCTGCTCGATCACTGGTTACTGCCAACCTCGGGTACGGTACTCATTCTGCAACTAGCGGTGTTGCTTATTGCGTTTTTAACCAATTTTCGCGCGGCACTACTTGCCGTTGTTCTCGCCCTGCTGTTGTTTAATTTTTTATTTACAGAACCACGCTATTCGCTGCACATGACCGACATAGACGAAATGGTTACTGCAATTGTATTTATTGCCGTAGGCGTTATTACCAGCCACTTAGCTACCTCGTTCAGAAACCAGAAAGAAAGCTTACGTCAGGCTCAGTTGCGCTCAAACATTTTACTGTCGGTTTCACACGACCTGAGAACTCCGCTCGCCAGCGTCATTGGTAATTTAAGTACATTGCAGGCGTATCAGGAACGCTTGCCGGAACAAGAGCGGGCCGAGCTGTTACAGGGTGCGCTGGATGAAAGTGACCGCCTGCATCGTTATATCGAAAACCTGTTACAGGCCACCCGGCTTCAGCACGGCGAAATTCGTCTGACTCATGCAGTACAGGATATTCGTCCGGTTATCCGTAAAACTCTGTCGCGCTTTGCTTCACAAGAACGGTTACTGGTTAACGATAATTTACAGCACGCTATGGTTGAGGTTCAGTCCTCGCTGCTGGAGCAGGCACTGTTTAATGTTATTGATAACGCGATGCGCTTTTCCGGCGACACAGCTCCCGTTACTTTAACTCTGTCAGAGACCGACGAGTTTGTTGTCATCGACATACAAGACCAGGGACCCGGCATAGAAACCAGCAAGCGCTCGCTTGTATTTAATGTTTTTTATTCGTCGCGCGAGAAAGACTCAGGCACTGGCGGAACCGGTCTGGGTCTGTCCGTTGCTAAAGGAATAATCGACATTCATAACGGCCACATAAGTATTGAAGAAAGCTCTGATGGCTGCCTTGTCCGAATTAAATTACCACGCGCCAACATCACAGAGGAAGTCTCATGAATGCACAAGCCCGCACCGACGGCCCCCGCATTTTAGTCATTGATGACGAACCACAGATACGACGCTTTATGCGTGCCTCGCTCACCGCCGAAGGGTACACCTACCTGGAAGCAGCGACAGCCGGGCAAGGGATAAAGCAGATTACCAGCCAGAACCCGCATTTGGTTATTCTGGACTTAGGTCTGCCTGACGCTGACGGCTATCAGGTAATGCGACAGCTGCGCGAATGGAGTCAGGTGCCGGTACTGGTACTGACCGCACGTGACGACGAACTGCAGAAAGTTAAACTACTGGAAGGCGGTGCTAACGACTACCTGACCAAACCCTTTGGTATTCGGGAGCTTATGGCGCGTATTCATGTTTTATTACGCGACCTCTCCGATCAACAACCCACAGCCGAAGCTCAGCTTCGTTTTGGTGAGTTACTCATCGACCGCGAGCAACACAAAGTGTTTCTGCAAAACGAGATGGTTAACTTGTCCCGTAAAGAATACGCTCTACTGGATTTCTTAGTCAGCCACCCGCAAAAGCTCGTTACTCAGCAACAGTTGCTGGAGAAAATTTGGGGTCGAACGCATCAGGAAGACACTCACTATTTGCGTATTTTTGTCAGCCAGGTGCGTAAAAAGCTCAAAGATGACCCGGCACAGCCAAAGTATATAGAAACAGAACCCGGTGTTGGCTACCGGTTTATCGCAGATAAATCCTGACACAATAAGGAGCCGCTTAAGCTACCTTTTGTGGCCTAAATCGTGTTAAACTTGCGCGCAAATTTTGCCAGTCGGGATTATTCTGTGAGCGATAAAAAACCTTCTTTAAGTTATAAAGACGCGGGCGTCGACATTGACGCTGGTAATGCATTGGTTGAACGTATTAAAGGCGTTACCAAGCGCACGCACCGGCCTGAAGTCATGGGTAACATTGGTGGGTTTGGTGCTCTGTGTGAAATTCCGGCAGGTTATAAACAGCCGGTTCTGGTTTCCGGCACCGACGGTGTGGGTACCAAGCTGCGTTTAGCTATAGACCTTAAGCGTCATCGTGGTGTAGGTATCGACTTAGTCGCTATGTGCGTCAACGACCTTATTGTACAGGGCGCTGAGCCACTGTTCTTCCTTGACTACTACGCAACAGGAAAACTGGACGTTGACGTAGCAGCCGACGTGGTTGCCGGTATCGGCGACGGTTGTGAACAGTCGGGCTGTGCTCTTATCGGTGGCGAAACCGCAGAAATGCCGGGCATGTACGAAGGCGGCGACTATGACTTAGCCGGTTTCTGTACGGGCGTGGTGGAAAAGTCTGAAATTATTGACGGTACCAAAGTTGCCGACGGCGACGCTTTAATAGCGCTGGCATCCAGCGGCCCTCATTCAAATGGTTACTCGCTTATTCGCAAAATTATTGAAGTTAGCGGCGCTGATTTAGAATCTCACTTACAAGGCAAAACACTGGCTGATCATTTATTAGAGCCTACCCGCATTTACGTTAAGTCGGTTCTGGAGCTGATTAAACACGTCCCTGTACACGCGTTGTCACACATTACAGGTGGAGGCTTCTGGGAAAACATTCCACGAGTTTTACCGAAAGGCAGCAAAGCCGTTATTGACGGCAACAGCTGGGACTGGCCGGTTATTTTTGACTGGTTAAAAGAAAACGGCAATGTCAGCATGAAAGAAATGTACCGCACCTTTAACTGTGGTGTGGGTATGGTCATCGCCGTGCCTAATGACAAAGCCGATAAAGCCATTCAAATTCTGACAGACGCAGGTGAAGACGCCTGGAAAATTGGCCGTATTGCCAACGCGGCTGAAGGTGAAGAGCAAGTCGACATTCTGGCCGACGAGACTCACTAATGAAGCGTATTGTTGTACTAATTTCAGGCACCGGTAGTAATATGCAGGCCATTCAACAGGCCTGCGAAGATGGAAAAGTCGCCGGTGAAGTGGTTGCAGTTATTTCCAATAAAGCCTCGGCTAAAGGCCTGGAAAAAGCTGCTGCTAAAGGCATTGATACCGAGGTTCTCAGCCACAAAGAGTTTGACTCTCGCGAGGCTTATGACGCCGAACTGAAGTCGCTGATTGACAGTTACCAGCCCGATTTAGTGGTTCTGGCCGGCTTTATGCGAATTCTGACGGGTGACTTTACACGCCACTATGAAGGCCGCATGTTCAACATTCACCCTTCTCTTCTTCCTAAATATAAAGGTGTGAATACGCACCAGCGGGCATTAGACGCGGGCGATACCGAACACGGCGTGAGTGTGCATTTTGTGACAGAAGAACTCGACGGTGGCCCGGTGGTATTGCAAGCCAAAGTACCTATTTTTGAGGGCGACACAGTGGAAGAAGTTCAGGCTCGCGTGCACGAGCAGGAACACCGTATTTATCCGCTGGTGGTTAACTGGTTTTGTCAGGAACGTCTTAAGCTGGAAGGCGGCCGGGTAACACTTGACGGAGAAGTACTAGGCCAACAAGGCTACGCCACAGATTGACGGCGTAGCCTGCCATTCATGTCAGGTGGGGTATTGAACATTGAACCTGACATGAATGTCAGGCTACATAAATGCCAGATCAAATACATATCGTGTCAAACAAGCACCAGTTTACATAGACAAGCTTTTCAGTGACATGGTTGCCTGCTCGTCACCTTCTTTGAATTGCTTCATTTTCACCATCACGTAATTTAGCTCCGGCGCAAACCAGAAAAAGGTCTGGCGCCGGTTATTATCCCTTATACGCCCGACTTTTATTGCTTCAACCTCACCGTAAGGCAACGACAACTCTTCTGTTGTCAGCACCTCAAAACGGTATTCGTCTTCTTGACCTTTTTCATCAACCAACCGGTACTTAAAAGTTTCAGCTCCGCTGGCCAAATCTACACGTAATTGTTCGGTCACATTGGCTTCATCAAATAACGCGTCTTTCCAGTTCACATCCAGCATGCGCCCGGTATCCACATTGCGAACCTTTTTCTCATTCGGTTTGAATTCACCATGAAAGGACTTATCCGATCCGGTGCCGGTTCTCATGTAAATAAATTCGCGAGGCTCCAACCGGCTATTCTCTTCATCCACAATAAATACTGAACGAGCTTCACGGGTGTCCGACAAAATAAACCAGGAAATATCCGACTTTGTTCGCAGTTGCCATTCGTCCTCGGG
Source organism: Idiomarina sp. UBA3176 (assembly GCF_002364295.1). Classification (NCBI taxonomy): domain Bacteria; kingdom Pseudomonadati; phylum Pseudomonadota; class Gammaproteobacteria; order Alteromonadales; family Idiomarinaceae; genus Idiomarina; species Idiomarina sp. UBA3176. The sequence goes on from NZ_DEXU01000027.1 coordinate 86,220, forward strand.
CGACACCTCAAGATAACGGTAACCTTCCCCATACTCGCTGTCACCACGCGTGATCACGTAGTCAGCCTGATACGGCTTCATTGATTGTTCGATGGGTTGCCCGGCGTTCTGCTGACTATCTGCAACAGCGGTATTCATTGCCAAGCCACTTAATAATACGCTGGATACCAGCCAACTGACGGTCCTTTTCACTTTCACTTCTCCCCTTCTGTTCACTACTGGACGTTTATATTGACAACAAAATTCAAACGCCCGTTCAATTTTTCCTTGAAAATATACTCCGGTTGATCTAACTTGCACAGTATCACTGGTCAGACCTCCAAATCGGAGTATTACATTATGAGTATTGCACTTTGGATTGTCGCTACTGTTATAGTCGCGGCTGCATTAATCTACAAACGAGCCAGCCTGGCTATGTTCAGCGCCGGTCTGGTTATTATGTTCGCTATTGGTAGCGCAATTGACATTGTTGGCCCAGTGCTTTGGGCTATTCTGGCAATTGTTCTGGTTCCGCTTAACATAGCGCCAATTCGTTTAAACCTGCTGACTAAGCCTATTCTTAGCGCATATCGCAAAGTAATGCCAGAAATGTCTGATACCGAGCGTGACGCACTGGAAGCCGGTACGGTCTGGTGGGACGGCGATTTATTCAGTGGTGACCCTGACTGGTCAAAACTTCATAAGGTACCTAAAGCCGAGTTAACGGCTGAAGAAAAAGCCTTCCTGGACGGGCCTTGTGAAGAAGTCTGCAAAATGCTGGACGACTGGGAAGTAACCCACGAATTAACAGACATGCCTGAGCACGTCTGGCAATACCTGAAAGACGAGAAATTCTTCGCCATGATCATCAAGAAAGAATACGGTGGCCTGGAGTTCTCTGCCTACGCGCAGTCTCGTGTTTTACAGAAGCTTGCCGGTGTTAGCACGGTGCTGGCCTCAACCGTCGGCGTACCTAACTCATTAGGCCCGGGCGAATTGTTGCAGCATTATGGTACCAAAGAACAGCAAGACCATTACCTGCCACGCCTAGCCAGCGGTGACGAAATTCCCTGTTTCGCACTAACCAGCCCGGAAGCCGGTTCTGATGCAGGCGCTATTCCTGACTCAGGTGTTGTGTGTAAAGGTGAGTGGAACGGCGAAGAAATTGTCGGTATCAAACTGAATTTCAACAAGCGCTACATTACCTTAGCACCAGTAGCTACTGTTTTAGGTCTGGCATTTAAAATGTACGACCCTGACAACCTTATTGGTGAAGAAGAAGAGCTGGGTATTACCTGTGCGCTTATTCCTCGTGACACCAAAGGCGTTGAAATTGGCCGCCGTCACTTCCCGCTGAACGTGCCATTCCAGAACGGCCCAATTCGCGGTAACGACGTATTCGTTCCATTAGATTACATTATTGGTGGACAGAAAATGGCTGGTAAGGGCTGGCGTATGCTGGTTGAATGTCTGTCAGTCGGCCGTTCAATTACCTTGCCTTCAAACAGTGCCGGTGGCATTAAACAAATGGCTCTGGCAACTGGTGCTTACTCACGCATCCGTCGTCAGTTCAAATTACCTATTGGTAAAATGGAAGGTGTTGAAGAGCCACTGGCTCGCATCGGTGGTAACGCGTACCTGATGGATGCGGTGACTATGTTATCCACCAAAGGTATTGATTTAGGCGAGAAGCCTGGCGTTATCGGTGCCATTGCGAAATACCACATGACTGAGAAGCTACGTGCTTGCATGGACGACGCTATGGACGTTCACGGTGGTAAAGGTATCTGTTTAGGCCCGAATAACTATCTTGGTCGTGGTTACCAGGGTGTTCCGGTCGCCATTACAGTAGAAGGCGCCAACATTCTTACCCGTAGTATGATGATATACGGTCAGGGCGCTATTCGTTGCCATCCATTTGTTTTGAAAGAAATGGAAGCCTCGGCTGAAAAAGGCCCGGATGCCTTGAAGAAATTTGATAAAGCCGTGTTTGGTCATATTGGCTTTGCCATCAGTAACTTTGTTCGTTCACTGTTCTATGGTTTTGGTGGTCACCGCCTGAGCTCTGTTCCGGCTAGCGACGAAACCCGTAAGTACTACCAGCAGATGAACCGCTTTAGTGCCAACATGGCGTTATTGTCAGACATTGCCATGGGCAAACTGGGTGGTAGTCTTAAACGTAAAGAGCGCGTTTCTGCGCGCTTAGGTGATATGCTCAGCTACCTGTACATCGGTTCTTGTGTACTGAAGCGTTATCATGACCAGGGTCGCATTAAAGAAGACTTGCCGTTAGTTCACTGGGCTATGCAGGATACTCTGAATAAGCTACAGGAAGCGCAGCTGGAAATGCTGGCGAACTTTGGTGGTGTGGGTAGCTTCATGCGCGCCGTTATGTATCCGTTAGGCCGTATTGCTAAACGTCCTACAGATAAAAACGATCATGAAATTGCCCGTATGCTAATGTCACCAAACGACGTCCGTACACGTTTAGGTGAAGGCCAGTTCCTGAGCCCTGAAGGTCACTTTGGTTTCCTTGAAGAAACCCTGAAAAACGTGATTGCCTCAGAGCCACTGTACGACAAAGTTTGTAAAGCAGCAGGTAAACGCTTCAGCTTTACTCAATTAGACCAGCTAGCCGCTAAAGGTAAAGAGCTGGGCGTATTAAGTGACGACGAAGTTGCTCTGCTTGAGCGCACGGAAGTTGGTCGCCTGCGTACCATTAACGTTGATGACTTTGCTCCGGAAGATTTATTGGCCGGTCAGGCAGCATTCGATTATGCCCTGAAAAACCTTAAGAAAGATGAAGCTGCATAACAGCTGAAGGTTAACCTACAAACGGCGCCCCGGATTTCAGCGGCGCCGTTTTTTTATGCTAGAATCTTGCGCTGGTCTAAAACTTATAATAAAGGCGCGAGTTATGCAGTCTCCCAATAATGACTATAACGCGACCAGCAAACGAGGCTGGTTTACCCGTTTTCTCGATGGCGTTGAATGGCTTGGTAATCTGTTACCCCACCCCATTACCCTATTCGCCGTTTTCTGCTTATTCATTATTTTCATTAGTGGCGTCGCTGCTTATTTTGGCGTCAGTGCAGTAGACCCCAGAGACGGCGAAACCGTTATCAAAGCTGTCAGCTTGCTTAATGCTGAGGGAATACAACGTATTGTCACTAATCTGGTCACCAACTTTACCGGCTTCACGCCTTTAGGGACTGTGTTAGTTGCTCTTTTAGGGGTTGGTGTTGCTGAACGTTCGGGCTTAATTTCTGCGGCTATGCGCGGGCTGGTCATGAAAGCTCCGCCGCGCCTGGTAACCGTAACCATTGTCTTTGCCGGTGTCATTTCTAACACCGCAGCAGAACTGGGCTATGTTGTACTGGTACCACTTGCTGCCATGATTTTCTACGGTCTGGGGCGTCACCCGTTAGCCGGTTTATCGGCCGCTTTTGCCGGTGTTTCCGCAGGCTACAGTGCCAACCTGCTAATTGGTACAGTAGACCCTTTACTGTCAGGTATTACCGAAGAAGCCGCTAAAATTATTGACCCGGCCTACACCGTTGGCGCAGAAGCCAACTGGTACTTTATGATGGTCAGTACCTTCCTGATTGCGATTATGGGCGCGTTTATAACCGACAAAATTGTCGAACCCAAACTGGGTAAATACAACAAAGACGAAGCCTCTATTGATTTGTCCGATCAATCCTCAATGGATCCTCTGACCAAACAGGAAAAACGAGGATTAATTTACGCAGGGTTAAGCGTTCTGGTTCTGGCCGGTATTCTGGCACTAACCGTTGTACCTGAGTGGGGTATTTTACGTCACCCGGAAACCGGTGATGTTAAAGGTTCGCCATTCCTGAAAGGCGTGGTTGTTTACATCTTCTTCTTTTTCGCCATTCCCGGCTTTGTCTATGGCCGCACGGTTGAGACCATGCGAAACGACCGCGATGTTATCGACGCGATGTCGCACAGCATGAGTACTATGGGTATGTATATTGTGCTGGTATTCTTTGCGGCGCAGTTCGTTAACTTCTTTAAATGGACAAATTTCGGGACTATTTTTGCCATTAATGGTGCGGAGTTCCTGACCAATATTGGCATGACCGGTCCTATCATTTTCCTGTTCTTCATTATGGTCTGCGGCTTTGTGAACTTGATGCTGGGCTCGGCTTCTGCGCAGTGGGCTATTACCGCCCCTATTTTTGTGCCGATGCTGATGCTGGTTGGCTACTCGCCGGAAGTCATTCAGGCGGCGTACCGCATTGGTGACTCAGTCACTAACGTTATTACACCTATGATGAGTTACTTTGGCTTAATATTGGCCGTTGCAGCTCGTTACAAGAAGGATTTAGGTATTGGCACTCTGGTTGCCATGATGCTGCCTTATTCTATGTTCTTCTTTGTTGGCTGGTCGGTGCTCTTCTTCCTTTGGGTCTTTGTCTTTGGATTCCCTGTAGGACCAGCCGCACCGACTTATTATAACTAAAAAGCTTATTCTGGCCGGCGCATTACGCGGTATGCAATTACCGCGAGTAAGCCGGCCACACCTATGACCCAGGCCATGGCGTAATCAGTGAATGAGCCAGCCTGACTCACCCCGGCAGAAACCAAACCAGCAATTAAAAACTGTAAGCTACCGGTTACGGCAGACGCCGAACCTGCGCGTTCTTTCTGTTCAGCCAAAGCCCCGGCCATAGCGTTCGGGAAAACCATGCCTAAAGTCGAAATATAGGCAAATAACGGCAGCAATATTCCCCAGAAACCGGCATTAAAATACGCCATAACGCACATGACAATGGACACCACGGCCAATATCGGTAAGGAAACGTTCAGGATCTTGCGTGAGGAGTGGTATTTCAGCAACCAGCCATTAAGCTGCGAAAAGCCAATAATACCAATAGCGTTTAATCCAAACAGCCAACTGTAGTGCATGGGTTCAAGACCAAAAACCTCAATAAACATTTTTGGCGAACCTGTGATGTAGGCAAACAACCCAGACTGAGCAATAGCACCGGTTAACGAATAACGCAGAAAAGAAGGGTCGCGCAAAACCGCCCAGTAAGTGCTGCCCGTATTTCGCATACGCACGTCATAACGGCGCCCGCGGGTTTCCGGCAGAACAAAGTGGATAGTCACGGCGGAGGCCACACCTAAACCGGCGACAATTAAGAACAGAGCACGCCACCCCATCCATTCGGTTACATAGGCACCAAACAGAGGCGCCAGAATAGGCGCAACTCCCATTACCAGTATGAGGAATGAAAACACACGAGCCGACGCTTGTGGTGTATATAAGTCACGCACCACAGCCCGGGCAATAACGATACCGGCACAGGCCCCTATAGCCTGCAGGAAACGTAAAGCAATAAGCCACTGAATATCCGGCGCAAAAGCGCAGCCAATGGATGTCACCACGTAAATAGCTAAACCGATATAAAGCGGGTTTTTACGCCCAAATTTATCGGTCGCAGTACCGTAGAGCAGCTGCCCAATAAAAAGACCGAAGAAAAATGCCGTCAGCGACAGTTCAACGTGGTGTGTATCGGTCGCATAGTCCGACGCAATAGCGCTGAAAGCCGGCAGGTACATATCAATGGAAAGTGGCGCAAAGGCCGTCAATAACGCCAGAATAACAACAATAAAATCGAATCTGGCGTTATCGGAAACTGGGGCTGGCTCGAATGCTCGAGCCATTATTTATCTCCCACAGGAACATATGACTGCGTCGCGAATTCTTGCGGACGCTTCAGAACCTCCTGCTCTCTGGCATAATCCACCAGCGACTGAGCATAGTCTATTCCTGTATTACGGGCTCGTCCGCGCTCACTGACACGATAAAAGGTGTCATAACCGTCCTGACCGCCTGCAATAAAGCTGTTTGTCACCATCACGTAGGTTGCTCTGGCGGTCATTGGCTGCCAACTGCTGCTGCCTTTATCCCACACTTGCAGGTTAGACACACGACTGCCTTTTTCTTTGGTTAAGTCCACCGAATAACGAATACCGGCACCATAGGGGTAAGCTCGGGTTGAGCCGCCATCAGAAATGGAATAGGCCAGTGCTTCTTCCATTGCCTGTTTGAACTCAGAGCCGCTCAGTTCCAGCTTAACCAGAGTATTCGCAAAAGGCAGTACATTGAAAGCGTCGCCCACGGTAAAGTCCCCCTGGCTAATACCTGAGCGGACACCACCACCATTTTGAATAGCAAAGTCGGCTTCCGGCACTGAGTTCAGGAAAGCTTCAGCAACCAGACGGTGAGCACCAGAACTCATAATGTCAGCACAACCATCGCGTCTTGGCAGATCAATTTCCTGACTGCAAATTTGCTGTGGCACCTGCGCCAGCACTTCGGCAGAAAACTCTTCAACTTTGCCTTGATACTCCTGCAACATGCTTTGCAGCTCAGCGTCAGGTTCAACAAAGCTGAATACGTCACTGTCTTCCAGTGCGGTTTTAATCGGCTCGTAAGTTGTCACAATGCCGTCGCTGACCTGAATGTCGTTACTCAGAAGATAATGCGGACGCCCGCCGCACTCTGCAATTTTGTCACCTTCAAATACCGCCTGCATCTCGCCAACTACCAATGAATATTGATAAGCATGGCCAATACAAACTTTGTCGCCGTCGGCATTGGTCAGTTCGGTTGGATAAGGCCCGTCAGACTCCATACCAAAATCACTGAAATCGCCTAACAGCGTATGCGAATCACCACCAATAACAATATCCACGCCCGGCAACTGCTGCACCAGCTCTTTGTCCCGCTCGTATTGAATGTGCGTCAGCAGCACTATTTTCTCGATACCCTGCTGTTGAACTTCCGCTATATACTTGCGCGCCGTTTCCAGCTCGTCTAAAAACTCAGTGGATTCATCGGGCTGCGATGACTTCTTGGTTTTACTGGCAATATCCAGACCAATAATGGCTATTTCTTCACCGCCACGCTCGACTATTGTGTAGGGCTGAAACATTTGCCATTCGCGGTTCGGAGTTAACGGCGACTCACCAACTTTGGGTTTTATATTAGCTCCGAGCTTTACGGTAGGACAGCTTTCAGTCCCCAATGCCTGCAGAAACTCGGCAAGGCCGGCGTCACCGGTGTCAAATTCATGGTTACCAATAGTGAAGGCATCGAAACAGACGTTGTTCATCATGCGGGCGTCGGCTTCACTACCAAACAAGGTGAAATATAAGCTGCCTGTCAGAGCGTCACCGGCATGCAATGTCAGCACGTTTTCGTTAGCCGCGCGGAGCTTTTTAATTTGCGCACCAACACGCGGGAAGCCGCCGGCTTCAACTTGCCACTCCTGCTCTCCCCACACTAAAGTTTGCCGCTTGGCGTCCAAATTAGAGTGGTGGTCGTCAATGTGCAGCAACGTCAATCGAAACTCATTGCTTTCAGGCTCCTGCGGAGCAGATGCGCAACTGATCAATAATGCAGAAACAGTGACAGCAGCCACACCCTGAACTATGCGTTTTAGATTAAACTCGCCTGTTTTCACCAGCTGTTCCTTTTAGTCTTTTATCAAACCAATTTCACGTAAGCGCTGCATTAGATAGTCATCAGCCGTAATAGGTTCATCTCGCTGAGGATTTTCGTCCGAAATACAGCTTTCCAGCGGTGTGATCATCACATCCGGATTAAAATGTAAAAAGAAGGGTATTGAGTAACGCGACTTTTCATTAAATGGTGCCGGCGGATTAACCACCCGATGCGTTGTCGATGGCAGCACATGATTCGTTAAGCGCTGCAGCATATCACCCACGTTACAAATAATGGCACCTTCAATAATCGTTACCGGCACCCAGGTGCCGTCTTTCGCCAGCACTTCTAACCCCGGTTCACGCGAACCCACCAATAGTGTCAGAACGTTGATGTCTTCATGCGCACCAGCACGAACCGAGGGCGTATCTTCATCAATAATAGGTGGATAGTGTAAAGGCCGCAAAATTGAATTGCCGATATTCACTTTGTTGCGGAAAAAGTCTTTCGGCTGACCCAAATAAACTGACAGAGCTTCCAGCACCTGATTACCCAGCTTATCCAAAGCCGCATAAATAGCCAGCATATCGTCTTTAAATTTAGGCAACTCTTGTGGCCAGACGTTTGGCAATAGTTGCGGGTACGGCGGCTCTCCTTCAATTTCACGACCCACATGCCAGAACTCTTTTAAGTCGACATGTTTGGCGTCTTTAGCCACTTCAGTACCAAAGGGCGTGTAGCCTCTGGCGCCGCCCTGACCCGGGCGGTGATATTGTTTTTTTACATCTTCAGGTAATGCAAACAATTCACGACAGGTATCCAGTGCCCGTTCAATAAGCGCGGTATCGACGCCGTGCTGAGTTAAGGCAATAAAACCGTATTTTTCGTAACCATTACCGACATCTTGAGTAAAAGCATCAAAATCATTCTGATAACGGCGCATATCAACGTGCGGGATAGACTGCATGGTGAATTCCAACTTCCTGAAAGAGCTTAATGAACAGGCCGTTATTGTATGAATTTTCGGGTTAAATCACAAGTTAGCAAGGAGTCGCTTAACCGGGTTAAAGCCTTTACGATGTATAGGACAAGGCCCGTATTTTTCTAATAATTCGAGGTGCCTGGGCGTACCATAAGCTTTGTGCTTATCAAATTCATATTGTGGGTACAATTCATGCCACTTGAGCATCTGTCTGTCCCGTTCCACTTTCGCTAAAATTGAAGCAGCAGCAATGCACTGTTCGCTGGCATCGCCTCCAACAATGGCTTTTGCCGGTACATTCAACTCCGGAACCCGGTTACCGTCCACCAGCACCATATCGGGTTTTACCGGCAGTGCTTCCACGGCTCGCTGCATGGCTTTCATTGACGCCCAGAGAATGTTAATGGCTTCTATTTCGTCGGGGTCAGACTGAGCAATAGTCCAGTACAGTGCTTTTTCTTTTATTTCCAGACTCAGTTTTTCACGCTTTTTCTCGCTCAACTTTTTTGAGTCGTTAAGCCCTTCAATTGGATTATCCGGATCTAAAATGACAGCCGCAGCCACAACCGGCCCGGCAATAGGCCCACGACCCGCTTCATCTGTACCACAAATCATTGACACTTTTTTCACCTTGTTCGCTTTGTTCCACCTTACAATAATGGTTATGATACCTGCGCATAATAATTAGACCAATAAAATAACAACCAGGGGTTTCACCATGGCTCAATCTCCACAACCAGACCGTTCGCAAAAAGAAAAGCCGGACAGTCTGTTAAATCGCCTTTTAGACGGCGTTGAAAAGGTCGGTAATAAACTGCCCGATCCGGCCGTTATGTTTTTTGGCTTATTAATCATTGTCTGGGTAATGTCGTGGCTGTTGTCCGGCGTGAGTTTTGATGAGAAGCACCCGCTTACGGGTGACTCTATTGGCGTCATCAACTTATTAAGCGGCACCGAGTTTACGGCTTTTCTTGCCAATATGGTTGATACTTTTATGGGTTTTGCGCCTCTGGGGGTTGTGCTGGTAGCTATGCTGGGTGTGGGTGTAGCCGAACGCTCGGGTTACATTAATGTCGCCATTAAACTCATGTTGAACGTTACACCGAAAATGCTACTGACGCCGATACTTATTCTGGTTGCTATAGTCAGTCATACGGCCGTTGATGCCGGCTACGTTCTGGTTATTCCTTTAGGCGGTGTTATTTTCTACGCGGCTGGCAGACATCCGCTGGCAGGTATTGCCGCTGCTTTTGCCGGTGTTTCCGGCGGTTTCAGTGCCAACTTCGTACCTTCGGCAATCGACCCGTTGCTGCAGGGCTTCACTCAAAGTGCCGCACAGATTATTGACGCCGACATGCAGTTAAATCCGCTGAACAACTATTTCTTTACAGCCGCTTCGTCAATTGTCGTCGTCGCCATTGGCTGGTTCCTGACGGACAAGGTGGTAGAGCCCCGTTTACGCGGTGCAGAAGTTGATGGTGACGCCGAAGATATGCCTGCGTTAGACGACGTCTCCCCGCGAGACCGCAAAGCATTTTATGCTGGCGTAATTACCATGGCGGTAGGTTTGACTCTGTTGTATTTCTCAGCAACGGCTGAAAATACTCCTCTGGCTGACCCGGCAACCGGTGAATTGGCATCTTACTCAGCACCTCTTATGGGTATGATTGTACCGCTAATTTTCTTGCTGTTTATTATCCCAGGTATTGTTCACGGTTATGTTTCCGGTAACTTTACCAACTCCCAGGACGTTATCGGCGCAATGACTAAGTCAATGGAAGGCATGGCCTACTATATGGTTATGGCGTTCTTCTGTGCCTTATTCATAAAAGCGTTTGGAGACTCACAACTCGGCACTTTAATTTCCGTTAAAGGCGCTAACTTCCTGGCCAGTCTGGAGTTGTCCGGTGGAGTCACTATGGTCGGTATCGTCTTCTTAGTAGCCTTTATTAACTTATTTGTCGGTTCAGCATCGGCTAAATGGGCCCTGATATCCCCTATTTTTGTGCCTATGCTAATGCAGTTAGGTTATTCACCCGACTTAACCCAGGCGGCGTATCGTGTCGGTGACTCATCCAGTAATATTATTACGCCGTTGCTGCCCTACTTCCCGCTGGTCGTTCTTTATTGCCAGCGTTATGTTAAAGGCACGGGCATAGGTACGTTAGTTGCAATGATGCTGCCTTATACCGTAGCGCTATTAATACTATGGTCTGCCTTCCTTATCCTCTACTGGACACTTGGTTTTCCTCTGGGTATCCAGGCAAACTACGTTTACCCTGCGGGCTAAATGTCTAAGTGTAAACTCCTATGAAAAACGCGTGAGTCACCTTAAGAAAGGTGGCTCACTGCATTGACGACATTCGTCGCACCTTCATCTATCTCTTCTATCAAGCTTTTTACTTTTTCAATTTGCTCTTTCCCGCGCTTTGCCATTTCCTGAATATCGTCAATAGACAACGAAATAGCTTCCGAAACTTCTGAACTGCGCTGCATAACGCCCGATATCTCGCTTGTTGCCTGCGTCGTTCTGGTTGCCAAATTTCTTACTTCGTCAGCAACCACAGCAAACCCACGCCCATGCTCACCCGCTCTGGCAGCTTCAATCGCCGCATTTAATGCCAGAAGATTTGTTTGTTCAGCTAGTGCGTTAATGGTTTTAACAATTTCTTCAATACTAACGGCTTGCTCTTGTAACTGCTCAATAATATCGTCGGTTTTCTGGCTTTTAGTCAGAATTTCATTAGAGGTTTCCACAGAGACATCAATAGAGGCTTTACCGTCTTTCACTATCATCGCCGTTTGCTGAGACGTCGAATACGCAATTTCTGCAGCTTCTGTGGTTTGTTGGGCTTTTAACACTTGCTCCGTCACGTCGCTGGCAAACTTAATGATTTTTACAACTCGACCATTACTATCAAAAATTGGGTTGTAACTGGCTTCCAGCCAAATCGGTTGCCCGTGCTTGCTGACACGCTTAAAACGTCCGGTTTTAAACTCACCTTTACCAAGTTCTCGCCAAAAACCCGGATTTTCATCGTAAAAGCTTTGCTCACAAAACAGCTTATGGTGCTTGCCGGTAATATCGCTGAGCGAGTAACCCAAAGTGTTCAGAAAGTTATCATTTGCCCAGGTAATGACTCCGTCAGGTGAAAACTCGATAGTCGCCATTGACTTATTAATTGCCGTATTAATGGCGGTTTGCTGCTCTAAGGCGGTGACTTCGTCAGTGACATCACTGGCAATTTTCGTAATGAAAACAACCTCGCTTTTCTCGTTTTTAACAGGAAAGTACGTCGCTTCTAACCAAATAATGTCGCCATTACTGCGAATGCGCTTAAATCGCTCATGCTGCGACTTACCCTCTGCCAGCTGCTGCCAAAAATTTCGATACGCCTGAGAAGATGAATAACTCGGTTCACAAAACATTTTGTGATGTTTAGAGATAACATCATCGAGACCATATCCCATGGTTTCCAGAAACTGGTTATTGGCATTTAAAACATAGCCCTGAGGGGTAAAGTCAATACGCGCAACATTACTGTCAATGGCATTCATTAACTGTTTATATTGCGACAGCTCTTCAGTGGTTTTAGCGAGCTGGTGTTTCGTTTTAGCGCAAAGCATTAAGGTATTCCTACAACAAACAAAGAACTTTTGAATGCGATAGTTTACGCTTTGCTGGTCTAATCAGATCAAAAAAAGATCTATTTTAGAGTAAATACTTACCAATACTTGATCTGTATCAAATTCGCTAAAGCCGGCATTAAGAACTCCATGCCGGGTTCCAGGTAACTTCCCAAATATGACCGTCCGGATCTTTGAAGAAACCGCCGTAGCCACCCCAAAATAAGTCTTTAGCCTCATGAAGAATGGTTGCTCCTGCCAATTTAGCCTCATTCATAACTGCATCAACTTCAGAGTGGGAACTGACATTATGGCTCAGCAGCACCTCATTAGCATTTTTAGCGACATCAACACCCATTTCAGCAGCAATGCTTTTACGCGGCCACAAAGCCAACCTCAAACCACTAGGCAGTTTAAAGAAAGCAACGGCACCGTTTTCAATGTCCTCACCGACAATGCCCTTCGTTTCCCAGCCTAAACCGTCCTGATAAAAAGCAAGTGCGCGCTTTAAGTCATCGACTCCCAGCGTAATAACACTGATACTTGGGTTCATAGAATCTTACTGCCTCAAAAGTTAAACTCTTACTTTAATTAACGCTTAAGTGATGGTCAAAGTATGGACGCAACATTGCTGGAACATTATAAAAATACCGACTACTGGTTTGTTGTGAATGGCCAAAAAATGACTTTATCGGTAGGTAGCACCAATAGCGACTTTAATACACTCTGTCATGACTTAAACTGCAAAACAGGGGCCTTTATTACCGCTTTTAACCCTCAAAGTCGGCAGTTAACCTTTGACGAGAATTGCGAAAGGAACCAACAGTTAGAAGCTGAATTAGTGGGTTTTAAAGGCATTCGATACTTTTACGGAGTAGGTCAAGACCGCAGTTTCCAATGGCCAGCCGAAAAAAGCTTTATGGTTTTAGGGTTGAGTCAACAAACAGTCATTGACCTTGCCCGCCGATATCAGCAGAATGCCTTTCTCTGGATTGAACACCAACAAGCTGCAGTGCTCATCGACGTATGAGTTAAGGGGGGCACCATGCCATCACACCATAGCCGCTGATAAACTCGCGTTTATCTACGCCCTTATTGCCGTTTTATTATGGTCGACGGTCGCTACGGCGTTTAAAATCACACTAGAGTACATGACGCCATTACAAATGGTAACAGCCGCCAGTGTCGTTTCCTTTGCTATTCTAAGCCTAGTCTGTGTGATTCAGAGAAAGTCTCACTTGTTGCTGCTTGAGCTGCGGAAAATGCCCTTGTACTACGTACTAATGGGGCTTATTAACCCTCTTATTTACTATTTAGTGCTTTTTCAAGCTTATAAACTGCTACCTGCCTCCGAAGCTCAGCCCCTGAATTACACATGGGCAATAGCACTCAGTATTATGGCCGCCCTGTTTCTAAAGCAGCATATTCGTCGCCGCGACTGGGTCGCCTGCGCACTGGGTTATTTTGGAGTGCTAGTTATAGCGACCCGCGGTGACTTATTAGGGCTAAGCTTTAGCAACCCCTGGGGTGTTTTACTAGCCTTAATATCAACCTTCCTGTGGGCAGGATACTGGATACTCAACACCCGACGTAATGCAGATTCAGTCGTTAGCCTGGTCTTGTCCTTTGGCCTAGCATTGCCAATTCTAATTATTGCCAGCTTTGTCTGGAGCGACTGGTCGAACATACCCTGGCAAGGCTGGGCAGCTGTCAGTTATGTCGGATTATTTGAAATGGGTATTACCTTTCTGTTTTGGCTAAAGGCCATGAAAACAGCCACCAACACCGCACTTATCAGCAACTTAATTTTTATTTCGCCCTTTATCTCGCTGTTGCTGCTCTCGGTCGTGATTGGCGAAACCATTTACCCAAGTACGCTAGTTGGGCTTATGCTTATTATTTTCGGACTGTTAGTTCAACGTATTCACATTCGACGTAAGCTTAAGCCATAGCCTTATCCACAATCTCATCAGCAGCTTCTTTGTCATCTTTATCCGGCGACGGACCATCACCGGCACCATTTTCTCCCGGAGCTAAAGCAAGCTCTGTCAGTAATGGAAAATGATCTGACCCAAAACCCGGTAAACGAGTCATTGAAACCAGTGCAAAATGGTGGCTATGAAAAATATGATCGAGCGGCCAGCGAGCAAACCAATAGTCCGCGTGGAAAGTGTTAAACATACCCCGTCCCACGCGCGGGTCTAATAAACCACTTAGCTTTCGAAAAAGCAGTGTCGTTCTCGACCAGGCCACATCGTTCAAGTCGCCAGTGACTATAGTCGGATGCTTCTCGGGCTCTACGTGTTTCGCAACTAACAGGAGTTCACCATCACGCTCCTCCGACTCCTCATTTTCCGTTGGACTCGGCGGCGCCGGATGCACAAAGTGCGCTTTCACTTTCTGCCCTGTCGGTAACTCAATAAAACAATGTATCGATGGCTTATCGTCTTCAATTAGGTATTCAATGCTAATGTCAGATAACGGCAGCCGAGAATAGAGATGCATACCATAGAGATTATCCAAAGGTACTTTAACCGTATGAGGGTAGTTCTCTTCAATAGCCTCTAACTGCTCCCCCCACCATCCATCAGACTCAAGCGTTACCAGAACATCCGGCGTATAGTCCCGAACCAACTTAATAAGGCCATCACTGTTACGGTTAGGCGTCAGTACATTCGCCGTCATAATTCTAAGCCGAGCCCCTGCCTCGCCTACATCAACCGCTTTCACTTCTTTCGGGAATAAAGCCGTATAAGGCACCACCCACCACAGCTGACAAACAAGACAACCAATAATCAGCCCCATAGCCACCGCAGTGACCGATGTCCAGTCACGTATAACCACAAAGCCAACTATCAACAGCACACTTAGCAGCACCGAAAGCTGCAAACGCGGAAAATCCAACCCGCGAATCCACCAAACCTGCGACCACGACAACGGCGCTAACGTCAGTACCGCCAGTAATATCGCTAAAGAAAGGTAAATAATTTCAAACATCTTGGCTCTCTATGCTTCTCAGATAAGAAAACCATAGCACAGCTATAAAAAATAAGGGGAAAGGAAGTGTTAAAGCTTCGGAGGAGTTCCTACGGATAGAGCGCTCCGCTTGGAGTTAAAACCCTCTGATACAGGAGACGCAACAAGCTCATCCATGAGGGCTTGACGAAGGCCATCCATGGCCTTCGACACTCCTGTATCAGAGGGTTTTAACTCTAGGCGCTACGCCCACTATCCGTAGGATCTGCTAGCTTTATCTAACTTACTGAACGCAGATGTAGATAGCCAGAAACAAAAAAAGAGTTAGGGATAAGTTAAGAAACTGTGTGACGCCAAGGATGGCGTCACTCAAGCCCCCAAGGAAGGGTTCACGGCGTGTTTCTTAACTTTCCTAACTCTTAGTTTCTGGCTCTTCCGTTATCTCAGACCATGTTAACCAACATGCTGGTTGGGTCTTCGAGGTATTCCTGCCAGAGTTTATTGAAGCGAGCAATGGTGCCGCCGTCGATAATACGATGGTCGCCTGACCAGCTTACCGTCATTATCTTACGAGCTACCACGTTGCCGCTTTCGTCAAAACGCGGTAATTCCTGCACTTTACCTAAGGCAACAATGGCTGCTTCGGGCTTATTAATGATAGGTGTTGCCACCGTACCGCCGATAACACCAATATTCGAAATGCTAATAGTACCGCCTTTCATATCAGCCTGAGGCACTTTGCCTTCTCGAGCAGCTTGAGTCAGACGAGTCACTTCATTGGCCACATCGATAATACTCTTGTTCTGTACCTGTTTTACGTTAGGCACTAACAAGCCAATTTTGGTATCGACTGCCATACCGATATTGTGGTCATCGAAGTAAGTAATTTCAGTGCAGTCTTCGTTCACCTGCGCATTCATTACCGGGAACTCTTTTAATGCCAGCGACAGAGCTTTAATAAAGAACGGCATGACAGTTAAGCGTACGCCTTTCTCTTTGTATTGCTCTTTCAGCTTTTCACGCAATGCGATTAAATCAGTAACATCAAACTCATCAGCGTAGGTGAAATGCGGAATCGTACTGACCGAGCTCATCATCTGCTTCGCCATGGCCGCTTTCACACCGCGGATAGCTTCAGTACGAGTCCCGCCGCTGGTAGCAGCTGCTTTCTGCGGTTGCTGGCTATCGCTTGGGGCCGCTGACTTCGGCTCACCCGATTTAAAGGCTTCAATATCTTTCTTCAGAACCCGGCCTTTTTTACCTGAGCCCGACACTTCCGCAATGTTAATATCGCTCTCACGTGCCAGACGGCGGACTGCAGGGCTGGCAATGGCTTTGCCCTGACGCGCTTTCGCTGGTGGCTCAGCTTCTGCTTTTGAGTCCGATGGCGAAGTCTTAGCGTCGGGGTCAACATGGCTCTGTGGAGCATTTGAACCAGGAGACTGAACACCACCAACTGGCTTCAACGCAAACAACGGTTTGTGTACTTCCGCAATATCACCTTTTTTGTGATACAGCTTGACCACGGTACCGTCGTCTTTAGCCGGAATTTCAACCGTTGCTTTGTCCGTCATGACTTCAACAACCGGCTGATCTTCTTTCACTTCGTCGCCTTCAGACACCAGCCATTCAACAATTTCGCATTCAACAATACCTTCACCGATATCCGGTAAAATAAAGTCAGTTGTATCGCCGCTGCTTGAGGTTTGTTTTTCCTCTGTTTTCGCTTCTTCTTTTTTAGACGGCTCGCTTTCTTTGGCAGGTGCCTCGTCAGAAGATCCGTCAGCTGGCTTTATTGCAAATAACGGTTCGTGAACCTTGGCAATATCACCTTTCTGGTAATACAGTTTTTCCACAATGCCGTCGTCTTTGGCCGGGATCTCAACCATAGCTTTGTCAGTCATGACCTCAACTACGGGTTGGTCTTCTTTAACTTCGTCACCTTCGGCAACCAGCCACTCAACGATTTCGCACTCTACGATCCCTTCGCCGATATCGGGCAGAATAAAGTCTTTACTCATGTCGATGGGTCCTTAGTAGTTCATTGAGCGTTTGATCGCTTCATAAATCTTCAAATGATCAGCCATGTACTCTTTTTCGTGACACAGCGGATACGGTACGTCGATACCGCACACTCGGCCAATTGGTGATTCCAGGTACAGGAAGCATTTGTCCTGAACTGTTGCCGCAATTTCGCTGGCGAAGCCACCGGTAATCGGTGCTTCCTGAGTGATCACCAAACGACCGGTTTTTAAAACAGATTGTGTAACAGTTTCAACATCCCATGGAGAAATAGTACGCAAGTCAATTACTTCGCATGAAACGCCGTCTTCTTCAGACTTTTCCACCGCTTTTTCAATCATTTCCATCTGCGCGCCCCAGCCAAGAACGGTAATATCTTTACCTTCTTTAACTACCTCGGCTTTGCCTAATGGAATAGTATATTCTTCTTCCGGAACATCGCCTGTCGACGCGCGGTACAACCGCTTCGGTTCCATAAATAACACCGGGTTTTTATCAAAAATAGCGCTCAGCAATAACCCTTTTGCTTCGTACGGGTTACGCGGGGTCACTATTTTAATACCCGGCGTATGCGCAAAGTAAGCTTCCGGAGACTGCGAGTGGTAATGACCACCGGCGATACCACCACCATACGGGGTACGAATAGTTAAACCACCAACGTTAAATTCATTACCTGAACGATAACGGAACTTGGCCGTTTCATTCACAATTTGGTCAAACGCCGGGAAGATGTAGTCGCCGAACTGAATTTCGGCAATGGCATAGCTGCCTTGTGACGCCAGGCCATTGGCAAAACCAATAATCCCCTGCTCTACCAGTGGGGTATTAAAGTTACGGTGCTTGCCGTATTTTTCAGTCAAGCCTGAAGTGGCGCGGAATACACCACCAAAACCACCGGTATCTTCACCAAAACTGTATACGTTGTCATGCTTAGCCATCGCCAGGTCTAGCGCGCTGTTGATGGCCTGTAGTAAATTCATTTTAGCCATTAGTCCAGTCTCCCCGACGTTTTACTATAGGCATCCGGGTATTTACGGATGTGCTCTTTCAACTCGTCTAACTGCTCTTTCAGCATGTCAGTCGGTTCGTCGTATACATCATTGATCAGTTCATCAATGTGCGGGACCGGTACTTTTTCTGACTCTTTTAACGCCGCCAGAACTTTGGCTTTCACTTCAGCATGATGCTCTTCAACGTGGTCTTTATCCAACCAGCCTTCGTTCATCATCCACTTCTGTAAACGCTCAAGCGGATCTTTCGCCTGCCAACCCGCTTCTTCATCACGCGTACGGTAACCAGTAGGGTCATCCGAGGTCGAGTGACCAGACATACGATACGACATGGCTTCAATTAAAACAGGTTCGTTTTCTTCTACAGCCAGACGACGAGCTTCCTGTGTCGCTTTGAGTACAGCGAAAACATCGTTACCGTCTATGCGTATGGTTTTCATGCCATAGCCGATACCACGCGGGGCAATACCGTCACCGGCATACTGCTCGCCTTGCGCCGGTGTAGAAATAGCGTAACCATTATTACGGCAGAAGAAGATGACCGGCACTTTATAAACCGATGCCATATTCAGAGCCGCGTGGAAATCACCTTCAGAGGCAGCACCTTCACCAAAGTAACAGATAGTGCACTTCTCGGTTTTATCCATTTTCTGACCAAACGCATAACCTGTTGCCTGTGGAATTTGTGTTCCCAACGGCGAAGAAATAGTCATAAAGTTTAAGTCAGCACAACCGTAGTGAACCGGCATTTGGCGACCTTTACCTAAGTCTTTTTCGTTCGAAAACAGCTGATTCATAAACTGTTCAACGGTAAAGCCACGGTAAGCTAATGCGCCCTGCTCACGATATTGGCCCATGATCATATCACCAGCATCCAGCGCGGCGGCAGACGCCACACTCTCGGCTTCCTCACCTCGTGAAGCCAGGTAAAAACTGATACGGCCCTGACGCTGTGCGGCGATCATGCGTTCATCAAGAATACGGATAAATTGCATGGTGTCGTGAATTTTCACGATAAGCTCTTTATCGTACTCAGGCATGTCCGCATCTTTATGAAAACTGCCATCTTCTTTTAAGATTTGCAGCATTGGAATTGTGACTGAGTCTTTATCAAACCATTTCGGTTTCGTCACAATTTCTGTGTCGTGTTTTTTATCCTTGACCATAACCTTCTCTTTCGGTTTTAAGCTGGGTTGGAAATTGCCGCTACTTTACCTTTACGTAAAGTGACATGCAAACCACACCCTAATGAAAACTGAGTGCGCTAAGTGTAAATAGAAACGAACAGTCTTAACAAAGTTCGGCAACTTAGGCTCAATAATTTCAGACTAAATCGAGCGACTCTGTAGGTACTCTAACCACAGTTAATAACGCCCGGTGCCCCAGCGCCACTTTGGCATTAGGGAAAATAATATGTTCACCGTCATGCTGCGCGTAACATGCCTTGTCACCATCCCAGGCCAGTAGCTCCCCTTTATTAAAAGAGGTGAAGTTAGCCACATCATCCGCAAAGTTTAGCTCAAAGTCAGGTTGTGTGCGGTTAATGGTTTGCGCTTCTTTGAACACATAGTGTTGTTCTGGTTCAAAGGGACCAAAATCCAGCTCAGTTTGCGAAATTAAGTCGCGTAAGGTGGTTTCCGCTGCGGCAAACTTAGTCCTGTCATTTTCGCCAAATGGACGGACTTTACCCAGCTCAACGGTAAACGCATGGGCATTAAACTGACGTGCGCTAAAATATGAAAATGTCGTTGTCGGCGCCTGATTTAATAATACCGTATCAACACCACAAGCCAGCAAAAACTGAAGCTGTTGGCGGCTGTAAGGTGCGCCATGAGTAAACGGATAAACGGCAAATTTCTCACGTTTAGAGTCGCGTATGGCGGTATGTAAGTCATAATGAAAACGTTCGCGGGAACCTTCCGGAGCCGATTGGTAGAAGCGCTCTACATAGTTTTCTATCTTTGCTGCACGCTCGCGTTCTTTATTTTGCGTACTGCCTTTACTGTGCTCGCCACTAAACAACCGGTTCATGTTTTCTTCAACAAACCGCTCACCTTTGTTTATTGAGGCTGGATTTGCAATTAAAAACAGCGAGCGGTGCGTTACTGTCTGCTTTTCATCAATAATGTCATTAATGATATCCCGGCATATTTCAATAGGAGCCGTTTCATTGCCATGCACCGCACAGGATAACACAATATCCTTGTGTCCCGGATTAGCCGGTGAAACTTCTAACACTCCGCTATCCCAGACCGACAGTTTTGTGCCATTGCTCAATGTTAAGTCATAACTCTCGTCACAACCCCACTCATGTTCACGAGTCCAGGCCAGAAAATCAGAAAATACCTTATTCACAACCTTCTCCTATTATTTTTTTCCCGGCACATAGCCTTTCGTTGCCAACAATTCACGTAACACCCGTGAACGATATTCACGACGATAAAGCACTGCGACGACCACAGCACTTGAAGCAATTAAGATGACGGGATGCAGAAACCAGGATAAATATGCCAAAGCAAAATAATATGTACGCAGACCCTTATTGTACTCATGTCCGGACTGATCCAGTACTTTTGCCGCGTGCATAGCAAAACGCCGACGCTCTTCTTCTGGTTTATTGCCCTGATGATACTCAACAGAAGCTCCCAGCAGGACAGATACAAAGCCGAACTGACGAATAGACCAGGTAAACTTAAAAAAGGCGTAGATAAAGATAATGGCTAACACCGACAGCTTAAACTGCACCAAAATAGAACTGGTGTTTGGACTCATCGGAATTTCATTTAGCACTAACACAACTTCATCAGCATGGGCTAAGACCGTAATAACACCAGCCAGAACTAAAATGGTAGAGGAGGCGAAGAAGGTTACAGTACGCTCGACATTACCAATAAGTGACGCGTCAGCAACTTGATTTTCTTTGTGCATGACAGTGGTAAACCAGTCAATTCTTAACGAGCACAAAATACTCGACAGACAATGCGTGGTTCGGGCTCGTTTGCGGGCAAACAATGAATAGCCTATCCAGCAGAAAAAGAAAAATAGCAATGCGGCAAGATCAAGAAGCGACAGCAACATGTCAACGTTTCCCCTGGAGTGTTCGGTTATTAATAATTTAACAGTTTAGAGTAGTTAGTTTACCAGTTTATGACGAACCATACGATAAAGCCGGAGACTTAGCTCCGGCTTTCTTTCATTTCCTCAAGCACTTAGTAGTGTTCCAGTGCCTCTTTGGTACTCATATCTTTAGGTTCAGGCGGTGTTGCCAGCCCATACCAGGACAACATGGTACGCATTCCTCGCTTAGTATCAGCCAGAATCAAGTACAGACAAGGTATTAACAGCAAGGTAATAATCGTTGCGAAAATAATACCGAAGGCCAGCGATATTGCCATTGGTATCACTATTTTAGCCTGCAGACTCTTCTCCAGCACTATCGGAAGCAAACCGAAGAAAGTTGTTAACGAGGTTAAGGTTATTGCGCGGAAGCGACGACAACCGGCATCCAACACCGCTTTACGCAAATCCGTACCCATTTCCCGGGCTCGGTTAACGTAGTCAACCATGACCAGACTGTCGTTCACCACAACCCCGGCTAACGCAATAATACCAAACAAGCTCAAAATGCTAACCGGCATGCCAATAACCCAGTGGCCAATAACCGCACCAATCATACCGAAAGGTATCACCGACATAATAATTAATGGCTGGCTATAGGATTTCAGCGGAATGGCCATTAACGCATAGACAGCAAACATTGCCAGCAGACCGCCAATTGCCAGAGACCCCGTTGCTTCGGCTTCGTCTTGAGTTGCGCCCTGCAACTGGAAGCCAACGCTTGGGTACTTATCCAGAATTCTCTGGATTTTCTCTTCACGCACTTCTTTGACGACCCGGAAAGGCTCGACTTTGTCTTTGTCGGCTCGCGCACGAACATTCACTGAGCGCTGACGGTCAATACGGGTAATGGTGCTGTAGCCTTCGGCAAACTCAATATCCGCCAGTTCAGTAAACGGAATTTCAGAACCATCCGCTGCTCGCAGCTTCATATCCTGTAAGTTGCCAACCGACTCACGCTGGTCACGAGGATAGCGAACCATGACTTTAATTTCTTCGTCACCTCGTTGTATACGCTGTGCCTCTGCACCATAAAAAGCGTAACGAACTTGTGTTGCAAGCTCTGCCAGATTAATACCCATGGCAGTTGCTAAAGGCTTGGTCTGCAGCAGAATTTCTTCTTTACCATCACCAAAGGTATCTTCAATATCGAATACACCGTCGTAGTCAGCCAGCTCCAGTTTCAACTCATCCGCAGCGGCTTTCAGTTCATCCAGGTCTTCACCCACTAACTGAAATTCAATATCAAAGCCACTACCGCCACTCATACTCCCCTGGAAATTAAGGGCTCGCACTCCGGCCAGTTCGGGAACAGCTTCACGCCACTGGTTCACAATTTCAAACCCGTCTATCTGGCGATCTTCACCTTTTTTCAATTCAACAAAAACAGTGCCAGCAGTACTACCGTCCATCCAGATATTGGTATGACGGACAACACCATCACCGTCACTTTCTTTAATCCGGCTGTTCACTTCATTGAGTGACTTTTCAACACTGTTCAGAACTTCAATGGTACGAGTTTCTGACGTTCCCGGCTGCATTTCCACGTTAGCCTGTACAAAGTCACTGGGAATATCCGGAAAGAACACCCACCGCACAATACCGCCGCTCATTAGTCCAGCCATTAAGATGAGTAAACCAACGAAACTGGCTAAAGTCGTATATCGATAATGCAGGCACTTCTTAAGAAATGGCCGATAGTAGTTATCTACAAATGACTTAATTGCACCTGCAAATTTATTACGAAAGCGCTGAAACGCATTGGCCTTTTCACCCTTTTGTTTGGAGTACTTCATATTGGCGATGTGTGCCGGCAAAATCAGTTTTGACTCCACCAACGAAAACGCCAGACAAAGAATAACGACCCAGGCTATAGACTCCCAAATAGCCCCCATGCCCCCTTCAACCGTCAACATGGGCACAAAGGCAACCATGGTTGTTAATACACCAAAGGTAGCAGGCATCGCAACTCGCTTAGCTCCGGCAATAACGTTATCTATACTTTTACCGTTTTCCTCTATTTCGGTATAGGCACTTTCACCTATGACTATTGCGTCATCTACTACTATCCCCAACACGAGTATAAAGCCGAACAGCGATATCATATTAATAGAGATATCAAACATCGGCAGCGGCATTAACGCGATAGTCCCCAGGAAACAAACCGGAATACCTATCATGACCCAGAACGCTAAGCGGAGCTGTAAGAACAGCGACAACATGAGGAATACCAACAGTCCGCCCATCCACATATTGTTCAGCATCAAGTCTAAACGGCCTTGCAGGTAATAAGACGAGTCTCCCCACTGTGATACCTGGACGCCGTCGGGCAGTTCTTCATTTTTTCTTTCCGTATAACCGCGGACGTATTCGGCTATTTTAAGATCGTTTTGATCACCCACTGACTGTACGCGGACAAAAGTTGCCGGCTTACCGTCAAAACGGGTATAAGACTCTTCTTCAATAAAACCATCTTCTACCTTGGCAATATCCCCCAGGGTCAGGCGCGTACCATCAGCACGGCTTAATAAAACAATTTTTTCAAACTCGCCACCAACGTAGGCCTGGTTATTGGCGCGCAATAAAATGTCACCGTTGGGCGTTTTAATTGAGCCACCGGCAACATCAATTGAGGTTCCACGAACCGCATCTACAATTTGTGAAAAGGTGAGTCCGTAGCGTTCAAGATCCTGCTGAGAAATCTCTACCGAAATTTCATAATCACGGTCACCAACAACATCAACTTTAGTGATGCCGCCGACCGTCTTGAGCTCATCGCGAACTTCCTTTGCCAACTCTTTACGGGAGCGTTCATCCAGGTCGCCGTAAACCGACATCCAGATAACTTGTCGCTGTGGTCTTACCCGGTAGATATTTGGTTTTTCAATTTGCTGGGGAAAGTTAGGAATCGCATCCACCAGCATTTTTACCTCGTCCATGACAACTTGCACGTCATAGTCAGGTTCAACTTCCAAAGTGACACTACCGCCGCCTTCCCGCGACTGAGAGGTCATCTCTTCAATACCATCAACATCTTCAATGGCATCTTCTATCAGCATAATAACGCCTTGCTCTACTTCCTGTGGCGCTGCACCGGGGAACGGCACCTGAATGCTGATAATATTCAGTTCAATTTCCGGAAACATCTGTTTGCGCACAGTGAACACTGACAACGCGCCTGCAACCAGAATAATGATCATCAATAAATTTGCGGCTACCGAGTTGCGTGCAAACCACGCAATCAGACCGGTTTGTTTTTCAGTCGTCATGATGTTTACCCGCCTACATTTTCAGAGTCTTCGGCATCTTTATCGCCGTTTTCATCTGTCTTAGCCGTTGTTTCCATTTGCTCTGGTAGTGGATCGCCGGGCAAACGTACTTTCATACCCGGTAACGCGTTTTTCAGCTGCGTCAGCACCACTTTGTCTCCACTCTCCAGTCCAGAGCTGATAAGGCTTATATTCCCCTGAGTTCGCACAACCTCAACATCGCGTTTTTCCAGCTCGCGGCTCTCAGGAACAATCCAGACAGACCCATCAGGATTCAGTGCATAGGTAGGAACTTCCATAACGCCCTGAGCCGCAGTGCCCTCAACTTTTGCCTGCACGAAACGTCCATAGCGCAAAGGAATTGGATGTGTCTCTTCACCCAGGTTATAAGGGTCAGAGACTTCTACGACACCATAGATAACCCGGCTGTTTTCATCTAAAACGCCCTCTGTACGAACCAGACGCCCCTGCCAGGTTGCCGACTCCCCGGAGACCATAGACTCTAACTGGACTCTGGGCGAAGTCCCAGCAACGGCCGGATCGAGAATATAAGTCATATCAAGGTCACTTAATGGCAACCTGACTTCTGCCGTGCGGGTATCAAAAACCAGGGCTATTTGGCTTCCCGTTGAAACAAACTGTCCCAGGTTGGCTTCTTTACTCCGAAGCACGCTGTCGTATGGCGCTTTTATGGTTGTCCGTTCTAAATCGCGTTCAGCTTTGGCAAGGTTAGCTTCGGCAGATTCAACTGCGGCAATGGCACTGGCCAACTGCGGTTTACGTAAGCCTAATTCAGGTGCGTTCCCCTCCTTAAATGCCGACCATTCTTCTTCAGCAACCCGGGCACGCGCTTTCTCTTGTTCTAACTCGGACTGAGCCTGTAACAAGTTAGCCCTAGCTTGCTGGGCTGCAACTTCATAATCAGACGGATCAACCTGAACCAGCATATCGCCTTTTTTGAAAAACCCACCGGCATGGTAATTCTCAGCAACGTCGACAATCTGTCCGGTCACTTCTGCAACCAGTGTGGTTGAATGCTTTGGCTTTACCGTTCCCTGAGAATCAACGATAAAGGTCATGTCACGAGGGCTCACTTCCAGAATTTCAACCATCGCAGCGGGTTTACTTGTATCTTTCTGTTTTGGCGGCTCCGCAGACATGCTTGCAAGTATCGATAAAACGATAGCTCCAACAATAATTAACGGCGGAATAAAGGCTCGTTTTTTAAATTTCATTTTTTATTGTTCTCATAATTGGTTAACTCACAGCATTACTATTGCTGTTAATAATGTAAAATGTTAGACGTTAACTGTTGCCAGTTGTGTGATTCCGGCACTAAGTTGTAACTGACTGTTTCAGCCTTCAAGTAACCACCGTTCCGCGGCCTCAACATAACGCGGTTTACCCACCAACAAGACCACGTCCTGCGGTTGTAATTCGGTATCACTATCAGGCTCCGGAATTTCCTCGTCGTCACGCCGTAAAGCTTTTAATTGCACCTGATGCTTGTCCCAGTCTAATTCATCAATGCGTTTGCCCGTCGCCCAGGCACCTTCCGGTAAGGTTAAAGCACGTAAAAACTCAAGTTTGTCAGCCAGTTCCGGTGTAATTTCAGTTTCATTCCCCTGAAAGAACCCATGCATTTCACCGTAGTGGTTACGCCTTTCTTTATCTAACCGCGCAAGAATACGACGTATTGGAATACCACTACGACTGAGCACGTGAGAAATAAGCATTAAGCTTGCTTCCAGTGTGTCCGGTACCACCTGCGATGCACCGGCTTCCTGTAACTGAGTCAATCTTGTATCGTCACGACTCCGTACAATAATGTAGGCCTCGGGGTTTAACTGGCGAAGCTCTTTTAGTACTTCAAGTGCGCGCAAATCATCAGCGAAACTGATAATAATCAGATCGACACTCTCGGCTCCTACCGCCCGTAAGATGTCTTTTCGGGCGCTGTCACCAAAGTAGACACGGGCGCCACCGGCAACGGCTTCCTGAACTCGCATGGGGTCATTATCTACAGCTATGTGAGTAATTCCCTCGGCGTCCAAAAATCGACTCATGGTTTGACCAACCCGGCCAAAGCCGCAAATAAGTACCTGGTTCTCCAACCCTTCACTGCCTGAGGTTCGTTGCTGCTCAATATCGACTAGAGGGTCAGGATGGCGGACGACCAGATTCACCAAAGATTTCAGACGATGAATCACAATGGGTGTTATCGCCATACTCAATACACCAATACCTATCATACTGGTGACTATCTCTTTACTCAGTAGACCATGACTGCTTGCCAACGCGACGATAACGAAGCCAAACTCCCCCATTTGAAATAGCGAAATACCACTGCCCCAGGCATCTTCGTCCCGCTCGCCCATAAAACGTGCTACCGAGCTAATTAAAGCAATTTTAATAACGGCCATTACAATCAAAGCCAGCAGTATCCAGTGAAAATTCTGGACGAAACCATAAAGCTGAAGCTGCATGCCTATGGTCGTAAAGAACAAGCCCATTAAAATATCGCGAAATGGGCGAATATCGGCTTCCAACTGGTGTTTATACTGGCTTTCCCCCAGCATCATTCCGGCTAAAAAAGCACCTAACGCCATAGAAAGACCGAAAACATGAGTCATACCACCTGCAACCAGTGCGACCAGAAGTGTCGCCAGAACAAACAGCTCATCGGTTCTTTGCTTGGCTATTTCTTTGAATAAATAGGGTAAGACCCATTTGCCTATAGTCATGAGCACCGCAATGACAGCGGCCCCCTTCGCCAGAGCCAATAATAAGGTGTAGCCAATGTTGCCATTATCGGAGGCCAGTAAAGGAATAATAATAAGCAGTGGTACCACCGCTATATCCTGAAACAGCAAAATGGCGACACTCATCTGCCCGCGACGGGTTGACGTCTGTGCGCTTTCTTTTAATTGCTTGATAACAACCGCAGTAGAGGACAACGCCAGCGCTCCAGCAATAGCCAGAGATGCAGCCCATTCATCCAGCCAGATAAACCCAATAAGCAAAAAGATTAACAAGGAACCAAGAACCTGAGCCGCACCTAACCCGAATACCCACCGCCGCATCGCGATCATCTTCGGTAAGGAGAACTCAAGCCCCAGCGAAAACAGGAGCAAAACAATACCCAGCTCAGCAACCAAATGATAATCATCCGGGTCAGCTATCCAGCCCATAACATCGGGCCCGGCAATAATACCGGCAACCAAGTAGGCTAGAATTGCCGGCAATTTCACCCTTCTGAAGAGCCAGACAAGAATAACGGCAACCGCTAATAAAAGCAGAAGGCTGGAAAATGTACCGTTCATTCATAAACTCCTGGATTGCTTTGTTTTTATGAGTGTCAAAATAGTAACACTCTTTTGTTTCAGAAAAACTAGCTCTTATAACGTTTTGTAAAATATAGCTTTTCTATTTTTGGCCTAATATTTGCAAATAAATTTTCAATTATCAAATTCAGGCAAAAAGGTTTGTCATGCTAAACAGAGCTGTAGCAAAAACTGAGAGTAAGGCAACTGAGAACAAAACTCAGGCAATTATCAGTCAATTAACCTCATCGGCCGATTTGCAAAGCAAATCAACCCCGTTAACTGAACGGTTGCAGACATCTCTCGATTTGCATCAGGTATTATCTATTTACGCAGAATACATGGTTCAGCGTCTACCGGTAAGTGCCCTGCAATTTATCTCTGATGATCAAATTATTAATTTAATTGGCGATTACGAAAGTCTTGAGAGTGAATACTCGGTAATGCTTTATGCCGATAAGGAATACTTAGGACAAATGGTTTACCAATTCAAACGTCAACCATCCTATGTGAATAAAGTGCGCCTGGAACAAATGCACCGACAGCTGACTTTCCCTCTGCGTAACGCTATAGAGTTTTCGCGCTTAAGAAAAGTTGCGATACGGGACCATTTAACCGGCCTTGGTAACAGAGCCTTACTGGACGAAACGCTTGAGCACATCAGTGCACGTTTAAAGCGCGATAACAAACAGTCTCATATTGTCATGTTATTGGATATGGATGGCTTTAAAAACGTCAACGACCGTCATGGGCACCAGCAAGGTGATGAAGTACTGAAGCTGTTTGGCAATTTATTGCAGCAGCAACTGCGCGATACGGATCGGGTATTTCGCTATGGTGGCGATGAATTCGTATTAATACTGGAAAACACAAGGCTCGAACAAGCAGACGACGTTTTTCGGCGTATTCGGGATGCACTCGATAACGATATTAGCCTTGCCACTTTCAATATTGGCGTTAGCGCTGGTAGCCTGGTTATGGAAAGTTTTCATAGTCCCCAGGATATTATTGATGAAGCTGACAGACGCCTTTACGCCGCTAAAGTAGCCGGTAAGAATCAACACCTGAGCTAACCCAGTTTGGCTCAGGTAACTGAAGGCTGTCGAATTCTGTTTTCTCAATAACCTGATAGCTGAACCAGCCTAGTCCGGCCACCCACACGTACTGAGCGTTCAACTCAAGTATTGGTCGTCGGGCTCTTAACCACGGCGGAATTCCTGCCTGCTTCAACCAGTCTTTTAGTTTTTTGCGCCCCTGACGCCCAGGCTTTGCCAGCTTTTCTGAGGTTAACGAAAAGGTTAATCTCAACTCATTATTATTCGTCAGCAATGCATCTGGCACGCTTAATGTGCCCCACTCCCCCAAATTGACATTAGCCTCAGCTAACCAACAATCTGCCGGTAATTGCCCGGTATTGTTGTCACACCATAGTGCGTATTGAAAGTAGCGCACACTGTAGCCATCACACTGAACCTGCATTTGGCTGTCGTCTGTTGCGCTTTGAGCTTGTAAGCGAATTTGCTCCAGTTGCTCGTAACTGGGCAACGAATATTTTTGTTCTTGTAGCCAGGCTCGCAGTAACGCTCGCTGCATAGCAGCAGAATGATCACTGAGTAAACTTAAAGGAAAGTGGCTCTTGTGCTTCTGCGCTTTATGCAGTTTTTCCAGCAACAGTTCATCCATCACCTGCTGTTGCTCGGCACAAAGTTTTGCTGACCTCAGCACGCTAATCCCAAACTGTGGCCAGCGCTGCTCTAATAACGGCACCACTTTATGTCGCAAAAAGTTCCGCTCAATACGAGTGTCGTAGTTCGTATCGTCTTCAATCCAGGTTAATTTCTGTTGCCGCGCATAGCTTAAAATGTCTTCTTTACTGACACTGAGCAAAGGACGGCAGAGACGGCGGTTGTCCACCCATGGCTGAACAGCGGCCATTGAGGATAAGCCTTTTGGCCCGCTGCCGCGTTTTAATTGCAGAAAAAAGGTTTCAATTTGGTCATTGCGGTGTTGTCCAAGCAGTAATACCGCATCATCGTCGGTCAGCTCGGCCATTCTCCGGTAACGGCTTTCACGCCCGGCGGCCTCTTTGCTTTGCCGGTTTTCTACGGGCACATTAAGCGGCTCAAAAACCGTTTTTACACCATAGGCCTTAGCAGCATGCTCAATGGTCGACGACCAGTCAGCTGAACTGGGGTGGAAGCTATGATCTAAATGAATGGCTAAATACTGATACTGAGGGTTATGCTGACGAAAGCGCATCAGCAAGTCGAGGATAGTTTGCGAGTCAGCCCCGCCACCAAGGGCAGCAACTAATTGCTGCCCCGGCTTTAATGCAAGAGACTCTAAGCTTTCACAAAACAGGTCATAAAGACCATCTTTCATCATTGGTAATTAGCAGTAACCAAAAGACATAAGTTTACGATAACGCTGATCCAGCAGTTCCTCGTGGCTTAACCCCTGTAAGCTTCCTAAATCAGCAATCAGCTGACGCTTAAGGCGTACTGCCATTTCTTCCTGATGACGGTGTGCGCCGCCTAAAGGCTCAGGTATCACAGAGTCAACCAGACCCAACTCTTTACTTCGCTCTGCGGTTACCCCCATAGCTTCTGCTGCTAATGGTGCTTTGCTGGCACTTTTCCACAAAATAGAAGCACAACCTTCCGGAGAAATAACCGAGTACGTACTGTATTGCAGCATGTTAACGCGGTCACCGACACCAATAGCCAGAGCACCACCAGAACCACCCTCTCCAATAACAGTACAAACGATAGGAACGGTTAAGCGAGCCATCACTTTCAAGTTGCGCGCAATGGCTTCACTCTGACCGCGTTCTTCCGCACCAATTCCAGGATAAGCGCCCGGTGTATCAATGAAGGTAACAATTGGCATTTTAAACCGTTCTGCGGTTTGCATCAGGCGTAGCGCCTTACGATAACCTTCCGGCTTTGGCATACCAAAGTTACGACGGATCTTCTCTTTGGTTTCGCGGCCTTTTTGCTGCCCTATAACCATAACCGGAGTGCCGTCTAAACGCGCAATACCGCCAACAATCGCCTCGTCGTTAGCAAAAGAGCGATCACCCGCCATTTCGTCAAACTCGGTGAATATCATGCGAATATAGTCAAGCGCGTATGGACGCAACGGATGACGCGCCAGCTGTGCTACCTGCCACGCACCTAAATCAGAAAAGATTTTCTCTGTCAGTTCCTGACTCTTTGTGGTCAGCCGCTGCACTTCCTCTTCCAAGTTAAGATCCAGTTGTCCGCGGTTGCCAACAGACTTCAGTTCCTCGATTTGCGCTTCAAGTTCCGCAATAGGTTGTTCAAAATCCAGAAAATTAAGGCTCATTCGCTGTCATTTCCTTTAAAATTCAAGTGAAACTTGCTGAGTTCCCAGCAAATTCTGTAATTCGTATATTAATTCATCAGACGGATTCACATACCATTGTGCGCCAACATTTAAAGTGGCTTCAACACGTTCCGACTGATACCGCATTTTTATCGGACAAGTCCCTTCAGCAAAGGGCTGTAATAGCTTTTCCAGTTTTCCGGCAAGACCTTTAGCAAGCTGCTCATCCGTTACTGTAATTGCTAAATGCCGGAGATAAGTTTCCCGAGCCTGCTCAATTGCCATCACTTCTCTGGCAGTCATTGTATTGCTATTACTGAAGTTATCAAATCTGACCTCACCTTTTATCCACAAAATTCGGTCTTTTTCGAGCAATTCCTGATAACTTTCGTATTCATTACTAAATAAGCGTACATCCATGCGCGCTGTTTTGTCATCTAAAGTCACTATAGCAAAACGCTGACCTCTTTTATTGGTCAGTACTCTCACATCAATCACCAACCCGGCAATGGCAATACTCTCATCTTTGCGGGTGGGAGTAACATTGGACAAGGTACTATTAATGTAATGCTTGAGCTCTGCACGAAAACGGTTAATGGGGTGACCGGTTAAATAAAGACCCAGGGTGTCACGTTCGCCTTCTAACCAGACCGCTTCCGACCATTTACGTACGCTGACAAACTCCTGCTCAACCGCTTCAGGTTCGGTGGTGAGCACCCCAAACATATCCGACTGACCAATTTTTTCTGCATTCAAATGCTGTTCGGCCTGACGAATGGCTTTTTCCAACGTCGCCATTAATGAAGCGCGGTGAGGTCCTAAGTTGTCCATTGCACCAGCACGAATTAAGCGCTGTAGAATACGCTTATTCATTCGCTTTAGGTCAACCCGGCAACAGAAGTCGAATAAATCGCGAAACGGCCCGCCCTCTTCCCGGGCTTTGATAATAGACTCAATTGGCCCTTCACCCACACCTTTTATTGCGCCTATACCGTAAACCACTCGTTGCTGTTCATCTACGGTAAACTTATATTCGCCTTTGTTCACATCCGGCGGCAACAAATCCAGCCCCATGCGTTCGCATTCGTCCGCCAGAGTGACAATTTTGTCGGTGTTGTCCATATCGGCAGACATCACCGCAGCCATAAATTCTGCCGGAAAGTGGGTTTTCATCCATAAGGTCTGGTATGACACTAAAGCGTAGGCAGCCGAGTGCGACTTGTTAAATCCATAACCGGCAAATTTCTCTACCAAGTCGAAGATTTTCGTTGCCAGTTCAGGGTCGATATTATTCTTTGCAGCACCTTTAGCGAAAATTTCTCGCTGCTTTGCCATTTCTTCAGGCTTTTTCTTACCCATTGCACGGCGTAATAAATCTGCGCCACCCAAAGTGTAGCCCGCCAGAACCTGGGCAATTTGCATTACCTGTTCCTGATAGAGGATGACACCGTAAGTCGGTTCCAGTATTGGTTGCAAACTCTCATGCTGATACTCAGCATCGGGGTATGAGATTTCTTCCCTGCCGTGCTTTCGGTCAATAAAGTTATCAACCATGCCGGACTGCAGAGGCCCCGGCCGGAATAGCGCCACCAAGGCGATAATGTCTTCGAAAGAGTCTGGCAAAAGCTTTTTAATAAGCTCTTTCATGCCACGCGACTCTAACTGGAACACCGCCGTTGTCTCGGCTTTTTTCAACAGTTTAAAACACGCCGGATCAGTTAAATCAATCGACGTAATATCAATGGGCTCTTTGCCGCTCTTAGCATGACGGCGGTTCACCATATCAACCGCCCACTGAATAATGGTCAGCGTTCTCAGCCCCAAAAAGTCGAACTTAACCAGACCTGCTGACTCAACATCGTCTTTATCAAACTGAGTGACCGGGTTGTTGCCTTCGTCATCGCAATACAGTGGCGAGAAGTCGGTTATTTTGGTTGGGGAAATAACCACGCCACCAGCGTGTTTACCAGCATTACGAGTCACACCTTCAAGAATACGGGCCATATCAATAATGGCCTTAACTTCTTCATCCTGGTCGTACGCGGCACCAAGCTGAGGCTCAATTTCAAAGGCTTTGGCCAGGGTCATGCCCGGATCGCCCGGTATTAATTTGGAAATTCGGTCGACAAAGCCATACGGGTGAGCCAATACCCGTCCGACATCGCGTATCGCAGCCTTAGCCGCCATGGTACCGAAGGTAATAATTTGCGAAACCGCTTCACGGCCGTAGAGGTCAGCAACGTGATCTATAACTTCATCCCGACGATCCATACAGAAGTCGACATCGAAATCCGGCATGGAAACCCGCTCAGGGTTAAGGAATCGTTCGAAAAGCAAGTCAAATTCAAGCGGATCCAAATCCGTTATTTTAAGTGCATAAGCCACCAGAGAGCCTGCACCTGAACCGCGTCCCGGGCCTACGGGGATGCCGTTATCTTTACTCCACTGAATGAATTCCATAACGATAAGGAAATATCCGGGAAAGCCCATATCGTTAATAACGCCGAGTTCGCGCTTGAGTCGTTCGTCGTACTCTGGGCGCTTTTGCTGTCGCTCTTCCGCGTCAGGAAACAAAAACTCTAAACGTTCTTCCAGCCCTTCTTCCGAAACTTTGATTAAAAACTCTTCCGTTGTCAGGTCGCCAGTGGGAAACTTAGGCAGGAAGTATTCGCCCAAACGCACAGTGACATTACAACGCTTAGCTATTTCAACAGTATTTTCTATTGCTTCAGGAATGTCAGAAAACAACTCTGTCATTTCTTCGCTGGAGCGCAAATATTGTTGTGGTGAATATTTCTTTGGCCGGCGTTTGTCTTCTAGTTGATACCCGTCGTGAATAGCCACACGAATTTCGTGAGCATCAAAGTCTTCTTCTTTCAGGAAAACCACTTCATTAGTAGCGACAACGGGTAGACCGGTTTCTCCGGCTAAAGCCACCGCTTTATGTAAATAGGTTTCTTCCTGAGGTCGACCGGTGCGCACCAGCTCCAGGTAATAGCGATCAGGAAAATATTGCTGATAGAAATCGAGGGCGGCATCCAGCTGACTGTCGTGGCCTTTAATTAGAGCCTGCCCTACATCGCCCTGACGGCTTCCGGACAATAAGATAATGCCTTCGTTATGCTCCTTCAGCCAGTCTTTATCGATAACCGGCTTACCTTTAATATTACCGCGCAAATAAGCTTTTGAAATAAGCTGAGTTATCTGCTGATAACCTTCGTTATCCATTGCCAGTGCGGTCAGGCGGAAAATTTCAGATTCAGGATAGTCAGCCTGCACCCAGAAATCGCACCCTATTAAAGGCTTTAAGCCCAATTGATGCGCCTTTCCATAGTAGCGAACCAGACCACAAAAGTTCATTTGGTCGGTAATAGCTAAAGCAGGCATACCCGCTTCAGCAACAGCCTCACAAATTGGACCAACTTTCGCCAGTCCGTCTATCATGGAAAAGTCGCTATGAACTCTTAAGTGAACAAAATTTGGTGCAGTCATTTTACGGATACAGTCTGGCTTTTTTCATTATCATTTTAGGGTCGTTATTGTGCCTTAAGCAGCCTCTGAAGTATATCGTCAGTGTAACTTCAGTCGCGGTTTTACAACATGGTTAAGTTTGTCCACCATTAACAACAAAAACATCTTCCACCAACCGTGTAAGGCTCTTTGGTGCATGCGGTATAAACTGGCGTAAGCCCAACGCGCTAAAGTGCCTTCAAGCGACATTGACAGACTTTTACTTTGCATTAAATTACCCACCGCCGAAAAACGGCTCAGTGAGACGAGCGAGCCTCTGTCTTTATACTTAAAGGCTTTCGCCGGTTTGTTGCGGTACTCACGCACAATGTTCTGATATAAACATTCAGCCATCTGATGTGCTGACTGAGCTCTTGGTGGTACCCAACGTTCATCGTCTATGCGGCAACCAGCACAGTCGCCTATGGCATAAATGCTTTCGTCAGAGACCGACTGGAGATACTCATTTACTTCAATTTGATTGTTTTTGCGAACTTTCAGACCCCATTCACTGACAAAATCGGGAGCCCGGACACCGGCTGCCCATACCATTAAGTTAGCACTGATATTCTCTCCTTCAGACAACACCAGAGTGTTTTCTTTTACTTCAGTAACCGGATTACCCAATATGACTTCAACACCCAGCGATTTCAGTTTCTTCTCTACCGATGCTGACAAACGCTCAGGCAACGCGGGCAATAATCGTTTACCGGCTTCAACCAAGCGAACTTCAAAATGTTTTTGATCAAGGAAAGAAAGACCATAAATAGATAACAATGACACCGAATGAATGAGTTCAGCAGCCAGTTCTACTCCGGTTGCCCCACCGCCCACAATAGCCAGTGACAATTTCGTATTTTCGCCGTCTTCGATCGACTGATTTACCCGTAAAAACTCATTTAGTAAATGTTCATGGAACTCATCCGCCTGACGCAGTGAGTCCAGAAAATAACAATGATCGCTAACGCCGGGGGTTCCAAAGTCTGCGGTAACACTGCCAATGGCAAGAATTAATCTATCGTATTGAATACTGCGCGGCGCCAACACTTCATGGCCCTGCTCATCTGTTATCGCCGCCAGTTGAATAGACTTTTCGTCTTTATTCACAGCCTCTAACGTACCGACCAGAAACTGGAAACCTTCGCGGGCACTTTGTCCGCGGTAATCCAGTTCAGCCAGCCGCGAGTCCAGAGCACCTGAGGCTACTTCGTGCAACAACGGCTTCCATAAGTGAGTACTGTTTCTGTCAATTAGCGTTATCTTTGCTTTCTTCTTGCGACCCAGCTTTCTTCCCAGCATCGTCGCCAATTCTAATCCGCCTGCACCACCACCAACTATGACAATCCGTTCTTGCATTTGTGCCTCGCCTATCTGCAGATAATAAAAAAGCCACTGACGATGATAACGCCAGTGGCTTTAGATAACGACTGTTCAGTCGAAATTATTTCAGTACGACTTAGTCGATACTAGGATCCGTTAATCCGCGACGTTCAAGCAAGGCTTCAACAGTCGGCTCCTGACCACGCCAGTCGATGTACTGTTGCATAGGATCTTTACTGCTGCCTTTTGACAGAATTTCTTTACGGAAAGCCTGGCCATTTTCAAGGCTCAAACCACCGTTATTGCCCATGTGTTTAAACGCATCGGCTGCCAACACTTCACTCCACATGTAAGCGTAGTAACCTGCTGAGTAGCCGCCGGCAAATACGTGAGCAAAGTAAGTTGAACGGTAGCGTGGTGGTACGGCTTCAATAGCTACACCGTTTTTCTCCAGCGCGTCCTGCTCAAAACCAGCAACATCATCGATTTCTGTTCCGGGCTCTATAGTATGGTACTCAAGATCTAACAATGCAGCAGAGAGATACTCTAGTGTATCGAAACCCTGGTTAAAGTTACGCGCCGCTAATACTTTTTCCAGCAACTCGTCCGGAATTTGTTCTCCGGTTTCGTAGTGTTTGGCGTATTTGGCAATCACTTTTTCGTTCAGAGTCCAGTCTTCCTGGAAAGTTGAAGGAAACTCAACATAGTCACGCGGTACAGAAGTACCTGCCTGCGATGGATATTTCACGTCAGAGAACATACCGTGCAGCGCATGGCCCATTTCGTGGAACATAGTTGATACTTCATCAAAGCTGATTAAGGTTGGTTCACCTTCAGGCGCTTTGGTGATGTTCATGTTGTTCAAAATGACCGGCTTCTGATTCATCAGTTCAGACTGAGTACGGAACGAGCTCATCCAGGCTCCGCCGCGCTTACTGTCACGAGTGAAGTAGTCGGCATAGAACAAGCCAATGCTTGAACCGTCAACGTCTTTTACTTCGTACACAACGACATCGTCGTGGTAAACCGGAATGTCATTGCGCTCTTCGAACGTAATACCGAACAATTGATTCATTGCATAGAAAACGCCGTCTTCTAGTACGCGGTTAAACTCGAAATACTGTTTAACTTCGTCAGCATCAATTGCGTATTTTTCTTCGCGTACTTTTTCAGCATAGTAGAACCAGTCCCATGGCTTGAGCTCAAAATCTTCACCTTCAGCTTCAATCATTGCCTGAACTTCTTCAGCTTCTTTTTCTACGTTACTGACCACCGCTGGAACTAAGTCACGTAACATAGACTGCGCTGCTTCCGGCGTACCAGCCATGTTGTCTGCCAGCACATAGTCACCCCAGCTATCAAAGCCCAGAAGTTTCGCTTTGTCAGCGCGCAACTTGGTTAAACGCTGAACCATTGGACGTGTATCAGTTTCCGTATTACCTGAACCACGATTAGCTGAGGTTTCCCAGATTTTCTGGCGCAGTTCGCGGTTTTCTAAATCGGTCAAAATAGACTGACGAGTTGTGTTAGTCAGAGTAATAGCGTACTTACCTTCCATATCACGGCTTTCTGCCGCTTTAGCTAACGACGCAATTTTACTGTCACTAAGTCCAGCCAGTTGCTCTTTATCATCAACAACGATGACGTTTTCGTTAGTCAGCGCCATTAAGCTTTTCTGGAATTCAGTTGTTAAACTGGATAACTCTTCGTTGATATCACGAATTTGTTGTTTCTGCTCGTCGTTCAGCTCTGCGCCAGCACGAACAAAGCCTTTGTAAGTGTCTTCCAGTAAACGCTCAGACTCAGAATCAAGATCTAAAGAGTCGCGGTTATCAAATAAGCTCTTAACTCGCGCAAACAGATCTGGGTTCAGCATGATGTTGTCACGGTGAGAGGCCATCTCAGGGGCTAGCTTGCCCTGTAACTCACGAATTTCATCGCTGCTGTTAGAAGAAGACAGGTTATAGAACACAGAGCTTACACGCCCCAGAATTTCGCCCGCTTTTTCCATTTCAACAATGGTATTTTCAAAAGTAGGTTCCGCTGAATTCGTTGCAATAGCTTCAATTTCAGCCATGTGCTCTTCCATTCCGCGCTCAAATGCAGGTTCAAAATGTTTGAACTCAATAGCATCAAAGTCCGGTGCCTGATATTGCAGAGAGCTGGCCTTGAAGAATGGGTTAGTTTCTTTTGCTTGTTGACTGCTGTCTTTGGATGTTTCAGTTGAAGCAGTTTTGTTCTCAGTTGTTGATGAGTCATTTGCATCGCTGCAAGCCCCCAACGATACTGCCGCGCCCACAGCTACAGCCAGTAAAGTTTTACGCATGGGTATCTCCCGTTGTCTATGTTTGTCATTGTGATTTTGGTGACAATACTCTAGCCCTGTGGAGCCTCAGGCTCAAGAGCTAAACGGCAAAAAGCATGATCTTCGGGGTAAAACTTAAGATAGGTGAAAAATAAAGCGGACGAAAGAAAATAAAAAAAGATAAATTAATTTGAGTTTTACAGGGGGGATTACTAAGAGAGAGAATAATGGCGGAGTGGACGGGACTCG
>NZ_DEXU01000027.1:124962-221583 GCF_002364295.1 Idiomarina sp. UBA3176
ACCAACTGAACTACCACTCCGCATTAGTACTTTGCTTTGAAGTCTCCCTCAACGCGGCGTGCATATTACGAGTGAGGGGCAAATGAGTCAACACTTTTTTTAAAGATTTTAACCGACTGTCTGATTTATATTCAGATCTGCGCTTTTTTAACCACAAAGGTCACTTTTTACTACTTTTCTCTGTTTTTTCAACTACCGCTTCATCGCTCTCAACTGCAACTTTTTTCCGATGAAACTTAAACCACCAGAGCCCGACTAAAGCTAACGCAATGAGAATAATATTAACAACAACGATAATGATCAGGTTCGTCATCGCTTGCTTTTGCTTAGCTTCACGCTCCTGCCTTGCTTGTTCGCGCTGACGCTCCAGTTCTATTTGCTGCCGCTCCGCCAACTCTGCCGCTGTCGGTTCAGGTGGCGGCGGTTCTTTTGCAATAAAACTAAAATCATCAATTCTGGCTTCAAATTCACGGCCACCTTCACTGGTGGCAAAAATATCTAAATCTATAAGATGCTTACCAAAAGCCAGGTTAGCAATATCGACACGGTGTGGAAAACTCTCTATCTGGCTGACCGTAAATTTCCGAACTTCACCGTTCGGAAAGCTGGTTTCACCATTAATCACAAGACTCTGCGGATCTATCCGGTCTTCATCAACACGAATAACAAACTGGTGATTATCGTCCACAGACTCTGACTGAATAACGTCAAATTCAACCGGTAACGGCTCAACCACAACAGGACCGGACTCAAACACTCGTTGGTACAAAGGCGTGGTCATTTCATAAGTGGCCATCCACTCACCCGGTACCACATCTAAATTAAAGAAACCGGTAAATATGCCATCACCCGCTCTCTCATCATGACCACGACCGTCATCTTCAAATTGCGCTACACGTGACGGATTCGAACCAAAGTTATCAAAGTCCGAGTTATTAGTACTGATAAACAGGACATCCAGTAGCACAGTCTGACGAAAACGTGAGGTTTTAACGACTTCGTCACCATTATAGAGCTTCCCTTCCACTTTCAGCTCTTCGTACTGAAATAATGGACTGGGTAAAGGTTCGGCTTCAAAGCGAATATCAGAAATAACTAAAGCTTTATTTTCCTCATCAATACGCCCAGCGGCCTGCCAGGGCCCCGGCTGAGGCTCTTTTATCCGGATGATGTCAAAATTAGGGTCTGTGTACCAGGTTACTTTTTCTGCCGGATAACGGGCGTCGTACCATTTACTCCCGTCAGGCTTGATGAGAACCAAAGGCTTGCTGCCCGGTTCGCGAAAAAACAACAGAGTAATTTCTTCGACGTTCTCATCTATACGGAAGCTTTGCCCTTTAATTGGCAATTTATTGGTAAGATCGCCTTCAATAAGGCTCATAGCACGCTTTTCAACTTCCTCTTTTGAGTCAGAGTCAACCGTGCTAAAACTCTGTACAGCGTAGGCTGATGAGCTACTAATTAAAACCAATAATACTGCTAAGAGTCTTGCCACAGACAATGTCCACCTTCTTCTTTGACTCGCGCCAAACGCTCCTGATGTAATGCTTCTTCATCGGCCGTTGCCCGTAAAACCTTTAATGTAGGACGATTAGTGACTCGCTGATGTTCCACTTTTTGTGAGCCACCCTGATTGTCTTTTCCGTGGCTGGCCAGGTTTAATGCCGTTTGCCCGCCGGTCATCATCAAATAAACATCAGCAAGAATCTCGGCATCCAGTAAGGCGCCGTGTAGTTCACGTGCTGAGTTATCAACGTCGTAGGCGCGGCATAGTGCATCCAGACTGTTTCTTTGCCCTGGCCGCATTTCTCGGGCAAGTTGCAAGGTATCGAGTACAGAGCAAAAATCATTGGTCAGGCCAACAGCCGGGCGAATACGACTAAATTCAGCATCCATAAAGCCCACGTCAAATGGCGCATTATGAATAACTAACTGAGATCCTTTAATAAACTCAATGAAATCGTGAACCACCTGAGCGAATACGGGCTTGTCGGTTAAAAAGTCATTGGTTATACCGTGAACTTCAATCGCTTCCTGCTCGACCACCCGCTCCGGATTAATGTAAACATGGAAATGATTACCGGTTAATTTGCGATTAATAAGCTCCACACAGCCTATTTCAATAATTCTGTGCCCCTTTGCGGGATCAATTCCGGTAGTTTCTGTATCTAATACGACCTGACGCATGGTGAAATCCTGATATACTCGCTGGAAACAAAGGATATAGTAGCAAGTAACATGTCGAACTCAAAAACTGTTCATTTATATACTGATGGTTCTTGTCTGGGAAATCCGGGACCGGGTGGCTATGGCGCTGTACTGGAATACGGCAAACATCACAAAGAATTAAGCCAGGGTTATCGTCTGACCACCAATAATCGCATGGAGATGCTGGCTACTATCGCTGGCCTGCGCGAGTTGAAGCGCCCCTGTCATGTCATTCTGACTACCGACAGCCAGTATGTGAAGCAAGGTGTCGAGCAGTGGATGCATCGCTGGAAGCAAAACGGCTGGCGTACTTCCGCTCGTAAAGCGGTAAAAAATAAAGATTTATGGCAACAATTGGACGAAGAAGTTAATCGCCATAAAGTTGAATGGAAATGGATAAAAGGCCATTCCGGGCATAAACAGAATGAGCGCTGTGATGAACTGGCTCGCGACGCCGCAACGCGCGAGCCTATGCTTGAAGATAAAGGGTTTGGGGGCGAGTAAGTTTACTCGCCTGCAACTACCGGCAGTTTATTCTCCTGCCACGCGCTCATGCCGCCATCTACGCTATAGACATTCTCCAGCCCCATACGTTGCAGGCTCTCCGCGGCCAGGGCTGAACGACCACCGGTTCGGCAAATAAGATACAAAGGCTTTTCGGCGATGCGCTCCAGCGCGTTGTCATATCCGGCCAC
The DNA here is from genome assembly GCF_002364295.1 of Idiomarina sp. UBA3176. NCBI lineage: Bacteria > Pseudomonadati > Pseudomonadota > Gammaproteobacteria > Alteromonadales > Idiomarinaceae > Idiomarina > Idiomarina sp. UBA3176. Next base: position 127,866 of record NZ_DEXU01000027.1, read on the forward strand.
GTCAGGATGCTGGTTTAGCTGCATTTCCAAAACACCACGGGGCATGTTCACCGCTTGCCGAATGTGTCCCTGTCCATATTCAGCCGGCTCTCTTACATCAATAACGCGCGCGCCCTGCTCTATGGCTTTTTGCAGTTCTTCGGTGTTCACTTCTTTGACATTCGATTTCGCTTTTCCACATAACTCTTGTGCTGTAATCATAATTTACCTCTTATTTGTTTATTAAACTTTGAAAACTGTTTCGTCGTCATGGCTGTTGCTGCCTGCCTTCCGTTAACCGCAAGCTGCTTTCTTTGAGCTGACGGTTTTAATCTGTTAATCAGAGTTTGTTTTCGTGCCACTATGAAATAAGCGGCGCGCAGCCCTGGAATCAGATTGCTCAGCTTCGTTGACCAGTCGCTTCCCCGATGCTCGCTATGGTGCAGAAAATTCGAAACATAAAATTCAGACTCCAGAATTTCGAACCCCAACAACTCCAGCCAGTCTTTAACTCGTACTGGCGTAAAGTACCTTCCTGACCATGGGAAACTCTTTTTATGGCGAATAAAAAAGCCACTTGCCACCGCCGGACTGTAGGGGTTAAACCCCGTAAGTATTAATACGCCATCGTCGTCCAGGACTCGCGTAGCCTCTCTAAGTAACTGGTGCGGATGCCGACAAAATTCAAGGACAAAAGGAGCAATTAGGTTATCAACACTGTCTTCCTTTAGGGCCAGCTCAGTTAATTTGCTGCGAACCGCTACGTCACTGCCTGTACCGACAGTCAGCCACTGAGCCCCATTTTTAAGGCATTCATTAAGCCCCGGACTCAAGGAGCCTATAGCCACAGTTTTACCCGGCTTTAGTCGCCGCTGATGAGCGCGAATTAAATCAGCCGTCTGCTCCATCATATATTGTCCGCAGGCCATTTGCTGCCAGTTCCCGGGAGCCGCTAAATCAATTTTCGAATATGCTGGTTTAATTAACACGGCTAATTCCTGTATTATGAACTTATCTTCAACTTACTCGCTGGGTTTCTCATCCTAGCGTTATAGGGGTTAACATGCGAGTGCACGCAATTGAAGCTTTCGACGACAATTACATATGGGCAATTGAAACCAATAATAATGACAAAGTTATTATTGTAGACCCCGGCGAAGCCAAACCCGTTCAACAATGGCTGGAACAAAATAATAAAAGTATTGAGACTATTTTAGTCACTCACCACCATTACGACCACACTGGTGGCATAGCGGAATTGCTGGAACACACCGCGTGTCCGGTTATAGGCCCGGAAAACCCTGATATAAAAACGCTCACCCGCACAGTTACAGAAGGCGATGAGCTGACCGTTGGAAGTATTCAGTGGCAAGTATTAACCACTCCGGGACACACCCTGGATCACATCAGCTTTTATACTCCCGGCTTTTTATTTTGCGGTGACACGCTGTTTTCCTGTGGTTGTGGCCGTATGTTTGAAGGCACACCGGAACAATTTACGCAGTCCTTGCTAAAGCTGCGTAAGCTGCCGGGCGAAACTCGGGTCTTTTGTGCCCACGAATATACTCAGGCAAATGTAAATTTCGCATTAAAAGTTGAGCCAGAGAACGCTGTGCTGCAAAGTTACGCTGAAAAGGTCAGAATGTTACGTGAACAAGAGCAGATCACTCTGCCAAGCACGCTGCAACTGGAGTTAGCCATTAATCCCTTTCTCCGGTTTGACCAAAAAAGTGTTATTGAAGCAGCAAATAAGCATGCCGGAAGTGTAAAAAACAGCCCTGAGGATGTTTTTTATACAATTAGGCAGTGGAAAGATAATGCGTGATTCTTTAAACTCCTCAAGATTTTAATAATTATCGGAAGTAAATTACGCATGATAAACAGCAAGCGAAAGAACGCATGGTTAAAGTATTGTATGGTGGCCAGTGGCCTGGCATTGAGTGGCTGCCAGAGCACAACGCTGTTTAGTCATAATGATCCGGTAAAAACGAAAAACGAACCTACTGAACTTAAACTGACAGTCATTCCGGAAGAAGTGATCAGTCAGCACGCCGAAGAAGAAATCAAAGTCAGTGAGCCCGTAAAGCTTACCCCGCAAGAACAGGAAGATTTGTGGGTGCGTATTCGCCAGCAATTGAGCTTTCATGTGCCTGATGTACCCAGAGTACAAAGCCAGCGAAATTGGTATGCCAGCCATCCGGAGTATTTAGACCGTGTTGCTAAGCGTGCCGAACCTTATCTTCACCTTATTGTTGAAGAGCTGGAAAAGCGTAACATGCCAGTTGACCTGGCCTTATTGCCGATAGTGGAAAGTGCCTTTGACCCCTTTGCCTATTCGCACGGCAGTGCCTCCGGTGTCTGGCAGTTTATTCCGGGCACCGCGCGCCAATATGGTCTGGATATCAACTGGTGGTACGACGGTCGTCGTGATGTTTTTGCCGCAACGCACGCTGCACTTGACTATTTGCAGGCGCTTCATCGTTACTTTGACGGTAACTGGATGCACGCGCTGGCAGCCTATAATTCAGGTGAAGGCCGGGTTGCTGCCGCAATTCGCAAAAATGAACGTCTGAACAAGCCAACCGACTTCTGGAATCTGTCATTACCGCGCGAGACTCGTGCGTACGTGCCCAAATTGTTAGCCTTAGCGGAAATACTCGCCAATAGTGAAGAGTATGGTGTGGCCTGGTATCCAATCGAAAATCAGCCAAAGCTTGAGGTTGTTGAAACACCAGCACAAATTGACCTGGCATTAGCCGCCGACATGGCTGACATGCCACTGGATTTACTGCATCAGTACAACTCTGGTTATAACCGCTGGGCAACGGCACCGAACGGGCCTCACCGTTTACTTCTTCCGAATCAAAATGCGGAAAAGTTTAAACAGGCCTTAAACGAAACTGAGCCAAAAGACTGGCTGAGCTGGACCCGCCACGAAGTTAAATCGGGTGAGAGCCTGCTCGTTATTTCCAAAAAATACAATACGTCTGTTGACGTGATACAGCAGGTAAATGACATCAGCAGTGATATCATTCGCGCAGGCGACCATCTGTTAGTTCCGGTTGCGACACTCAATATCGATAATTACAAGTTATCGCAGGATCAGCGCCGTGAAAATCGTCAAGATCAAAAACGCTCCGGTAAGCGTATAGAGCACGTAGTACAATCTGGCGATACGCTCTGGGATCTAAGTCGCGCCTATCAGGTAAACTTGCGCGATTTAGCCCGCTGGAACTCGATGGCTCCGGGCGATTATTTAAGACCTGGGCAAGAGTTAGTGGTTTGGACGGAAGCCAAGCCATCGTCAACGGTACAAAGCAGTATTAACAGTATTATGCGTAATATCAGCTACCGTGTGCGTAGCGGTGACTCACTAGCCAGGATTGCTGATAAATTTAATGTCACCATTCGCCAAATTGAGCAATGGAATAACATTCAACGCAATCGTTATCTACAACCCGGACAAATGCTTAAGTTAAAAGTTGATGTCACCGAGGTCAGTAGTTGAGGCAACCTATGAACAACGTAAAGTACTTTTTTGTCTTTGCAGCGCTGCTATTTAGCGCTCAAACTTTAGCCGACTGGAAAGCCGAAGGTAATGGTAAAGTCATCTACCCGTCAGGCCGTACGGAACCTTTAACCTTTGGTTTTGAGTATAAAAAGGTTTATGACACCATTATTTTTACTGCCGGCAAATCGCAAATGCGTACGTCCGAAATGCCGCCAAATTACATTCTTAATCTGTTTGTAAATAAGCAAGGACAGGTTTACGTAGCAGAATTTGCTAACGGTTTTTTCAAAGGTTTCGAGCTCAATATTGGTGACCATAAAGTCAGCATTAATCATCGCCAAGAGTTTGACGAAGATGAGCCCTTAAAGCACTTGCGTGTGCAAATCGATGATCGCAGTTTTCTGTTGGAAACCACTCACCCGACTATCCGGTTCGAGTTTGACGAAGAAAAAGGCATTGTCGATATCAATGGCTCAGGCCTTCTGAAAGACCTGAGCGCAAAAGGACGTTAGTCGCGAAGCAGCTCAGCTAACCCATTCTCGTCTAGTATATCAAGCCCAAGGGATTGGGCTTTGGTCAGTTTTGAACCGGCATTTTCCCCGGCAACCAGTGCCGTTGTCTTTTTAGAGACACTGGAAGCTACTTTCGCCCCTAAAGCTTCTAAAGCAGACTTAGCCTCGTCACGAGTCATGGTCGACAAGGTACCGGTAATAACATAGGTATTTCCCGATAAACGGTCACTTTGCACGGAGCTTGCCTCTTCACCCTCAGGCCAGGAAATAAACTCACGCAATTCCTTAACCACCTGCTGGTTATGGGGTTCATGGAAAAAAGACACAATATGCTTAGCGACAACAGCACCAACATCAGGAACTTCCTGTAGCTGTTCACTTTCAGCGGCAATTAAAGCATCCAGGTTTTTGAAATGATTCGCCAGCGCGTTTGCCGTCGCTTCCCCTACTTCCCGAATACCTAACGCATAGATAAAGCGGGCTAAAGTTGTTTCCTGTGTCGCTTTAATAGCATTTCGTAGATTTTCAGCAGACTTAGCACCCATTCGTGGCAAAGTTGCTAATTCAGCTTTGGACAGACGATAAAGATCGGCCGGTGATTTTATCCAGTCCCGTTCCACCAGTTGCTCGACAATTTTATCGCCTAGCCCGTCAATATCCATGGCTTTACGGGAAGCAAAGTGTTTAATCGCTTCCTTTCGCTGAGCTGCACAGTACAAACCACCGGTACAGCGGGCAACGGCCTCTCCCTCAACGCGTTCAATTTCGGATTCACAAATTGGGCAGTGCTGAGGAAATTCAATTGCCTCAGTGTTATCAGGACGCTTATCTTTTATGACACTGACCACTTGCGGAATCACGTCAGAGTGTCACTTTCAACTTTCAACGAACTACGCCTTATCGCCCAGTAGCTATTGTAATTTTTCAAATTATTCCTAGGTTATCTCTAGTTGATACGTTCAAATAGGACTTTTAGTATGTCAAATTCCGAGAACTTGGATGGAATCTATGCGGATTTAAGCAAGGAATGTTTAGCTTTTATCGAGCATCATTCTAATAACCTTCCACCCAAGAGGCGTGCCGAACTTGCGATACCCCTTAATCACTACATCCGAGTGCTTTCGACTCCTTTAAATAACGATGACGGCCCAGCTCTTTCAAAAGCCCTGACATTTGTCCGAAACCACCTGTGTTCAAAATACAAACGTCTTGTAGCAGCGAAAAAATTATATGACATTAAAGTGCTGCTGGACGAACTTGTTAAGAACGAGATTATTTCAAGCAACTTCATCTTTCCATCCGCCCCTCGAAATGCCGAAGAATACAACGTCTATAAGTTACAAAAACTACCAAAGACGTACCTGAGTCAAATAAAAGCTGAACCACTGTCAGCGGACGAAGAGTTTGAACAAACCCTATCGGAGACCTGCACAACGGAGATTGCCAAACGCCTCAAAGAGCATGTCTATAATTTTAAGCACGCTAAACACCACAGAAGTCCTTTATCCAAATTCCTTAGACAACTCAGCAAAACCCATTTGTCCTGGAATCAACAACCAAGGGTTATTGAAGGTGAACTTCTTAAATTCAGGAATTCAGAACTGAGTAAATACAGCCGGGCTACAACCTACAGCAGATTTCAGAACGTCAAGAATGCATTCATTGTTTTAAAAGATCATGGACTCATACCAAATGAAACAGAGCTTCCAGGCAATCTTCGTCGAGACACCAACACCGAGAGAGTCAGAACGAACAACCCGTTGTTGAGTTCAACGTATATTTACGATGAACGTAAGATAGAGACTTTCCGCAATACCGATGATTTCATTAACAGACTAGCGGTTCAGCTCAGAAGTAATTTGGATATTCTGCTTCAAGAAGCTCGCAGAACAGTTTGGCAGGCGTATCAGAAATTCGCTAACAAAGATGTGCTTATCGCTAACAGCCAACGACCTGAGTTTTTAAAAACCAGAGATTTCAAAGTTCCTTCATTAACTAAAGTCGGAGTTCGTCTAAATCCATTTTACAAATTATCCCCTCTACGGCATGAAAATCTACTTGCCTACTTCGATCACTTTTTTGACCAGTTCACAGGGCAACAGCCAAGGCCAAAGATTTTCGATCTGCACCTTACAGACGAAGTTAGAGCTCATCTGGCACTAACTGTTGCAGTTGCCTCGGCGATGCAGGTCATTATCATCGAGGAACTGGGAATAAATCCTTACTCACTTTACAAAGTTAAAGTTTCTACAGATGGCCGTGGGCATGAGTTCGTTCAGGTAACCGATAATGGATCAGTAAGAATAAAGGCTTCAAAACCTCGGGCTCGCCGGTCGAGATCGGCTCACGCATCAGGGACTCTGAAGGAGCTCAGCTCGATCGAGGAACATAAGATTAATGCTGCCGTCTGCTTGCAAATGGCCCTCAACATGACAGAGCGATGCAGAGCGAGCACTCAGCAGAACGACCTCTGGCTCTGTAAAACCACACAATCGTTAGTAAGACCAAAGCCCGAAAGCTTTCAGAATGAATTTAATCAGATGAGAGATCATGTTGCTTTAAAGTACCCTGGTCTGAAGTTCGCTTCACTCAAGAAAATTAGAACAAGCAAAGGTGTGTGGATTTATCTGACCTCTAACGGTAACGCTTTAAAAACGGCAGCCTACCTTGGAAACACTGTTAAAACGACTCTCCATCGGTACATACCTCCCTACCTCTCGGAACTAGTTTATCGTTCAAAAATACGATCTTTTCAGAACATATTATTGTTCATGAGCGTTGCGAACGAACAGGTACCAGAAAAAGGCTTCAGGAAAGCCTCTTCTGACCGCGAATTAGATCTTAAAACAGCATTTTCCTACCCTCATATGGGAGGGAGACTCCATCAAGCACTAACCTCATTTGACGAAAGCGCAACGGAAGAGCCCCCAATATATTTCTGCGTTTCGCTCAGAAATATCAAGCTTGCACTTAAATATCTAAACCACGGAAACGACGAAGCACTTAAACATCATTGTCGAGCTGCAATCCAAAAAATCGCTGAAGGTCCAGTAATAATGAAACAGCTCTTGAGGCAGGCGGAAAAACAATTAAAAGAAGCAGGAGACATTTGAAATGGAAAGAACCGGAATCAACCCCTTAAAAGAAATTAATGACTCAAACGAAATCATTGAAAATCCGTCTGAGTTTCACTACGCCAAGCCATCCTGGATGATCAATAACGACGTATACGACACAATATGGAAGGTCGCAGTCGTCGGTATCGAAGTAGATTACAGTAGTGACCTAAATCTGGCTCGAACAATAACATTCTCAAAGCCCGTTTCAGAAAATTCGTTATTAACTGACCCAGCAAATAAGCACCTTTTAAAGGATATTCAGAATAGCTTGCTTTACCTGGATACGAAAGGAAAAATAACAAGACCGAAACGAATTGCAAGTGTCCTTAATTCTATATGTCATCTCATTAGGCATGCTAACGAAGTAAATTCAAAACTCAATAAGCCAAAGATAAAGCTGCTTTCCCAAATTCGCTTTGATCACCTAAAGGGTTACTTATTAGATTTTCAAGTCGGAGAACAAGTGTTTAGCCAAGCTCTTGAACATATATTGGGTCGATACAAATCTAGAAGCCAAATTGATTGGGATGAGGTTAAGTTTAAATTCAACCTCAGCTCAAGAGGTTTTCTATCTCTGAAAGGAAAATTAATCGGATTTTTAGAAGATAGTCACCAAGACTTTCAGGCAATGCAAAAATATAAAAAACAGCATCAAGACGCGCATAGAAATTCATTTGATGTAGAAGAGCACTTATTGCCAACTGAAAAAACGATTTCTAACGAAATCTCCAAACTAGAAGCGCTTTTTACAGCTCGGCCGGGCCAGGTGTATAAATTCCCCCACTCTTCAATGAACCTTTTTGCAGGAGGTGAATTAATTTTTGAAAACATGCTTAGAACTCAAAAAACTGCACTCATTCCAGCTCATGTTTGTTTCCACGCCATCTCTTCCTCACTAACCTTTTGTCGAAAATATGGAGAAGCACTGCGGGAGTATTTTGCAAATTTCACCAGAGCCGAAAAGACTCTCTTGGGTTTTATTGGGGTTAACGAATACCAGAAATCATTTTCAAGTATCCAAAAAGAACTTTTCGAAAAAACCGTCCTTCCTGATGCACTCAATGAATTGAAAGTCTCCTGTTTTCCTTTCATAGAGCCAGACGAGCATGGAGAGGTGGATAACAAGCTCTTTTTTTATAAGGCGACACGTTTATACACTGCTGCGGTTTTTACGCTCTTAGCCACGTTCACCAGCGCGAGGATAAGCTCACTTTTAGGTTTATCCAGAGACTGCTTTGTACAATCGCCAATGGACGGATTATTCGATATCGTGCTACGAATTCCAAAAAGCTCCGAACGATGGCAACTTGAGCAGGTTCACCGCCCGATTCCAGATCTCATCTATGATTATGGGCTTGAATTCGCTTCGTTTTCCAGTGAGATCGAAGACAGAAGAGGTCTCTTTGCAGAAGATTCTGAGTCATTTTTATTCAGCAGAAGCATTACCCCACGCTCACTCACTACTTCCCTATTATTTAAGGGAACTAATGACGCAAAAGTCCACTTACAACCCATTTCTGGCGACACAATATATGCCTACTTGTCAGAGTTCACGGACTGGAGTCAGTCGCCTCTAATCGGGCGAAGGAGATGGTATCCAAGACCTCACCAATTTCGCCGCTTCTTTGCTGTTTTATATTTCAAATTCACCCAGGACTCAGGTTTAGAAGAGCTATCTTGGTTTATGGGGCATGCTGGCTTAGACCAAACATTTCACTACGCTGAGGTTTCCCCCACCGACGAATGGATTGACGAAGCAGAATCGACAATTGCAAAGATTGCCTCTTCAGTCCATAAACCAATAAACGCAGATGAAGAAATCCAGAAAATTGTTAGGAAAGCGAGGCAATCTTCCAGCGTTACCACTGTTATCGAACCTTTGGTTCGCGAACTCATTGAAAAGCATAAAGCTAAGACCAAACAACAAGTGCGCTTCCACAAGATCGATGGTGATGACGTCTTCTTTTACTTTACTCAATCCGAGGAAAGCCATTAATGTCCAAGTTCAAACCTGGTCAAACGTCTGATCGAATTCGGAAAAGGAAAAGTGATATAACAAGGTCCATGCTCGCTAAGGCTGAGGCAATTAATTTGGTAAAAACCATTGATGAAGTTCCGTCAAGCCTCGAATTGAAGGGCAACTATATTTCTGAAGCTTCAGTGTACAAATGGAGCGACGATAAACTAAGCAATATCCTATCATTCTCTCGAAATACAGCCTTCGCAGAGCATAATGCGCAGGCACTCAAGGTTCTCCGAAAGTCGTTGAAGAGAGCAAATAACAACCTTGCCGTCAAACAAAACTCTAAGAGCTCTAAATACCTTCATAATCATGACGATGACGCTCTTTCCATGCTCCGCAAAGAGAATGAAGATTTAAAGATTGCCTTGGCCGAAGTCTACCGCGCATATCTTCAAGTCATCGATAATTACCAAGAGGATAAGCAAGCGGACGAATCATTCCGGTCATTAATTTTAGAACAGGCACGAGTGCTTGGAAAAAAACGACTCTGGCAAGTTAAATAATGTCAAAAGTCGCAATCGCTAAAGCACCAGATTTGAGCTTCCTTGTAACGAACAAGAGACTAGCAGATCGTGGTGCGTGCGAACTTCCCCTCATCTTGATGAAAGGAGGCCAGTTTAACTGGACTGCCAACGCTTTTTTAACCGAAATCGGGGGTGGTCCTAAGGTCTATAACATCAAACCTCTTGCTCCCACGGTCGTAAAAAAAGCTTATAGCTTAAACATATTCTGCTCATTTCTGGAGGATGAAAACCTTACTGTTCGAGAGGTGGATGATAGCGCCCTCTACGAATTCGTTGACTGCCTCAAAGATAGGGGCATAACAGACTCGACAATCATCTCTCATGTCAGACTTGCTCTTCAGTACATATCTTTCGTTTCTGACCTCCATCCAGAAGCTATTTTGGCGACACTTGAGAGCGACGCGACGTCTGATTACAAAGTACACATGGGAGAAAAGAAGTTTAAGAAAGGAAACCGCGAGATAACATATCTGACACATCATTGCCTTGAAGGGCTTATTCATAACGATGCAGGGATAGAATACATCCGAGATTATGAATTAGAAAAATGGCTAGATGCGATCAATTGTACGACTTTTCACCCTGAGATCGATGAGTTCTTGCTTAGTCGATGGCAGGCGTTCACAACACTGCTGGAGATTACTGGGTCTAGAATTACTGAAGTTCATAAAATAAGTCGGTCATCGATAAAAAAAGCCGCCGAATCCCTTTTGGATCCTAATAAGGCCCCTGTCATTAGAGATATCCCAATTATGAAGGGCAAATACCGAGGGAGAACACGCGAAGTCAGAGTGTCGCAGGATGATCTCCAAATTATACTTTGGCACATAAACCTCATAGAGCGAACTTTCCCGAATATTACTCACGATTCCATTTTCGTGGACTCAAGAAGCGGAGCAGAACTGAAAGCTTCCTACCTAAAAAACTACGCAAAAAAAGTTATCAACGGGAGTAAATACTGTCGGGACTTGAGACATATCACGAATCACTCTTTCCGCCACAGGTTCATAACATTGACTGTGGCCAAGGAGCTACGAAAACTGTCAGCTGCTGGCAGTTTCCAGAACATTTTAACAGTAGCTGCTACCGCTTGCCGTAAAATTACCATGCACGCGTCGAATGACACATTGTCGAGATATGTTCACTTGGCAAGTGAAATCAATTCCCCAGACTCATCTGAACAAAGCGATAACTGCAAGGAGTCAACACCAGTTAAAATTAGACTTCAGAAAATATTTAAAATAGCTGACTGCTATAAGTTGAAGGAAATGAATGACAAAGAAACGCTCGCTTCACTTCTGGAAACGATTTCGGAGCTTCAAAAGCTCCCCTCGCTTAAGTCGCGGGGACCCAAGGAGGAACATCACTAGTCCTGAGAATATATTTATAGCATTATGCGATTGAATAGAAGCCCTGATATCATTTGAAATTCGAATAAATAGAGCGATGCAATTCCAACAGAGACTCTAAAGATTGCCGCAAACCCCCGTAGAGCTATCCCCAAATTCGACTACCTACCACCACATGACGCTGGAGTTAAAATGCCTCAATATAGGATCCAAAGCTATACAACAGTGGCCTGTCCAGAGCTTCCACGTTAAGCGTACTCTTAAAATCTTCAATCTCTGTCTCGTCGCCCAGAGATTACGCTTAGAACATTAACAACGGCATTCGTGGCTTCCGCACACAACGCCGCTAACCTAAAATCGGCCGTACGCCGGTGCGTAAGATCGTTAGCTAGATCCAGTGAAGCTCTAGCATGACGCCGTATATTTTCATTCGACTTACCAGGGATTATTGCAGATACATAAGCATCGATCATTCGCTTTGCATCAGTTTTAGACGGAGAGATTTCTTCTTTGCTGGAATGTAGCTCTGGGTCGTAAACAGCTTGAGCAACAGAAATCAAAGTTTCACGGGCAAGTAACCCAACGCCTTGATACTGCTCTTCTGTTGAGGCCTGCGCCAATCGGATTTTTATCTCGCCCATACTACGATCTACTCGCACCCAACCTGTCGGATCATCGAAAACAGGATTAATTATTTGAGACTTCATCCCCTTAACCGTCTCGATTAGAGGATCGAACATTTTTCCTAAGTATTCTCTTCTAGACTGATATGTTGGAAGTGAGCCTTCGCTCCATTTCCCGTACCACTGCCACAAGTCAGGAAAAGAAATTGGGTTTGCTAAGTTTCTCTCTCGTAAACCTTCTGCTATTTCAGAATATCTTGACTGATACTCCATGTTTACACTCTGAATTCTGGCTCCACCGGTTGAAACGGAAACCATCAGATTTTTCTGAAGCTCAAGTTTACTCAGCAGCTCCTCGTGAATTACTTTGTAGGCTTTACCTTGAATATCCTCAGTCAGCTCTGGTGAAACAACCACTTCGTCAATCCGTGCTTGGCTGTAAGATCGAAACAAAATCTCTGCCTTGTTTCTTATACTTTGCTCGACCCCTTCTATCACTAGCTCAATATTGGAATATAAATCGATAGGAACGCGGCAATATAAGCCGTAGATGCTCGTTCCTCCATCCCAGTTGTCATAACCACTAATTTCAATAATACAGTTACCTTGGGACAAAACTTGGAATTCAGCGGCTAGCTTTTCCCGTCGAAAAAGATTCGCAAGGGTGGCAACTATGCGTCTAGTATCGTCAATGACCGGATCCATATTCCTCCTGATTTGAGCGCCTAAATAATCGACTCCGGCTTACTGTATTCGACACTGGAAACGCGAAGTTGGCTGACTTGCTGCCTGGTTTACCGCATGACTATCGCTGTAATAACTCAAGGCAACTTGCTCTCACAGTATGTCTGATAACCTTGACGATGTTTTCTTATCCTACTGACCTTACAAGCTTTAATTTATCCGAGCAACCATAAACGCGAACAATTCCCTAAGCCACTTTGCGAGGTGTTTTCTTCAGCAATATTTGGCCAGATTAGATAATCCATGAGAAAAAGCCTCTTGCGCTTACACATAGCTTTAAGTGTTTCACTACAAAGTAAAAATACCAGTTCTGATTACGTACACCGAAAAAACGCCCATACCTAAAGCTTTAAGCCCTTCATGCAAATCACTCAAAGTAATTCCAATGCTTTGAGCCACCAATTATTGTAGGAAGTACATAAGCCGAAAAAATTGATTGTCACTGCATTCAACCGATAACTTGTTGGTTGCTAATAAATATATCTTTCCAAGATGGAACGCTGTTCCTCATTAAGCTCGCTCAAATCATCAACAAAGATAATCCCGTTCTCGTCAATATGATGAACGTACTTGCTGATCCACTCTGTATCCTCTGGGTCAAAGCCATATTTTAACAGCCAAATTTCAACTTCATCGTTTGTACCGTAACGAATAAAGTTTTTAAATACCTTAGCTCGTTCATCTTGAGTTTTCTCGTAATAAATGGTCAAAGCCGCACATAGAGGATCTGCTAACGACAAACTAATAACTTTATCTAAATAATCGTATGTATCATAAACTAACAAGTCATAATCAAATTCTTTTACCGATGTACCACGCCCAAATAAAGGAAAAGCTCTGGCATCTATGTTTGGTAAACTCTCTGCTCTAGCTGAGTATTTTATTTTTATTTTATTAAACTCAACGTTATATTCTTCTTGTGTAATCAGTTTTTTTCTCAACTTCCGCTGTAGAGCCCGCCTTTCGTCCCGATTTGTTAAGTATGAATGCCTCAGCGATAAAGTTTCGCTAAACGATTTTCCCTGAACTCTCCAAAGCAAAAGGGGGATTGATGCGCTCAAAATTGTTTGTTCAGCTTGAGTTAAAGACGTTCGTCTAAGGTGGGTGATATAAACGTTTTTAAGTTTATCTTTTATTTTCTTACGATCGTAATCCTCAATTTCATAATATTGATGACCACCTATTGTCTTATCGCCATCTATTAACTTATCCAATATAAATTGTAAGTCAGCTTCTAAATTTGACTCTGTCAATCGCTGCACTTGGGAGTCAGTAAGGTGTAGCTCATCATCAAACGTATCAGTTTTTATAGCCGTTACTAGGTCAGAGAAATCCTCTGGTATATTTTTCGAGTCATCATCTAACTTCGATTCTTGCTTTAGTGTTGTGGGCGAATTAACTCTTTCAATGAAAGTTGCCACATTCTTACTATTAATTATTGTATAACCATAATCAAAGTAGCCTTTCCGTAAGGTGGTTCTTCCTGCTCGGCCAATTAAATTTTTAAGTGTTAAATCTCGCATATTGTGGAAATTGTCTATCCACACGCAGTCAAAAGGCATGTTTATACCTTGTACCAAGGTGGCCGTTGCAAAACAAATCTTTGCATGCCCGTCACGAACGAATTGTTCAATCAAAAGTCTTGCTTTGAGCGGCATAGACCCATGATGCACGACAACACCCCGCTCCATTAGGGTTAGGAAAGAGGATTGTTTTCCAAATTGCCCGTCTGACGCTCCAATGTATTTCTTTAATAGTTCGATTATTACCAGTGCATTATTGCTTTTTACGAATGGGCATAGCTCAATATATTCACCAAAGCCCTCAATGTGACCGCCATTGAAAATTTTGCTCTTTGAAATGTAAATAAGAGCAGTGCCTCCATTAATTAGTGTTTCTCGAACAACATCGGTTTCACATGCGACTATGTCTGATTCGAAGTTTGGGGAAAAGTAATCGAGGGTTCCATCTTCGTTCCTAGATAAATTGACTTTCCCAACATTACTTTGTTTAAAGTTTTTTGAATCCGAATCCTTGATAAAATTATGTTTTAACAATTGAGCTTCTGGATTGGCAATAAATGGATGCGCAAATACCTTCTTTGCTTCAGGAAAAGCTTTTTCTGTTCTTCTGACAAAAGCATCAAATGATATGCCTCTTATTGGCTCCTCAGAGATTTGGGCTTCATCAAATAAGAAAAGTCCAACATCAAATACATCAACGTATTTAAATAGCTCCACGCCTCGCTCCGGAGTTATAATAAAAATCCGCCTTTCGGTGTGGTGTTGGTTTATGTTTTCAACAAACTGTAGGACTAAAACTTCTTTGCTTACTAGGTCGGTCACTGAAGAGTAAAACTCGGCAATCAATGCACGAGACGGCACCACGATAACAATATCGAACTCTTCTTCTTGAATTAAATCTCGGAATAAGTGCGACTTACCCGTACTTGTAGGAGCTGAAAAAGAGTAAAATCGTTTCGAGGATATAGATTGAAAAGCGCTAGCCTGCATGGGTGTGTACTGCTTACCAAACTTGTCCTCAATCGTACCTCCCAAATTTTGGTAGATAGACTCAAGGAATGATTTAGGCTCATCCAGTTTATAAAACAACCCCATAACACTTAAAATTTTTGACTCGTATTCAGCGAAAATATCTGGATGAAAAATTTTTATTAAGCTCAGCTTTTCCAAAATGCCCAAATCAACTGGGCCATTTTCATGAAACTCTCCAATTGATCTTTCTAAGATTTTTCGTATACCAACTCCTTGAATGATATTGTTAAGCACTTACCTTAACTCCTATCAAATATATTGCCTCATATTGCAATAATGACTTTATATGTTGTGACTTAAGTGCATTGTCCATTATCTCAACTAAGTCGTCAGAAGTGATGGAAAACGCCGCGCTGTATGACTTATAGCCAGCAGCTGCATTTTGTATAGCGGCTTCCGTGACAAAATTTCTTAGGTCAGGGAGTTCCTGAATGTCTTTTTCTTCGGCAATAAAATCTCTGATCTGACTAAGAGCTCTGCCATGAGCGTTTTTCACCCCACTATATTTCGCTTCACCAAAAGCAATCAATGCCGCAGGGGATTCAGTATGGAAATCAAAGCCTGGATTACCTGAAATTTTCTCTTTAATGAATTCAGCTAGAGGCAGTCGAATGTGAGCTAAGTGCAGCTTTAGTGAGGTCTGTGCAACATCAGAAACCAGATACTCACCGAAATCTTCGGAAATTTCGGATTCTACATTGTTCAATATTTCATTAGTGATCTTATCTCTAGTTCTTCTAGAGCGTGCTTCATAACCCATTCGGTCAATTACATCGAGCTCATCAAGCCAGCTAGTATCAAGGGCTACAGCCATCATTTCTTTAACACGCTGTTCTAAGTTAGAAATTTCAATGGCTATTGAGAAAATTTTGCCTTTAGCGGATGGGTCAAAATCTGACATATCCGTCTCTGTAAGATGTAATAACTTCAAAATTACACCCCACCATAAGACGTAATCACCAAACCTTCCAATTCCCCGATAGGTTTTGATGTTACTTTCTTGCGCTGTAATACGCTGGAGGATTTTTCCGTTGTCGCAACTATGTCTTCACACAGCTTTTTCTGTTCGCGAACCTGATCTAACTCAAGCCCTAAATACTTTTTCTTCCAGGTACACAAAGTACCCTGAGCTACGCCCATTCTAAGGGCAAATCTGGCTATCGACAGTCCGACTTCACGCTGAATAATTACGGAAGCGGCCTGTTCGACAAAAAAATATTTTGATTTCATGGCATGTCCCTCTTAAGGGCTTTATCATGCCCAAAATCATCATCCTTGTGGATTTTTTATTGGAGAACCGTCACTTAGCATAACATTATCTAATTAAGTTAAGGTATTCTTGTTCAGTCAGCACGGTAACACCTTTGTCACGCGCTGCATTAATTTTTGTTTCACCAACTTTGTCACCTGCCACTAAGTATTTAGTATTTCCAGTGACTGATTTTGCAACTTTAGCCCCGAGTGATTTTGCGTGCTTTTCCATGTCATTACGAGAGCCTTGTTGCATGGAACCGGTAAAAACAACAACTGCCCCAGCAATAGGTGAATCTGAATTTTCTCTTTCAGACAGCTTTGGTGTAATGCTTAAGTTAAATCCAAGCTGATAGACCTTAAAAAATTCTTCTTTAACGTTTGCTAGGCCTTCGACAATAGCCTCAGCACTCAGTTGTGCGAAGCCATCAATTTTAACCATTTCCTCAACCGATACTTCGAAGAGCTCTACTATGGAATGATGCTGAAGCAATTTTTCGCAATTACCTTCAGCAAGACGACTTACTCCGAAAGCAGCAAGAAACCTCCAATCCTCAATTTCAATTTCTCTGCTTGCTTTAAGTTGATCTACGAGGTTCTGCGAGGTCTTATCCCCAAATCCGAACGCAACAAATTCATGTTTGGGTATCTGGTAAATTTCATGGATATGCTTAATACCGTAATTGGTGATTCTTTTAACTACCTTAGGCCCAAAACCATCTACATTACCTAGGGTCTTAAAAAAATGAATCAAAGTATTTTCTGTTTGAGCAGGGCAATCTGATTTATTTGGGCAAATTAGGTGGTCACCTTCCCAAATAAGACGGGCATTGCAACTTGGGCAACTCTTAGGCAATTCAGGCTCGGTAGGATGAATAACCGCTTCAATTTTTGGAATGACCAAACCACTTCTAACTAGCTTAATGACTGCGCCAGGCCCTACTCCGTTTGTCTTCACCATCATATAATGATGAACCGTCGCTCTACTTAAAGTAGCTCCACTAAGTTTAGTCGGGAGTAATTCGGCAACAGGTGTAACTCGTCCTGTTCTCGAAGTTTGAGGAACGACTTTTAATACTTCCACTTCTGCTGATTCAGTATTCACTTTAAATGCGATTTGCCACCTATGGAACTTTCTCGTAGCACCCATGTACTCTTTGAGCAGCGAATTCGTTGACTCCAAAATTAATCCATCGATATCAAAATCAACTGCATTCCAGATTTTTTCAAAAATACTCTCGAAGTCTGACAATAACTTATCAATACTACCTACCCACTTGGTTAATTCAGAAAATGGGTAGAAAACACAAGCACCATCATCAATTGCCTTTTGAACATCTTCATCGACTTTCTTTTCAGAAATAATCGCTGCCTGGATATTTCGAGAGTTCTCAAACTTGTCACTCAACACTTTGTCGAAATAACTCTTTTTGATTACGATTTCGCCAGGGCCTAAACCTCTTCCCGCATTATTTGCAACTTTTAATCCTCGCTTAAATGCACGAGTAATATCTTGACCTCTTGTTCCATCCCCACGGGTATAAAGTCTCGTGCCATCATCATATGCAGCATAACCATCCAGCTTTGGGGTAACCTTTATCTCTATTGACTCTTGGTCAAAATCGATTTCCGAAGCAGCCTTCTTAATTCTTTCAGTCCATTTTTTTATTTCTTCGAAAGAATAAGCCTTATCAGTCGACAGCATTTTCTTCGGTAAGCGAACTGTCTTGCTATCTATTAAAACTTCGGGTTCTACATTTGATAGGAATGGGTTGTCAGGATCTAAAGTTTTGAAATCATCCAAATAATCGTCGTAAACCTTGTCCTCAATAATAGGATGACCAGATCTGTAAAGAGCGTTAGCGACTTTAAGCAGTGTTTCCAACTGTTCAGCGCTAGGATGGTTTATAGAGAAGAGCTTCTCTATGTCAGATAAATCTGAATTAAGTTCCAGTTTCTCAATAATGGCGATTTGGTTATCGTTAAATTTATAATTAGACATTACTGCTACACCTATGCTGCCATTTGAAAGTCTGATTGAGCTCTATTTGAAACAGTTAAATTCAGGGTGACACTCACATCGCCCGCGCGGCGAATACTGACACAGTCGCCAATACGTACGCCCAGTCGTTCAATTTCATCGGCATTATGTAAAGTGGCATTAGATACTGTAACGCCGCCCACATTAACCGGCTCTAGACGCGCTACTGGCGTTATCGCGCCGGTACGGCCAACCTGAAAGTCAACTCCGGTAATGGTTGTCAGTTGCTCCTGCGCGGGAAACTTACGCGCAATAGCCCAGCGCGGCGCCCGTGCGACAAAGCCTAAGTCCTGTTGCAGACGAATAGAGTCCACTTTAAAAACTACGCCATCAATATCGTAGTTTAAGGTATCCCGACGGGCTAAAATAGCTTCATAGTAATCGTCACAACCCTGCACGGAGTCTACCGTCTTTATTTCAATATTCACCGGTAACCCCCAGTCTTTCAGTTGCAGCAAGCGCTGGTGGTGACTGTCGGGAAGTTGTGTGGTTTCTGATATTAACCCCAGACTGTAAGCATAAAAGTGCAAAGGACGTTTTGCGGTAATTCTGGAGTCTAACTGGCGTAAACTGCCTGCCGCCGCATTCCGCGGATTAGCAAAGACCTTTTCATCGCGCAGCCGGGCCTGCTCATTAAAGCGCTCAAATGCCCCCAATGGCATAACCACTTCACCCCGTACTTCCAGTCGCTCTGGGACGTTACCAGAGAGCTTTAACGGCACATTGCGTATGGTCTTAACGTTCTCGGTGATATCTTCACCGCTTTGTCCATCGCCACGGGTTGCGCCACGCACTAACAGGCCATTTTCATACAGTAAACTGACCGCAGCACCATCAAGCTTAGGCTCACAACAAAAAGTTACGGTTTGATTGGTATCCAGCCGCTGTTCAACGCGCTTGCTAAAAGCTTCAAACTCATCGACAGAAAAAGCGTTATCCAGTGACAACATGGGAACTTCGTGCTGAACACTTCTGAATTGACCTAAGGGCTTACCACCTACTTTCA
This sequence comes from Idiomarina sp. UBA3176, assembly GCF_002364295.1. Lineage (NCBI taxonomy): Bacteria > Pseudomonadati > Pseudomonadota > Gammaproteobacteria > Alteromonadales > Idiomarinaceae > Idiomarina > Idiomarina sp. UBA3176. Next base: position 147,103 of record NZ_DEXU01000027.1, read on the forward strand.
TAGTAGGAGACTGGGCGTTTTTTAAATCCGGATGCTCAGTTTCCAGAGTTTTCAGTTCCCGAAAAAGACGATCATATTCAGCGTCCGGCACTGACGGTTCGTCATTCTCATAATATTCCCGGTTGTAACGATTAAGTAATTGCTCCAGCTCTTGCATGCGCTGGTGAACAGACTGATTCATAAGGACCTGTAATTAAGCTGAGTGTTTACGTTCAAATTCTCGAATACGCTGGCGTGCTTCGTGAATCGACTGGCGGGTCAATAATTGACGCTGGCCGTCCAGAACCTGTCCCTGAGGAATTTCGGTAGCGAGTTTTTTAGCCGCATTCAACATCATATTAAAGGCCTGCTGACCGTCAAATTTCATGGGTAAGGCCATAAAAAACGCCACGCCGTCGGTTTCAAAGTTTTCCATGTTATCCAAATCAAACGTGCCTGGGTTGAACATGTTGGCGACACTAAAAATCATTGGTCCTGTGCCTGCGGTATTTTCATAGCGGTGGAAAATACCTAGTTCTCCAAATTTACAGCCCAGCTCGGTCATCATTTGCAGCAATACGGCGCCCTGTACAGGCCCTTTAACATGTAACGCAATAACTTCTTCCGGAGCTGACTCAAAATCATCATTCGTATCTGCACTGACTTCTGGTTCGGGTTCTGCCTCAAGCGCTGACTCATGCACAGAGCTCTGTTCGGCTGCACTTTTATAAGAGTCATCCGGCTCTGAGGCAACATCCCCATCAAACTTAAGCTCAGTTTGCTCTACTTCAACGGTTTCATCATTGCTGACTCGCATAGAGGGTAATGAATCGGACATATCGTCATCATTGCTAAGGTCCATCGACATTTGCTCGACAGCGTCGGCATCATTGTCCTGTGTTCTCACATTACTGTGCGACGATGTTTTTGCTTTTGGTTCAACGGCTTGGTCATGGATGTAGCCGTCATCTGAACTCTCTTTCTTTAAAATCCGAACTTCGCCAATGCCATCGTCATCAAAACCGGACGATTGCTGCTGACGATTCTCTGCAACCCGTTGTTCACGCTGCCGTTGTTGCTGGTTACCTTTACGTATCTTCCATACGCCATGCGCAACAATACCTGCGATTGCCAGGATCCCAAGAATACTGAGGGTTATTTGTAAACTGCCCATTTTTGCTCCATCAAGCTTATTTTGTTATCCGGCGTCTGTCATCGCCACAGCCTGTTCAACATCAACCGCTACCAATCTCGAAACGCCCGCTTCCTGCATTGTTACCCCTGCCAGATGGGTAGCCATTTCCATTGCCACTTTATTGTGGCTGATATAAATAAATTGCACCGATTCCGACATTTCACTCACCAAACGGCAGAAACGTCCTACGTTGGCATCATCTAATGGCGCATCAACCTCATCTAACAGGCAAAAAGGTGCCGGATTCAAGCGAAATATCGCGAATACCAATGATAATGCGGTCAGTGCCTTTTCTCCACCGCTAAGCAAATGAATTGTACTGTTTTTCTTGCCCGGTGGCCTTGCCATGATGGTAACCCCTGTTTCCAGTAAGTCATCATCGGTAAGTTCGAGCGTGGCACTGCCACCACCAAAAACTTTCGGAAACAGAATTTGTAAATCATGGTTTATCGCGTCAAAAGTGGTTTTAAACCGATGTCGCGTTTCCTTATCAATCTTACGAATCGCCGCTTCTAAAGTGTCTAACGCCGATGATAGATCATCCACTTGCTGGTCGAGGTACTGTTTACGTTCTCTTTGCGCTTCGGCTTCATCAATTGCCGCCAGGTTAATTGCCCCTAAGCGTTTTATTTTATTTTGTATTGACTCCAGCTCTTGCTGCCACTGCTTTTCGTCAGCGTCGGAGGAGAGTTCCTCCAGTATATGTTTCAATTTAAGGCCTGTTTCAGCCAGCGTTTCCAACACTGCCTGACTGCGTTCCTGCAATTTAACCTGCTCAATTTCAGTGCTCTGCATTGCCTCTTTGGCCTGCCCTATTTTGACCTGAATTGCAGATTGTCCCTGAGTTATTTGCTGTAAGTCGTGCTCTAACCGCGACAATTGCTGGCGTTGCTCCTGCAATTGTTCCGCAACTTCACCACGCTTATCCAGCAGCTCGGTTAACTGTTCATCGAGTGCACTTTCATTTTCATCCGTGTCTACAGTCTGCTGCTCATTTCGTTCCTGCAAAAGTTGCTGGTAGCGTTGTTCACTGCGTTGCAGTAATTTCTGCAACTGTGCGGCCTGAGCCTGCAAATTCTGCTGTTGCAGCGTCATCTGCTGCTGTTGACTGCGCAACTGCTGTAACTGCTCATCTTCGGCACGAACTTTAGACTCCAGTTGTTCACCGTAGTCTTCATCAACCTGCTCCGTTTGCTCCAATAACAGTTCAAACTCTTCCAACTGCATTTCAATTTGCTGTTGCTGCTCAGAGGCATTTTCTGCATGCAGTCGTTGCTCTTGCTGCTTATCTTGCAGGCTCGTTAACTGCTGCTTTATTTGCTCGGCCTGCTGTAAGTTCCACTGCAGCCGCTCTTCAACTTTACCCTGCTCGTTACGAACCTGCTGGACCTGCAGCTGAACCTGCTCCAACTGCTCTTGCGCCTGTTCAACCTGCGTCTGAGTTTGCTCCAGCTGCGCTTCACTCTCAGACAACCTGGAAGCCAGCACCTCCAGTTGTTCTAGTAAGTTTTGGCGCTGCGTCTGCAGATGAAGAACACTGTTATCCTCATCAACACGAGCCGCGATAAAACCGTCCTGCCAATACCAGTTGCCTGCTTTCGATACCGCAAAACTGGCGTTGCTTTTTTGCAATTGCTGCTCCGCATTAGCATCCTGTTCAATAGCCAGACACTGCTGCAACGGCGCCCAATAACGTAGCGGACCATTGACTTTACTGGCCAGAGACCAGCTTTCAGGTTCTTGCCCACTTACAGGCCACACCAGCTTCACCCCAGAAACCGCTTCTAATTCTTCCGGCGCTTGTTCCAGAACCACGGCATCCAGCCAGTCATAAGCTAGCTGTTCAACCGCCATTTCCCAGCCACTTTCAGCCTGAAGTAATTCCCTGACCTTCAGGCTGTCTGGATAGTTTTCCTGTAACCATTTTTCACTGCGGCTGTCGTTATTTTGCTTCCCTTCCAGCAGTTGCTCAATGGCGGTTAACTGAGCCTGAGCTTTATCTTGTTGCTGCTGATTCTGTCGGTGCTGTTGCTGCTGATCTTTAAATGCTTGTTGCAGAGTCTGCAGTTGCAGCTTACTCTGCTGATACCGAGTTTCTTCCTGCTCCAACTGACGTTTTAGTTCCACCAGAGCCTGTTCGTTCTCGTCAACAGATAATGCTTGCTCCTGTTGCTGCAACTCTTGTTGCTGGCTGTGAAATTGCTCCACTTGTTGCAAAGCATACTGTTGGCTCTGTTTCAGCTCCTGCAGCTTAAGTTGCGCCTGCTGTTGCTGTTTTTCGACATCGCGTTGCTGTTGTTGCTGCTGTCTTTGTTGCTGCTGCCACTGACGCCATTGCTCATTGGCTTGCTGAGACTGTTCTGAAACCCTTTCAAGCTGTTCTTCAACCTGCTCCAGCTGTGGCTCCAGCATCAATTGCTGTTCTTCCAGTTGTTCTCTTTGCAGGCGATCATCCGCCAACTGCTCATTAAGCTGCTCTATTTCTTCGTTTAACTGCTGCTGTCGCTGGCTGCGCTGCTCTTTTAGTTCCTGCTGATGTTTCAGAGTTTGCTCAATACGGGTAATTTCATTGCCCACTGAAAACATTTGTTCCTGCGACTGTTCGACCTTATCGCGCGCTTCTTCTGCCTGCTCTTTCAGCTCAATGGCGCCGCGCTCATCACCACTTTGCTGTGCCTGCCAGCGTTCAAGTTCGGTTTGCTGTTCGGCGTATTGCGCCTGCAACTGCTGTCGTTGATTATCCAGTTTCAGCCAACGCAGAGCTTGCAGTTCACCTTTAAATTTACGCTCACTAGCTTTTAATTCCTTGTAACGGATGGCAGCCGCGGCCTGACGCTCCAGCTTCTCCAACTGTTGACCCAGCTCTTCGCGAACGTCACTCAAGCGCTCAAGGTTCTCGCGCGTATGCAGCATCCGGTTTTCAGTTTCTTTGCGACGTTCTTTGTATTTTGAAATGCCTGCGGCTTCTTCAATAAAAACGCGCAGTTCCTGCGGACGTGATTCAATCAGGCGGGAAATCATGCCCTGCTCAATAATAGCGTAACTGCGCGGACCCAGACCGGTTCCCAGAAATAAATCGGTAATATCACGGCGACGACAACGACTGCCGTTCAAAAAGTAATTAGACTGGCCGTCACGGGTCACCAGGCGCTTAACAGAAATTTCATTGAATGCCGCGTACTCGCCCTGAATGCGCCCCGAACTGTTATCAAAGACCAGTTCAACACTGGCCTGAGAAACCGGTTTACGGGCGCTGGAGCCATTAAAAATCACGTCGCTCATGGCATCGCCACGCAGGTTTTTTGCTGAACTTTCACCCAGCACCCAGCGCACGGCATCAATCACATTGGATTTGCCACAGCCGTTCGGACCGACGACGCAGGTCATTTGGTCAGGAAAGGGAACTTTGGTTGGATCCACAAAGGATTTGAAGCCAACTAATTTGATGTGTTTTAGGCGCATTCAGTTGTTTTTATTATCAATTTAATACGACGGTTTATTATCACAAGACTCTAGCAGATCCGGTAGCCATTTGTAACAATTTAGCCCGCACATTGCCATTGTATTGCCTTATTATACTAAGCAAATTAAAAGCTCTGGAGTTTTCATGCAAAAAGCAGCCTACAGCAACTCGGGATTAGCTTACATAGGACGCGGTTTACAACTTATTCGAACCAAAGGTCTGCGGCGCTATGTTGTGGTGCCTATTCTGACCAACCTTATCCTGTTCTCGCTTGCTTTCAGTTGGCTATATGCCGAAGTCGACTATTGGCTGAACCGCTTTATGAGCTGGCTGCCCGACTTTTTCCAATGGCTGGAGTTTATTTTATGGCCATTGGCGGTTATTACCATTATTGCGCTCTTCTCGTTTATTTTTAGTACCATCATGCATTTAATTGCAGCCCCTTTTAACGGACTCTTGGCGGAAAAAGTGGAACGCTATGAAAGCGGCGAGAGCTTAGGCGACGAGGGTTTCCTGGGTCTGTTTAAAGATATTCCGCGTACGCTAAAACGCGAAATGCAAAAACTTATGTACTACATTCCGCGGGCGCTCGGTTTCTTTCTGTTGTCGCTGGTTATTCCGGTTATTGGACAGGTACTTTGGTATGTCTTTGTCTGCTGGATGATGTCGATACAATACTTAGATTACCCATTCGACAATCATAAGCTGTCGTTTCCGCGTATGCGTTCTGAATTACACCGACAACGCGGTAAAACGCTGGGCTTTGGATTCGGGGTAACCGTGCTGACTATGATACCGCTGATTAACCTGATTATTATGCCGCTGGCGGTTTGTGGAGCAACTTCGTTATGGGTCGACCATTATCGTCGCAGCGCATTAAGTTAATGAAAATAAACGACTGAGCGTTGGCTCAGTCGTCTTTCTTATCTGTACCACCAGCCTCAATGCCTTCTTGACTTGTTTCGTCGGAGTCGAGGTAATCCGGATTTAACCGCTTATTGGTTTGCACACCCATCTGACGGAACTTATCAACCCGACCAATTAAATTACCGCGCCCGGTACTCAGCTTCTTCATGGCTTCCTGATAACGGTTATCCAAAGTTTGTAAGCCGTTACCAATTTTCTCCAGGTCTTCCACAAAGCCGACGAACTTGTCGTACAAACGTGCTGCATCAGTCGCTATTTTTTCAGCGTTCTGATTCTGATACTCATACTGCCAGATGTTATGCACCGTACGCAGAGCAACGAGCAAATTAGTTGGGCTGACCAGCATAATCTGGTTGTCCAGCGCCAGCCGGATAAGCTCCGGGTCACGATCAACAGCCAGCAAAAATGCCGGCTCAATCGGAATAAACATCAATACATAATCCAGCGTACGCAACCCTTCCAGTTGATGGTAGCTCTTTTTACCCAACTGTTTTATGTGTTGCTTCAGCGACTGAACGTGCTCATTTAACGCCCGTTCACGTTCTGTATCGTCATCAGAGTTGAAGTACCGCTCGTAGGCCGACAAGCTGACTTTCGAGTCGATAATCACGTCTTTTTTATTCGGCAAATGCACAATCACATCCGGCTTGAACGACTTACCGTCTTCATCGCGGTGATGCTCCTGTGTCTGATACTCGTGCCCTTCACGTAACCCGGACTGCTCCAGAATACGCTCCAGTACCACTTCGCCCCAGTTGCCCTGTTGCTTGGTGTCGCCTTTTAATGCCCGGGTTAATGCCTCAGCTTCAGACGCCATTTGGCGGTTCAGGTCCTTAAGCGACATCACTTCATTTTTTAAGGCAGAACGCTCTTTGGTTTCATCCGTGTATTGCTGGGTGATTTGCTTTTTAAACGCATCAATTTGCTGTTTGAACGGCTCTAATGTTGCCTGCAAAGACTGCTGATGATGTTGCTGCAGCCCTTTAGACTTCTCATCAAAAATACGGTTGGCTAAATTTTCAAACTGCTGGGTCAGCCGTTCTTCGCTAACCTTCAGTAGGTTCAGCTTTTCTTCTGCGGTTTTCTGCTCATGCTCAGATCTAGCCAGAGTTTCACGCAGACGGCTGTCTTTTTCATAGACTTCGAGCTGAAGTTCATCGACGCGCTCACGAAGAATGTCCGCGTCTTGCTCCAGTGCCGCATTTTGTTGTTCTGCCTGTAAACGCAAACGGCGCTGCTGTTGCCAAAGCAACAACAACGCCGCAATTACAGTCACAACCGGCACTCCAATTATTGCCATCCATTGCCACAGTGCCAGCGACATAATTAAGCTCCTAATTTTTCATTGAGGTCGGCAATTTTCGCTTTCCAAATTGCAGGGCCTTGAGTATGTGCGTTTTGACCGTCGCTATCCACAGCAACGGTGACCGGCATGTCTTCCACTTCAAATTCGTAAATAGCTTCCATACCCAAGTCTTCAAAAGCCACCACACGGGACTTTTTAATGGCTTTAGCTACCAGATAGGCAGCGCCGCCAACAGCCATCAGGTAAACGGCTTTGTGCTTACGAATACTCTCCACAGCTTCGGGGCCACGCTCTGCTTTACCGACCATGCCAATAATACCGGCTTCCTCCAACATTTGGTCAGTGAATTTATCCATACGCGTAGAGGTTGTAGGACCTGCCGGGCCTACAACTTCATCACCCACCGGGTCGACAGGTCCCACGTAATAAATAAAGCGGTTATTAAAGTCGACCGGAAGCTCTTCGCCGTTATCCAGCATGCCTTTAATGCGCTTGTGAGCCGCGTCTCGACCGGTTAACAACTTACCGGACAACAACACAGTTTCGCCCATTTTCCAGTCTTGAATATCTTCTTTCGTCACTTCATCAAGGTTCACACGACGAGCGTCGTCACCCAGCTCAAAAGTGACATCGGGCCAATCTTCCAGCTTCGGTGGCGCTAAGTCTGCGGCACCACTGCCGTCTAACGTAAAGTGAACGTGACGAGTCGCCGCACAGTTTGGAATTAAGGTCACAGGCTTTGAGGCCGCGTGCGTCGGTAGTGACTTAATTTTCACATCCAGCACCGTTGTTAAACCACCTAAACCCTGTGCACCAATTCCTAAAGCGTTAACGCGGTTGAAAATTTCTAAACGCAGCTCTTCTTCTGCATTTTGCGGGCCACGCTCAATCAACTCATGGATATCGACAGACTCCATTAACGACTCTTTTGCCAATACCGCAGATTTTTCTGCTGTACCGCCAATACCAATACCCAGCATACCCGGCGGACACCAGCCAGCGCCCATTTTCGGGAGGGTTTCAACAATCCAGTCAGCAATCGAGTCACTAGGGTTTAACATAGCCATCTTCGATTTATTCTCAGAACCACCACCTTTTGCGGCAATCATTACTTCAATTTCATTGCCCGCCACCATATCAATATGCACCACAGCCGGGGTGTTATCGCCGGTGTTTTTACGGGCTCCCGCAGGGTCTGCCACTATAGAAGCACGCAGTGGGTTGTCCGGGTTGTTATAAGCACGACGAGTACCTTCATCCACCATTTGCTGAACGGTCAGGTCGGTTTTATCCCATTGCACGCCCATGCCCACTTTCACAAAGCAGGTGACAATACCGGTGTCCTGGCAAATTGGACGGTGCCCTTGCGCAGACATACGCGAGTTAGTCAGCACCTGAGCAATAGCGTTTTTCGCCGCTTCGCTCTCTTCACGCTGGTATGCCTCGTCCAGTGCTTTAATAAAGTCTAGTGGGTGATAATAAGAAATGTACTGCAACGCATCGGCAATACTATCAATAAAATCGGCCTGACGAATGGTGGTCATGGAACTGCCTCTTGGTTAACTTTTGCGTGGCGCTATAATAGCGTTTTCGCTAACAACTGACCAGTGCCACTGACCGGCGAATATTTGCTGTGGTAGTATATTGGTAATGAATAACCAGCCTGAATTGCGAGCATGATGTGAGTGTTTTTCCGGATCTCTGTGCGATAAAACTTGATTGCGAGGCCTCAGCTATTGAGTTGTTTCAGCGTTGTCAGCATGAAAGCTACGCACTGTTACTGGACTCTGCCGCACAAAGTCACCAGAACTGTGCCTACGATATTATCTTCCGACAGCCAGAGCTGGTTTTAAGCTGCAAAGCAGGCAAGTTAAATGTAGCAACAGATGCCACGTTAGAACTGCCGCCTGCCCCCGAAAATGCAGCCGAGCTTTGCCGTTATGCCGAGCAATTGAATCAATTATCAGGTCATTATTCAGGCCCTGCTGAACTACCTTTTCAGGGCGGTTTTGCCGGCGCGGTGGGTTATGATCATGGCCGTTCACTGGAAATCATCCCTGAGTTTAATGCAGACACCTATCAGTCTCCCGATGCGGTACTGGCCTATTACAGCCAGGCACTGATTATCGACCGGCAGACCAACACGGTCTGGCTAGTTGCGCCAGTAGATAAGTCAGAAGAGCTTCGCGACTTCTGGAGTCAGCCCATGGCAAGAAAAAAACCGCCAGCTTTTCAATTATTAAGCGACTGGCAAAGCAATATGAACGAGCGTCAGTACACCGACAAATTTAAGGCAGTGCAAAACTACCTGCTGGCCGGAGATGCCTACCAAATTAATTTAGCACAACGATATTCAGCCCGTTATCAAGGCAGTGAATGGTCGGCTTACCTTAAATTACGACAAGCTAATTCAGCACCCTTTTCTGCCTTTATGCGTCTTCCCGGTAGCGCTATTCTGAGCCTGTCACCGGAACGCTTTTTACTAACCGATGCAGAAGGTCAGGTAGAAACTAAACCCATTAAAGGTACACGTCCGCGGTTTGACGATACGCGCAAGGATCAGGCCAGTCAGCAGGCCCTGCTAACGTCAGAAAAAGACCGGGCGGAAAACCTGATGATTGTTGATTTGCTGCGTAATGACCTGAGTAAAAACTGTGAGCCGGGCAGCATCAAAACCCCAAGCCTGTTTGCCATAGAGAGCTTTCCGGCGGTCCATCACCTGGTTTCTACAGTAGTCGGTAAATTACAGCCCGGTCGCACCGCATTAAGTTTGTTTAACGGCGCTTTCCCGGGCGGTTCTATTACCGGCGCACCGAAAATTCGGGCCATGCAGATTATTGAAGAGCTGGAACCGCATCGCCGTAATATTTACTGCGGTAGTATTGGCTATTTTTCTCAGCACGGTCGTAGCGACACCAGTATTACCATTCGTACGCTGCTCGCCGAAAATGAGCACTTATATTGCTGGGCCGGTGGCGGTCTGGTCGCTGACTCAACAGCAGCGGATGAATACCAGGAAACCAAAGACAAAGTGTCACGCATACTGCCGGTGTTAACTTCATGACAATTAATACTCGCGCAGACTTTATTCGTCGCTTTAGTCTTTATCCTTCACCGCCGGTTGAGCGCAGAATTGATGAACCTCTGCGTAAACGATTGCGCCCGGCAGCGGTGTTACTCCCAATTATTGAGCGTCCGCATGGGTTGTCGCTCATACTCACCCGACGCTCCAGCAAATTGCGCAAGCACGCGGGTCAAATCAGTTTTCCCGGAGGTCGCTTTGATGAAACCGATAACGACTTACTGGACACGGCATTGCGGGAAACCGAAGAGGAAATTGGCCTGCCCCGCAGTCAGGTCGAAGTCATAGGACGTTTACACGACTACCCTGTCTTATCGTATTTTATGATTCGCCCTTATGTGGCTTTTGTCTCACCCCAACAGCCTCTGGTTGCCGAGGAAAGTGAAGTCGCTGAGATTTTTGAAGTACCGCTGGCTGATATTCTCGATCATGGGAACCACTACGTGTATCGTATTCGTAAGTTTATCTACGACCGCGTGTATTTCATCCCCTGGCAGCACCGGAATATCTGGGGCGCAACCGCCGGTATCTTGCGTGAATTATCAGAGCAGTTACAACCCGACGGCAAAAATCACTTCAGACCACTGAACTGACCACTTATTTTTGCTTAAAACTTGCTTCCCCCCACATGAATCATGCGACAATACTATAATAAACAGAATACGCATGCGCGACAGGTAAGGATAAATATGATCAGCGTTTTTGATATCTATAAAATTGGTATTGGTCCTTCCAGTTCTCATACTGTGGGGCCGATGAAAGCAGCCTATGAATTTTTGCATGCCGCAAAAAAATCAGAGCATTTAAATAACGCGGACGGAATAAAAGTCGAACTGTTCGGTTCACTTGGCCAAACGGGTAAAGGTCATGGCACCGGCAAAGCCGTTATTCTTGGACTGGTCGGTGAGACTCCCGAAACAGTAGATACTGACACCGTTGAAGATTTTCTGGAGCAAACTCGTAAGACTGAAAAGCTGAACTTGCTTGGTGAAAAAGAAGTCTCCTTTCCCAGCGAGGGCGCAATTACTTTTCACCGCCGCAAAACCATGCCCAAGCACGCCAACGCCATGGAACTGAAACTCTTGAAAGACGGTGAGATCATCTATAACGACTTGTATTACTCCATAGGCGGTGGCTTCATTGTCCGCGATGAGGATTTTGATGAGACGCTGGAAGAAGCGATAGAACAGTCGTCGAAACCTATTCCATACCCGTTTGACAGTGCTGCGGACCTTCTGGCGCATTGCAAAGAGCACGGCATGCGCATGAGTTCATTAATGATGGCTAACGAGAAAGTCTTCCGCAGTGAAGAGGATATTCGGGCCGGATTAATGAAGATTTGGCGCACCATGCAAGAAAGCATCAAAAACGGTATTACTACCGAAGGCATTCTGCCGGGTGGACTTAAAGTACGTCGCCGCGCATCGTCTTTATATCAGCGACTGAAGAAAGAAAAATCCAGCGACGCCATGCAGGTTATGGATTGGGTCGATTTATACGCTTTAGCCGTTAACGAAGAAAATGCCGCAGGCGGGCGCATAGTAACAGCCCCAACTAACGGAGCCGCGGGCATTATTCCTGCAGTAATGAGCTACGCTGACAGATTCATTGAAACTCTGGACGAAGATGCAGTCGTCCGCTTTTTACTGACCTCAGCTGCAATCGGTATTCTTTATAAGAAAAATGCTTCCATTTCAGGTGCTGAAGTCGGTTGTCAGGGTGAAGTGGGTGTTGCCTGTTCAATGGCCGCTGGTGCCCTGGCCGAATTTATGGGCGGTGACCCGTCAAGAGTCGAGAATGCGGCAGAGATCGGTATGGAACACAATCTGGGCTTAACCTGCGACCCTGTGGGCGGTTTAGTACAAGTGCCGTGTATTGAACGAAACGCCATGGGCTCGGTTAAAGCCATTAATGCCGCCCGCTTAGCCATGCGTGGTGAAGGCGATCATAAAGTGTCTCTGGATAAAGTGATTAAAACCATGTGGGACACCGGCAACGACATGAAAACCAAGTACAAAGAAACCGCACGCGGCGGTTTGGCAGTCAATATTATTGAATGTTAACCGGTTGGTACTACTGCCGGTGCTTAGCGCATCGGCAGTGAACAACTATCAAAAAGTTTATCAATCTCATCCTGACTTTTTAGCTGAGTAGCTTTTTGCACCCTATCGCGCGTTAAGTGCGGTGCAAAATTCTCAATAAAGTCGTACATATAAGTACGTAAAAATGTTCCGCGCCGGAAACCTATCTTAGTCGTACTATGAGCAAACATATGCTCCGCAGGTATCGCCACTAAATCGGTATCTTCTTTCGGATCGTAAGCCATACTCGCCAGAACCCCAATACCCAATCCCATTCTGACGTAGGTTTTTATCACATCAGCATCGGTTGCTGTAAAGACAATTTTTGGCTCATGTCCGGCATCGGCAAAAGCTTTATCCAACTCGGAACGTCCGGTAAAACCATGCACATAAGTGACCAAAGGAAACTGAGCAATATCATCAATAGTTAGCTTACTCAGTTGCGTCAGCGGGTGTGATTTAGGCACAACAATAGACCGGTTCCAGTGATAGCAGGGCAACATAATGAGGTCGTGATATAAATGCAGCGCCTCGGTCGCAATAGCAAAATCTGCCCGCCCTTTCGCAGCCGCTTCACTAATTTGCTCCGGAGAGCCCTGGTGCATATGCAATGAGACTTTTGGATATTGCTGAATAAACCGTTGAATAACGGACGGCAACGCATAACGAGCCTGAGTATGGGTCGTCGCAATGTTGAGTTTGCCCTGGTTTGGCAAGGTGTGTTCAGCAGCAACCGTCTTAATCGACTGGACGTTATCCAGAACCTGCTGAGCAACCGCTATGATGTCTTTACCCGCGGGCGTTATGTGAGTCAGATGTTTGCCTGTCCGGCCAAATATCTGCACGCCCAGCTCGTCTTCCAGCATTCTGACTTGTTTACTAATGCCCGGCTGCGAGGTGAATAAGCTTTCAGCCGTAGCAGAAACATTCAGGTTATGATTTGTTACTTCAACAATGTAACGTAACTGCTGTAATTTCATTGAGGAACGTGCCACTCTAGTTTGCTAAATGTGATATAAGAAAATACTATAATAATCTTGATAACTATGACAAATATAAAAGCTATCGCAACAGTATTTTGTCGAAGCTTGCATTTGGACTACAGGAACTGTCATCTATGACCCAATCCACATTTGATTTTTCAACTGTCCTGGCGTCTTCTGTGCACGACATGAAAAATTCACTGTGCTTACTCATTCAAATGATAGAAGAAGTATCAGAACAGGTCACTGACAGCAGTGCAACAGAAAAAATGGCGAAAGTCCATTATGAGGCTCAGCGTATCAACTCAAGTTTGATGCAAATGCTCACGCTTTACCGCAACGACAATAACGCTTTACCACTCAATAGCGACCAGCACCACGTCGACGAACTTGTAGAAGAGCTGTTGCTAAACAATGAGCTTTACCTTGAGCAACGGAACATTACTGTTAGCACCGACATTGATGAGACAGCAACAGGCTGGTTCGACAGAGATCTGATCTTTCATCTACTCAATGACATCATCATTAATGCAATGCGCTACACAGCCGATAAGCTCTTTATAAAAGTAGAGATAGCCGAAGATGGTGAATGTCGTATTATGGTTCACGATAATGGCGACGGTTTTCCTGCTAGTATGTTGGAAAACGCGGCTATGCCGATACAACAATTGAATATTCAGCAATCCCGGACAGGGTTAGGTCTATACTTTGCTCAGATGATTGCAAGCGCGCATGAGCGAAATAATAAAAAAGGTTTTATCGAACTACAAAATAATGGACACTTAGGTGGTGGTGTTTTCTCTTTAACATTACCCTGAAAAAATAATTATAACTTAACGAGCGTAATATGATTTACACCATTGTCATCGCATTGATTATATTACTAATAATAATGGCAATCATAGTTGGTGCGGTACAACAGAACAGACAGCGTTTAGAACTAGAGCGGCGCAAAAAGTTGGCGCGCTTTCGCAGTTCGCTTGAACAGATCGAAGATCTCATTCATATGTCGAGCTTCTTCCCTATTGGTAAATCCATGCTGGTGGTTCTTAATAGCCGTGCGTTGGAAATACTTAAAGGTATGAATGCAGCGTCGCCGTCAAAAGACTATAAATCACGAATACAGGATTACGAAGAACGCATACAAAGTGTAGACCGTAACGACACGTCGTTAATCAGTGAAGACTTTGAGATCCCGGAAAACAACAAACAAATCATAGCAATGATCAATGGGCTCAAGCGGTTACGTTCTACGTTACGAAATGAACATTCCCGCGGCCGGGTCGATAGCAATGTTTTTAGTGTAGAAGATCAGCGTTTGACCAAGTTGCAACTGAAAATTAGTATTGAAACCTTAATACGCCGGGGCCGTCATGCTTACGAAAGCCAGATGTTAGGTTCCGCCAGACAGTATTATGAAAAAGCATTACGCACTATAGAAGACCAGAGCTTTAGCGACGACTACACTACGTCGCGCCAGCAATCAATTAAGAAAGCGCTGGAACAAATTGCACAAGAGCTAAAAGATGCTCATGCGCGTGACAAAGCAAAAGATAAAAAAGAAGACGATTTAGAAGAGCTGTTCCAACCTAAGAGAAAATGGTAGATAGAATGCCGGACTGGAAAGATCAACTGAGCCAAATGGTATATTCAACAGACTCGGGACGTATTGATCCGGAGCCTGAACCGGAGGAAGTTCCTGAAGGCGATGGCATTGTTCGCCTGCGGCGGGAAACCAAAGGTCGGAGAGGCAAAGGAGTAACTATTGTTGCCGGGCTGGATAAACCGCAGACAGAGTTAAAGGCGATAGCCAAAAAACTCAAGCAGCTCTGTGGTGTTGGTGGATCAGTTAAAGAGTACGAAATAGAACTACAAGGCGACCAGCGCGACAGTATTGAAAGCTGGTTGAAAAAGGAAGGCTATAAAGTTAAGCGTGCGGGCGGCTAAGGTCGTATTCAATATATAAACGTCGGCCGTCGTCACGCCACTCAACGTGGCTTGAAAAGTTTCTTATCAGCTGTAATCCACGACCAAACGCTTGTTGTTCGTCATCTTCCGATACTTGCTGATATTCAGAAAAACCGTTTTCGCTATTGGATGAAATACTAAACGAAAGCAAACTATTATCCGGTTTGTATTCAATATCAATTTCTATTTCTACCCCTTCTAAAACAGCCAAACGCGCTTCCCTAGTCCGGTAGTATTCATCAAACCCCTGCCCGGTTTCTTTAATTCCCGAGTCCAGCTGCAAAACGCTGTGTTCCAGAGTATTGTTAAAAGCTTCAGCTAACAATAAATACAAGGTTGTTTTATGCGCGCGGATGCCTTCAAGATGACTTAAGGAATCCACCAGTTTAATAATGGGATCGCGCCCTTTAATCTCGTTTTCTTTTAAATAAACCACTAACCGAAAGGGTAAATGAGTGACGTTGGTATCGGCCTGACTAACAGGTAAATTGGTGGCTGCACAATCCAGGCACACCAACGAAATATCATCAAACTGCTCCTGTCCTTGCTGAAAAGTCTGGAATGAACCAACCAGTCCCTCAAAATCCCGCTCGCGGGCATAGCGTAACAACAAAGCCTCGAATCCCTGTTCAGACAATCGCTCGTCTGCCTTGTTAGTCATCTCAACCACACCGTCTGTATAAGTTATCAGGCGGGTGTTTTTCTCAACAAAACAGTGGCTAACCTGACTACTGAACTCTTCCGGCGACAAAATACCCAATGCCATATGCTCAGGCACCAGACGCTTCTCGACTGCTCCGGCTTCATTTATCAGCAGCGCATCGGGAATGCCGCCATTCCAGTACGTTAAACGTTCACCATTGGCAGACAACTCAGCAACAAAAGCGGCACAAAACATGTCGTCGGGTAACAGCTTAACCAGCTTCCGGTTAAACTCTTCAACCATGTTTGCTATTGAGAGCCCTTTTTCGGCTAAATCAAAAAAGGTTTGAGCAACCGGCAGAGCGCCTGTGGCGGGAGCTAGCCCGTGGCCGGTGAAGTCACCAACAAACAGGTAAAAATTTCCCAGAGGCCCGGCTTTAGAGAGAACTAAGTCACCGTTAAATTCACTGGCCGGCGCAAGATAAGTTTTTAAGAATGGATATTTCGTTTCGTTTTCCTGCAGCGCGTTAGCCAGCATGTGTCTGACAACGTTCTGCTCCCGCTCCATTCGGTTAGAATGATAAGCCAGAGTTTCATTTTTCCCTTTGAGGGAATAGCTCAATTCGCGAACCCGCGCGTGCGCGTTCAGTTTTGCCTGCAAGACAACTGGCTCAAAAGGCACACTAATAAAGTCGTCCCCTCCAGCCTCAAGGCATTTCAACAAGGTTTCCTGATCATCCAGTGCCGTAATAAATAAAATAGGCAAATGGACATCGCCGCTTAGAGCTTTTAGCCGGGGAGCAGTCTGAAAGCCATCCATAACCGGCATCATAACGTCCAGTAGCACCACGTCCGGCGCCAGACTGGCGAAAATATCTATAGCCTCAATGCCGTTATCAGCGCAGGTGACCTGATGACCAAAGCGTTTAATCAGGCCACTCAGCATCACCTGGTTAGCAGGCTGATCATCGACAATCAGTACCTTCATCAGGCAATAACAAACATCTTATCAAAGCGGGATATATCGAGAATACGACACACGTCTGGTTTGGCATTAATCAGTTGAATGCCCTTTACGCTGCTGCCTAAAGATTTACGCATATTGAGCAGCATACCGAGTGCCGAGCTGTCCAGATAATCGGTTTCCCTCAGGTCGATAATTACGGTTGGCTGTGAATCACCAATATGACTGTAGGCCTGACGGAACTCCTGTACCAGGCTAAAATCAAATTTTCCTTTAATAGCAATAACTAATTGCTTACCATCATTTGAAAAGTCGCGACTAACGTTCATACTCACCTCTTTTTTTAATGAGCATAACACAGATTTTCTGATTGAGTTTATCTGCTGAATACCCTACTCTTTCGGTCACAATAAATCCTAATTATGTGATTATGGCAATAGCCTTTGACGAACTCCGTATTTTGCTTATCGAACCTTCCGATGTGCAAAGAAAAGTAATTACTCAGCACCTGAACCAGGCGGGCATTCAACATACCCGTGGCGCTTCAACTATTGCTGAAGCGAAAGAAGAAATACTCCGCTGGCAACCCGATATTGTCACCAGCGCTATGTATTTTTCTGACGGCACTTCACATGAACTCATTGAATTCATTAATACTAACGACTTAAAAGATACCTTACATTTTATGCTGGTGTCATCCGAACATCGTGCCGATCAGCTGGAGCAGTTCAAACAAGCTGGTATTATTGCCATTTTACCAAAACCTTTTACGCCAGATCAGCTCCAGCGGGCCATTACCGCCACCATGGACATGATGGAACCCGAGCCACTTCATCTTGAGCTTTATGATGTCGAAGATTTACGGGTATTGATTGTTGATGACAGCATGACCTCGCGCCATGTCTTAAGACGTGTATTTGAGAATCTCGGTGTTGAAAGTTTTGTTGAAGCAGAGAACGGTCAGCAGGCCATTGATATTTTAGCAGAACATCAATTTGACTTGATCGTCACTGACTTTCATATGCCAGAGGTAAACGGTAGTGAACTCACCCAATACATTCGTAATAGCTCAGCACATGCTCACACTCCGGTACTGATGGTGACTGCACGCGCCAATGAGCCACAACTTGCTAACGTAAAACAAAGCGGTGTCGATGCCTTAACCGACAAGCCTTTTGAACCGGCAACGTTAAGAAAGCTTATCGCCCGTTTATTAAACAGCTGAGCCTGAATTTAAGAATTAATATTTGTTCGTTAAAATGAAAAGCCCCTGCCATGTGAAGTGACAGGGGCTTTTTTCGGTTTAAATTTAATCAAAGAGCGTCTATTCAGATGGCTTCTGGCGATACTTCTCGTAAAGCTCAGTATGTCGGCTGCTTAAGCTTACTTTGCGTCCATCGATATAAAGATGCGTCAACTTTTGTCCAATTGGATCAAGTAAGTCACCTTCAGACACACTCAGTGAAGCGCTTTTACCCACTTCCAGTGAGCCCAGCTTATCGGCAACTCCCATAATCTCAGCGGGCTTCAAAGTAATAGCCGCAAGAGCCTGCTGTTGATCCAGACCAAACGCAACCGCGTTTCCGGCAGCAAAAGGTAAGTTACGTACGTCCCAGTAACCCGGATAAGAGATAGCAAAGTTGACTCCGGCTTCAGCCAAGCGCGCTGGTGAGGCAAAGTCCTGATCATAGCCTTCATCATTGCGAGCCGGCAGACCGTAAGGAGAACCAAAAACAACAGGAACATTAAGCTCAGCTAGCTTATCGGCAATACGCCAGGCATCTCTGGCTCCCATAAGCACCAGTTCAAAACCATATTCCTGAGCAGTATCGATGGCCTGCTCCAGCTGACGTTTGTCATCGGCGTGTACGTAAAGCTTCTTACTGCCATCAAACAAACCCGCCATAGCTTCCCAGCGCTGGTCCAGATCAATTTTACGATCGGCCTGCTTCGCATCGTAGTAAGCCTTTGCATCGGCAAAAACTTTCATTAATTGCTGACGGGATTCCTCGTTCGCTTTACGCTGTTCCTCAGGTGAACGTCTCTCCCACCAGGTATTCACAACGTAAGTGCGCGGCCAGGAAACGTGTACACCTATTTCTCCGGCTACCAGAGCGTCCTGATAGTTCCAGCCATCTAAGTTCATTAAAGATGACTGACCTGCTACCAGCGAGCCCTCTGGGGCTACCTGAGCGTGAGTAATGCCGTGGTAACGTACCGTCGGGATAATTTCCGAATCAGCATTAAAGGCAATGTGACCAGCAACTTCCGGATGCACATCACCCACTTCACGCGCGTCGCGGGTTGCCCGTACTGCTTCAATTTCATTCAGGCCAATAGTGGTATCCATTGCGATAACTCCCGGATACACGTGCTGACCGGAAATATCGATGACTTCAGCGCCGTCCGGGATACTGACATCTTGCCCAATAGCGGTGATTTTACCGTTTTCAAATACTAAATCTGAGTCGGTAAGCACCCCATCAGAAACGGTATGCAAGGTACCACCCTGAAGTACAATAGGGTTGCTTTGCTTTTCGCCCGGAATTTCATCATGTGCCGCAGCACTATTAAGCGTCAGCGCACTGACTAATGCGGCACTAACGGTTGTAAATAATTTATTCATTAGTGTTGTCCTCCGTGCTGATGCCCTTTACCGGTAAAGTGATCTAACCAAAAGTCGTGTTCAGTATCACAGTGCCAGGTAGGCTGATCCGACTTATAACCGTCTTTAGCCCCTATTTTTGCATCATCACCTGCCGCTAAAACTTTTTGGATAAGTGCGTTCTTTTCTTGTTTAACCGCCTGCTGTCGTTGTTTATCCAGTTCGCGGTCGAAGAACTTACGGCCGTTAATCCAGGTTTGCTCTGCTCGCGCATAAGCACTTAACGGATAATGGCTCCAAAGTACGAAATCGGCGTGTTTGCCTTTTTCAACAGACCCTACATAACTGTCCACTTTCAACTGTTTAGCCGGGTTAATGGTCACCATTTTCAGCGCTTCGTGTGGATCCATACCACAATAACGAACAGACTTAGCGGCTTCAGTATTTAAACGACGTTGTAAATCATTACTGTCAGAATTGATACTGGTCAGCACGCCTCGTTCGCTCATCAGGCACGCGTTGTGTGGAATGGCATCATAAACCTCGAACTTATAAGCCCACCAGTCCGCAAAAGTTGAACCACTGGCGCCATGCTCTGCCATTTCGTCAGCTACCTTGTAGCCTTCCAGAATGTGAGTGAAGGTATCCAGAGTAAAACCAAAGTCCTCGGCAACTTCCATTAACATCAAAATTTCTGACGCAACGTAAGAGTGCGCATGAACAAAGCGTTCGCTGTTCAGAATTTCCAGTAGCGTTTCCAGACGATAATCCGGCCGTGGAGCTGCAGCTTTTTTACGTTCTGAACGGCTCATACGCTCATATGCCTGTTTCCGCTGCTGGTACTCAAGCGCCGCCTGGAAACCGTCACGTACAATAGTTTCAACGCCCAAACGAGTTTGAGGGTAACGAACGGTCATGTTGTCGCCCCAGTTACTCTGCTTAACGTTTTCACCCAATGCAAACTTGATAGACTCAGGGGCTGCATCGAACTTCATGACATTAGCGTCGGCGCCCCAGCGTAACTTAATTACCTGCGCCTGACCGCCGATGGGGTTAGCTGAACCATGAAGCAACTGTGCCATGGTCGTCCCGCCCGCCAGCGAACGATAAATGTGAATATCATCCGGATTAACCACATCACCAATGCGAACTTCAGATGTCACCGCTTCAGAACCTTCGTTAACACCACCTTCAATAGCAATGTGTGAATGCTCGTCGATAATGCCCGGAGTCAAATGCATTCCTGCACCATCAATTTCAGTCACACCAGAAGGTGCTGACAAGTCTTTGCCGATGGCTGCAAATTCGCCGTTTCGAACCAGCACATCCGTTTCTTCAAGAATACCGTCGTCAGTTGCAGTCCAGACCGTCGCGTTGCGGATAAGAACATCCTGACGCTCCGGCAAACCGTCCAGCCCGTAAGCCACATTCGGGAACGTCAGCTCGCTAACATATTCCACGGGTTCTGCTTCACCGTTTGTTTCTGTCTCGCTTTCGGCTGAATCCATTTGAGCCTGTAATCTGACTTCTTCACCTTCAGGAGAAACCGCCGTTACTGAAAAGGTTCCCTGAGCTTCAGGTTCCAGCTTAAAGCGCCAGCTTCCGGCGGGCTCTGCGTTCAGGTCGGCAACAAAAGACAAAGACTCATTGCCCGATTGCACATGACGTAAAGCGCTGGTCTTTTCATTTGCCTTAACTTCACCGCTTAGCGCGGCACCAGGCTTAATCGTAATCTCGATATCCTGGTTATTCAGTTTCATGCTGTAATTGCCGACAAAATCGACTTTATCCCGGGATATCAGCTCGTTTTCTTCGCCCTGCAACCAAACTGACTGAATGGTGCCATCTGCAAACAAATCGCCTTTGACCATAACAAAGTCAGCCTTGTAGCCCTGAGCCAGCTTCCCTGCTTTGTCGCCTATCCCGGCAATTTTCGCCGGAATAGTCGTCAACGCAGCAAGAGCCTTCTCTTCGCTCAAGCCATGCTTCACGGCTTTACGCAGGTTAGGCCAGAAGCTGTCCGCCTTTTCTAAGTCGTGCAAAGTCAGAGCGAAATTGACTCCGGCTTCGGCCAACATTGCCGGGTTAGACGGAGCGCGCTCCCAATGACGCAATTTTGCTAAATCGACATCGAGGTGCCCATCAACATCGCCAACATCTGGTGCAGCCGGAAAATTAAGCGGAAGAATTAAGTCACTTCCGGCATTTTTTACTGCATCTAAGCGCGCGTATTCATAGCCTGAGGCAACGTAAACCGACGGCACCTTAAACTGGTCGAAAAGATCATCGGCGCGTAACAATGATTTCTCATCGCTCACCTTAAAAACAATCCCGGTATTCTCAATATCCGTCAGTGAATCAAGCGCCGCATTAAACTCGACCGATTGATTATGCGACTGCTTTCCATAAGAGTTTTCGTACCAGTTAGCATCAGATAAGGTTTGTCTGACCAGCGCAATGCTGCCCATTAAAGATGACGGATACTGCTGCTGTGAAGAACCTTTATCAAACGAGCCGAACTGCTTTCCTTCACTTTGATAAATAACGTCGTTAGGTATTTTGTCCGCCAGCGAAACTGTTACCGCCTGTCCCTGAAAAATACCGTCTAAATTAGCTGACTGCACACTGGTGAAACCTTGTGACACCCATTTATTTGCATCTTCAGAGCTGGTCTTAAACTCACTGAACCAGTGTTTTTGCGAGTGAATCGCGTCATTTGCCGCGTTACCACCCTCACGTTCATTGTTATAAACTGGCGTATCTGAACGTTCCTGCTGATTGCTAACGTTAATTCCATAGCTGCTGTAGGGGTCAATGAATCCCGGGTAAATCGTGTATCCGGTCCCGTCAATCACCCGCGCTCCGGCAGGAGCCCGATTATTACGCTCAATTGACTGAACGGCGCCATTTTCAATAACCAAAGTGGCGTTAGTAATAGATTTTCCCGGCTCAGTAATAATTGTTGCATTCTGAATTGCCGTCAGACTTGGCGTGTTATCCCGCATCCCGTTTGTTCGGGAAGTCTGATCAGCCGCAACCGAGGCGGTCAGTACCGACGTTACCGCTAACGTCAAGGCACTGAGCTGATGCACTTTTTTCATGAATTGTCCCCATTTTGACTTATTTTTGTCATTTAGTTATCTCATTAGATAAGTTACTTTGTTATACATAGGGGTGACAAGCATTAACCGACAGATCGTGTATTATTAACGATCAGTGAATTTAACAAACGGAGTGTTTCAATGAAAAAACAACTAATAACAACAGCTATAGCTGGCCTGATGACTCTGTCATTCAATGCAACGGCTAACGAGAACGCTTTTAATGACGCCGATAAAGCCGTGGAATATCGCCAAAAAGCGTTATCAGTTATGCAGCAAAACTTTGCGGCTATGGCTGCAATGGTCAAAGGCGAAGTCGAATACAACGCTGACTTTTTTCAACGTCGTGCAAATGATTTTGAGAAAATGTCGGGTATTCCATGGGCTGGTTTTGCCGTTGAAGGCGCAATGCCAGGCAATAACTCTGATGCATTAACCGCCATATGGGATAACTGGGATGACTTTCAGCAGCGCGCTAATGACTTGCAAGAGTACGCTGCCAAACTGGCGGACGTTAGTCAAAAAGGTTCTATTGACTCAATAAAACCCGTTTTTATGGATGCCGCTAAAACCTGCAAAGGCTGCCACGACGAATATAAAGACTAGTTAAGCAGCAACATTAAGATTAACCAGACAGCAACCGCTAAAATGAGCCCCTGCCAACCGGGTTTCAGATTGGGCGCTTGCTGACTGGTGGTTCTGTAACCATGCACCATGGAAGCCACTAAAGGTGTTCCTTTAAGGCGATAAAAAAGCACTGCCAAAATATGTACGGCAATAACAATTAATATCACGTCGAACTGGGTTTTATGCCAGCTGGTTACCGCTTTTTGCCCATCCGAAGATAGCCAATTAGATAATGGCCCCGAAAATAAAATGCCGTCGGTTGAGAATAGCCCCGTAATAACCTGACTTAAGAGCAACCCAAGCATAATAATGACTGCCCAGCCACCAGCCGTACTGTGGGTATTCTCTGCCTCATAGCGCCCTTTAAAAACATTATGCAAATGCTTAAAGATAGCTTTAGGTGACTTTAAAAAAGTTTTAAAACGGGCATTTTCGCTACCAAATATTCCCCAGCAAATTCTGACTAAAAGTAACGCAAGTAAGGCAACTCCGATATCTTTGTGCAGCTCCATACGGCCATTTTCAACGGTCCACCAGAGCCCGCCTAAAAGAACAATAAGCAAGCCGTGAAACACACGAATAAAGCTATCCCAAACTTTTATAGAATTTCCTTTCTGTTTCATGTTGTTAGCTCCAAATTACTGGGAATATAAAAAGCTAAGTGCTAGGGTATAATTAATTCCATTAAATGGGTAGTGACTATGCGCAAAGTTCTTATTGCTGACGACGACTTTATCAGCCTTGAAGTGTTAAAAGCGATGCTTGCCAATTTTGAGGTAAGTATATTAACAGCAATGACAGGAGAAGAAGCCCTGACTTTGGCTGAAGAGGCTCCGGATCTCATTTTTCTGGATTACGAAATGCCGGACATGTCAGGAGCTGAAGTCTGCCAGGAGTTGCGACAAAGCGATATGCACAAGAACACACCGGTTATCGCTATTACCAGCCATCAAAGCGCTAGCGAGATGAGCGCTTGCCGTGAAGCAGGCATGAATGCGACATTGCATAAGCCGGTTTCACCAGAAGCGCTTAGTGAGTTAATGGCTGAATACCTATAAAACTTGTAGCCAGCAACAATTATTGATGCTTGAATCTTTGGTCGTCTGCCAACTGCACCAAAGATTCGCTCTCTTTCAGGAACTGACCGGAAAATTCACCGAAATACTGGCTAACCTCATCGAAAAGCGAGATAAAATCCGACTTTTTACCCTTTTCTACATCATCAATGATCGCTGAGAATTGCTGCAGATAGCGTCTAATAGACGCAAATTGTTCTTTGTTCGCAGCAATAATATCAGCATAAAGTTCCGCATTTTGCGCAAACAAACGACCTATCATCATCAATTCCATCCGATAAATAGGCGAGCTCAATTCCAACAGCTCTTTAATATCGACACCTTCATTAGCCAGGTGAACGCCGTAAGCAAAGGTGCTTAAATGGCGCATCGCCTGGATCCAGCCCATAGCATCGTCATGTTTATCGGCATTAACTTCGTGTAAGTGGGCGCCCCAGTTAACAAACTGATCCAGTAACCATTGATAACGCTCCGGTTGGCGACCATGAGTAACAACCACCAGTTGCTTCGCCAAATTCTGCACAGAAGGACCAAACATAGGATGCAAACCAACAACCGGCCCGCTATGCTGTTCCAGCATGGCATTTAAAGGAGCCGCTTTAATACTGGTTACATCAGCCAGAACACAGTCCTCCGCTAGAGGTGGCAACTGTTTTATCAATTCAACGGTCTTATTCACCGGCACACTCATCAAGACCAACTGCGCCTGGTTTAAATCGTCCTTATCTGGCCAGTCATCGTCTTTATCAATGGTTGTTACCGAATAGCCTGTCTGTCGTAGTTGACTGACCAAACGTGCACCCAAAGCCCCTTTACCGCCAAATACAAAAACCGGTCGTTCAAGTTGAGTCGAAGTTGCAGCAGCCTGCGCCGTCTGCGTCCGATACGATTCTCGAATAATACGACGAATAACATCTTCGATTAAGTCTTCCGACAAGCCCGCCTCTTTAGCTTTGCTTCTGCGCGCTTTTATTAAAGAGCGCTCTCTCTCTGGAACGTAAAGAGGCTGTTTCAACGCACGTTTGGTTTCTCCCACAGCGGCAGTTAACTTTGCTCGCCGGGCAATTATCTCAATTAATTCGTTATCAGTGGCATCAATTGCATTACGCAGTTCTGATAATTGTTGGTCCGGGTCATGGCTCATGAGCTGTTATCTTATTCCTCTTTTATGGCTTCTATAACACTATGGTAGGCTTTCTGAATTTTTTGCATTTTAGCCACACTCCCGCCTTTATCGGGGTGGTACTTGTGTACTAGTTTACGATATTGCTTTTTGATAAAGGCCTGACTTGCCGGCGGTTCAACTTCCATAATCTGCCAGGCATCGTTCACAGGCATGCTGGTTTCTACCTTAGAAGAAGAATGCCCCATGCGCCGCCAAAAATCATCCAGCATAGATTCAACATCAGCGCCGGATGTCGAGCCCAGTTGATTCAGATCTAAATAATATTCTGCTAACGCGTCCTTTTCTGTCAATGCAGAAACGCCACGTTGCCATGGCTGACATTCAATATTCAGGGTATGAATAAAAAGCTCGTACTTTTTTTCTTTCCGCCAGCGTTCACGCAATTTATAAAGACAGTGAAACAATAAAAAGTGAGTCTGAAACAAGGTCAAGGGATCACGCAGAGCTTCTTTATCAAAGAACTCATAAGGCGGCCCCTGCAAAGACGCAATCAGTTCATGCTCAGTCCAGTGGTGCTGAGCATCCAAATTTTCAGCTAAAATCTGGGTTAATATTTCGATATCTTCGTTCATTCTAAAACACTATCAAAAAACCCAGCACAAGGCTGGGTTTTTCTTTGCTATTTCGTTTGTTTGCTAAAAGCTTAAGACAGCTTCTCGCGGATACGTGCAGACTTACCAGAACGCTCACGCAAGTAGTACAGTTTCGCGCGACGAACCGCACCACGACGTTTGACTTTAATGCTGTCAACTAATGGGCTGTGCGTTTGGAAAGTACGCTCTACGCCTTCACCGTTCGATACTTTACGTACTGTGAACGCTGAATGCAGACCGCGGTTACGAACACGGATAACAACACCTTCAAACGCCTGAAGACGTTCGCGGTTACCCTCTTTTACTTTTACATTTACAACAACAGTGTCACCTGGTGCAAACTCAGGTAAATCTTGTTTCATCTGCTCTTCTTCAAGAGCCTTAATGATGCTTTGGCTAACTTTTGCCATTTTCGTATCTCCTATCCTAGGTAAACTGTACTTTATTCGCCGGATGATTGTTGTGCGATAAACTCGTTCAACAATGTTTCCTGCTCGTCAGTCAGAGCTAGGCTATGAATTAACTCTGGTCGTTGCAGCCAGGTTTTACCCAAAGACTGCTGTAAACGCCAGCGACGTATCTTTTCATGATCACCGCTTAATAAAACCGGCGGTACTTGCTGTTCATTATAAGTTTCTGGTCGAGTATAGTGAGGGCAGTCCAGTAACCCGCTGGCAAAAGAATCTTCTGCTGCTGAATCCTGGTGTCCCAACACCCCGGGAATTAACCGTGATACCGCGTCAATAAGCACCATTGCTGGCAACTCACCACCGCTTAATACGTAATCCCCTATCGACCATTCTGCATCAACGTATTGTTTAATAACGCGTTCATCAATGCCTTCATAACGGCCAGCAATCAAAATCATTCGATCATTGCCGGAGAGATGTTGCACTCCGCTGTGATCAAGTTTTTGCCCTTGCGGTGACAAATAAATAACAGGAGTATCCTCACCCAGGCTTTGTTTTGCTGCGTTGATAGCATCCACAAGTGGCTGCACCATCATCAACATACCCGGACCACCGCCATAAGGCCTGTCATCAACAGTCCTGTGGCGATCATGAGTGAAATCACGAGGATTCCAGACACTCACTGTCAGCAAACCTTCCTTTATTGCTCTGCCGGTAACACCGTAATCGGTGACGGCCGAAAACATTTCAGGAAACAAACTGATGACGCCAACCTGCAAAGGCTTGCCCATCAAAAGTCCGATGGCCACTCAACCTGAATCTGTTTGGCTTCCTTATCAACCGCAGTGACATATTCACTTTGGATAAAAGGAATTAAACGTTCAGATTTTCCGAACCCATCGTTGCTGTTTGCTTTTACGACCAACACATCGTTCGATGCGGTGGGCATAATTTGTTCAACCACACCCATATCATAGCCGTTGGTGTTCACTACACGCATACCAATAAGGTCGCGCCAGTAAAACTCATCGTCAGCTAATGCCGGTAACTCATCTGCCGTAATGCAAATATCCGCACCAGTAAGGCGCGCAGCCTCATCGCGATCGGATATGCCTTCTAACCTGGCGATAAGTCCGTTGTTGTGGCGACGCCACTCGACAACTTTCATTTCGCGCTCAGTTTTCTGGCTGAGTAACCAAGGGCTGTATTCAAATATCGATTCTGGATCATCGGTAAATGACTGCACTTTCAACCAGCCTTTTACGCCATACACCGCACCGATGCGACCAACGACGATTTGCTCTGATTGCTGCATTAATTTACCTACCTGAATCTGTTAATGCTTACGCCGCAGCGCTTGCATCTTTAACTAATTTAGCAACACGATCAGATAACTGAGCGCCTTTGCTTACCCAATGCTCGATGCGGTCAACATCAACACGAAGTTTTTCTTCCTGACCACGAGCTACAGGGTTAAAAAATCCTACTTTCTCAATGAAACGACCGTCGCGAGCATTGCGACTGTCAGCAACTACCATTTGGTAGAAGGGGCGTTTTTTCGCGCCACCACGTTGTAAACGAATGGTTACCATTGCGTTCCTCAATATAACTGTTTTGTAAATGTAAAAAATAGCAAAGCCCTCCGACAGAGTCGGAAGGCTCGGCAATTCTACTGATTTTTACTGCAAATGCAAGCTTGACGTGCTTTTTCCTAGCGTCCGGGGAACATTCCTGGTGGCATCTTTCCGCCCATGCCGCGCATCATTTTCTGCATGCCGCCACCTTTCATTTTTTTCATCATTTTTTGCATTTGAGTAAACTGTTTAAGCAACTTGTTCACGTCCTGCACCTGAGTACCTGAACCGGTTGCTATACGGCGCTTACGCGAGCCCTTTATTACGTCGGGTCGTAGCCGTTCTTTAGGAGTCATGGAGTTGATAATGGCTTCCATGCGCAAGGTCATTTTGTCATCCATCTGACCTTTCATTTGTTCTGTCATTTTACCCATGCCCGGCATTTTGGTCATTAATCCCATCATGCCGCCCATTTCACGCATCTGTACGAGCTGATCACGAAAATCCTCCAGTGAGAACTGGCCTTTTTTCATGACTTTTTTCGCCACTCGCTCCGCTTTTTCTTTATCGACTTTTTGTTCGACTTCCTCAATCAGAGAAAGCATATCGCCCATGCCAAGAATTCTGGAGGCTACGCGGTCAGGATGAAACGGCTCCAGCGCATCGTTTTTCTCACCAACACCCAGGAATTTAATAGGCTTACCGGTAATATGGCGAATAGACAGAGCCGCACCACCACGAGCATCACCATCGGTCTTCGTCAGAATAACACCCGTTAAAGGCAAAGCCTCGCTAAATGCTTTGGCGGTATTTGCCGCGTCCTGACCCGTCATCGCGTCAACGACAAACAGGGTTTCAACCGGATTGATGGCTGAGTGCAGTTGCTGAATTTCCTGCATCATGTCTTCGTCAATAGCGAGACGACCGGCGGTATCCACTAATACCACATCAATAAACTGCTTACGTGCCTGGGCAATAGCAGCATTAGCAATATCAACTGGTTTTTGATCAGTTGAAGACGGGAAGAACTCAACGCCTACCTGCTCGGCAAGAGTTTCCAGCTGTTTAATAGCGGCCGGACGATAAACGTCGGCACTGACCACCATGACTTTTTTCTTCTGGCGCTCAGTTAAATATTTAGCCAGTTTGCCCACACTGGTGGTTTTACCCGCACCCTGCAAACCTGCCATCAAAATAACAGCTGGCGGCTGGGTATTTAATTGCAGAGGTGCATTCGCCTCACCCATTGCCGCTTCCAGCTCAGACTGGACAATTTTGACAAAAACCTGACCCGGCGTCAGGCTTTTGTTGACCTCTGTACCTACGGCCCGTTCTTTAACTTTAGCAATAAAGTCTTTTACCACAGGCAAGGCAACATCGGCTTCAAGCAGCGCCATGCGAACTTCGCGCAAGGTTTCTTTAATATTGTCTTCGGTCAGTCGCCCCCGGCCACCAATAGAATGCAGCGTTTGCGACAAGCGTTCCGATAAATTCTCAAACATGTCGATCGTCTCTTATATTGCGATTTCTGACGTTAATAGTAATGGGGGCAGTATATCTGATTTGCAAGAAAGTTTCGCCCCGTAAGTATTGGGTTTAACCGACTGACGTCGTATACTCAGGGCACGAACAACAGGAATCAGGGAAGTCGGGCGCGTGATGCTCTCTTTATTGTTGCTAATCAGCTTATTGGGTTACAGTGCCAGCGCTTTTGTTATTCTACAAAATATCTTAAAAAACAAAGTGCTTCACCCAGCTTATCAGATTGTACCAGCCGCTTTGGCGGTTGCTGCGCATGGCTGGCTCATTTTAATACAACTTTCCAACGATGATTTCGATCACATTAATATCTCATCCAGTCTGGCTATTGTGGCTTTTCTGATAGCCGCTTTAACCGTAGTGAAAAATAACCAGGCCAGTAACTTATTCCTGAAGCCGGTTATTTATCTGTTTTCTGCGCTTACCACACTGTTACTTGTGTTCACTCCGGTTAACTGGGGTGCTGACATCAGCATCGGACATGGGTTAGTTTTTCACATTACCTTGTCACTGGTCGCCTATGGAATATTGGCCTTAGCCACACTTTACGCGTTACAAACCAGTTATTTAAACCGTGTATTAAAAAACCGCAAAGGTCATAGTCTGCTGAGCAAACTGCCACCATTAATGACCGTCGAAAAATACTTTTTTAATCTTCTGGCGCTGGGGACTTTTGTACTGTTTCTCGCTCTGGGCTCAGGGTTTCTTTTCCTCGATGACATGCTTGCTCAGCAGCAAGCACACAAAACCATTTTAACCAGCGTCGCAGCTTTGCTTTATCTCTTGGCCGTTGTCCTGCACCGGACGTCAGGCTTACGAGGCCGCATTATTGTGGTCATTACCGTACTTGCCAGCACCCTATTAACCTTAGGATATTTTGGCAGTCGGTTCGTGAAAGACTTTCTCTTATCCTGAATGACACTTGACTTCATAGCTGAGAACTCTACATTGTCACATTCACAGTATAATTAAGGAATAAACCGTTGGACGAGATATCAACGAGCATGTTGCTCGTGATTTTAGCCGTACTGTTACTTTTATCCGCATACTTCTCTGGCTCCGAAACTGGCATGATGTCTATCAACCGGTACCGTCTGCGCCATCTGGTACAAAACAATCACCCCGGAGCTAAGCGTGTCCAGTACCTGCTTGATCGTCCCGATCGGTTAATTGGCCTTATCCTTATTGGCAATAATCTGGTCAACATTGGTGCATCGGCTATCGCAACTATCCTTTGTCTGCGCTGGTTCGGTGACGCTGGAATAGTAATAGCTACTTTTGGTTTAACCTTAATTATTCTGATTTTTTCTGAAGTTACGCCGAAAACCATTGCAGCACTGCATCCGGAGCGCATTTCTTTTCCCAGCTCCTTAATTTTGATGCCTTTGCTAAAGGTCATGTACCCTATCGTTATTGGTATGAACTTCATCACCAATTCTTTCATGCGCCTGCTGGGAGTTAACCCCAAGCAGTCACAAATGGCTGACGCGTTAAGCTCCGACGAGCTGCGTACAGTAGTAAATGAAGCAGGGAATTTAATTCCGACTTCGCACCAGGAAATGCTGGTCAGTATTTTAGATCTCGAGAAAGTTACTGTAGAAGACGTCATGGTGCCCCGTAACGAAATCGTGGGTATCGATATTAGTGACGACTGGAAATCTATCGTTAAACAACTGTCAAATGGTCAGCACACCCGTGTACTGCTTTATCGCAATGAAATAGATGATGCTATCGGCTTTTTGCATGCCCGCGATATTATGCGCCTGATGAGCAAGAACCAGTTTACTGCAGATAAATCCATATTAGTTCGCGCGGCAAGAGACAGCTACTTTATTCCCGAGGGCACACCGCTGAATGTTCAGTTGCTGAAATTTCAGCGTCGTAAAGAACGCATCGGACTGGTTGTCGACGAATACGGTGACATTCAGGGGCTTGTTACTCTGGAAGATATTCTGGAAGAAATTGTTGGTGACTTCACCACTTCTATGGCGCCTGCTCCCAGCGAATCTGTCACACTGGAAACTGACGGCAGCTTTTTAGTCGACGGCTCAGCTAACTTGCGCGAATTGAACAAAGAAATGAATTGGGATTTTCCGACTGATGGCCCAAAAACCTTAAGCGGCCTTATTATTGAACAGTTCGGAGATATTCCTGATGCCCGGTTGTCGCTGCGTTTAGGCGGTTATCCGGTAGAGCTTGTTGAAATTGGTGACACTATGATAAAACAAATTAGAGTGTTTCCTGAGCTCTACCAAAAACCCGACAATCAGGCCAATGACTAACCGAAGAATAAACGCCATAGCCAGCCGTGCTTTAAATCTTCCTCACACTTATTCAATTGTGCGGCATATGTCATAGAGCGACTTTTTACGACCCTGGATACTTTTACCAGCCAGGGTTTCTTTAAATAAGACTTACGCTGATAGCCACCCCAGCCTTCATGATAGTTAAGGTATTGTCCGTAAGCATCCCATTTAGATACCCCATTAATTTTATAGGTTTTTGCTATAAACCAACCCATAAAATCAATCGCATCTTCAAAATCATCGCGGCTCGCCCAACCGTTCCCCGTTTCACGCTGGTAATCTTCCCAGGTCATCGTTTTCGCTTGCGAGTAACCGTAAGCTGAGCTTACCCGCCCCCATGGAATAAAACCTAAAAGGTAGTCTCTGGGAGGCAAAGCATTATGCTTGAAGGAACTCTCCTGATACATCATCGCCATTGGTACATGAATAGGTACGCCCCAGCGTTCACGGACATCAGCGGCCGCATGATACCAGTCACGGTGCTCTTCAAAAATATGACAGACATTTTCAGGGTTCGCCGGAGGGGGTGTTGCGCAACCACTGAGAGTCGCGACAAACAAAGCACTTATCAGTACTTTCGATTGAATAGGGAAAAAAAGTTTTATCGCCATTGAACTTTATTCACTCGTTAAACTCTCAGTAATTGAACACATGTTGTAGCTGATAAATGCATTCATGTTCATCCCCTGAACGTTTTATTGAACGCAGTCCAAATTTGGGCTGCGTTTTTTTATGTTTATCAATCAGCTAGCTGACCAGAGCGTGCTGCCTGTTTGAAATAATTTGCCAGAAACGTATCAAAGTCAACGTTATTGTCTTGCTGATAACGTTCTTCAAACGCTTGCTCTGATTCGGCCGCCCATTTAGCAAAGTCGTCTTGTTGATAGTAACTGAGCGGCTCATTTTTCAGTTGCTCGCGGTATTGCTTAGCTAACTGCATACCTAAATTGCTGTTATCGCGGTCTTCTTCTTTGAGCAATCGTAAAATTTGACCCGATAACGTACTTTCCGGATTTAATACCCACTCGTACAAATCCGCTAAATGATTCTGATACACTTTATTGCCTGAACTGTTATCCAGTGCTTTAGCAATTGAAGAGAAATCTGCAAACAGTTCTTCCAGCCAGTCGGCCATTAGGCGATCAATGCCGTTTTGCTGCAAGCTTAAGCGCGGATCACGTCCCTGCATAACCACTTTAGTAAAATTCTTGTCGGCTTGCTGCTGCTGTTCCCAGCTCATTTCTTCGCTTGGTTGTAATAAACAATGCAGAAGCATTAAGTCCAGAAAATGCATTTGCTGCGCCGTGATACCCACATCACTAAACGGGTTCACGTCCAGTGCACGAATCTCTACATACTCTACCCCACCACGCTCTAGGGCCTGGCTTGGCGTTTCGCCATCGCGGGCTGTCTGTTTAGGACGAATTGGCGAATAAAACTCATTTTCTATCTGCAGAATATTATCGTTAAGCTGACGATAATCGTCGCCTACTTTTACACCGATTTTCGAAAACTGCTGAGATGGCGTTGTAATTGCGCGACGCAGGCCTGTCACATACTCATCCAATGAATTATAAGTAATTTTCAGAGTTGCCTGTTCTTTATTGGTATAACCTAAGTCGCTCATTCGCAACGACGTACCATAAGGCAAGAATACCGTGCCTTTACCTACCGTATCAAAATCCCATTTTTTCAGAATCTCTTCATTTTTAGTCTGACTGAAAAACGATTTACACAAAGCAGGCGAAGCGCCAAACAAGTACGGAATAACCCAGGCCACGCGCTTAAAGTTACGGATGAGAGCGAAATAGCGTTCGGTACGGAAGCTCTGATTATTACTAACGCCTTCAATCTCCGCTAATTCTTCCCACATTGCATCGGATACAGAAAAATTATAATGCACTCCGGCAATAACCTGCATAGTGGCGCCGTAGCGATATGTCAGACCGCGACGGTAAAGGCTTTTCATGCGTCCCGAGTGCGAGTCACCATATTTAGCGATACGAATATCGTCATCTGAGCCAATGTAGCAAGGCATGC
The DNA here is from genome assembly GCF_002364295.1 of Idiomarina sp. UBA3176. NCBI lineage: Bacteria > Pseudomonadati > Pseudomonadota > Gammaproteobacteria > Alteromonadales > Idiomarinaceae > Idiomarina > Idiomarina sp. UBA3176. Next base: position 180,750 of record NZ_DEXU01000027.1, read on the forward strand.
TCATTGGCCACAACAATTCGTCATCAATGGCGTTATAAGCCACCCGATGAATATCACGGAGCTGTGACAGCGTTGTGTCAATATCGGAGGCAACCGGAGTAATAAACTCAAGTAGGTTCTCTGAGTAATCGGTTGTAATGGTCGGATGCGTCAGAGTTTTCCCCAGTTCCTGGGGATGGTCACCCGGCGCCAGCGTCCCATTTTCTTTTATTCGCAAAGCTTCACGTTCAATACCACGCTTAATGCCCTGCCAAACTGCTGTTTTACCCGATTGCTTAAGCTTTTCGATAACTGCTTGAAATGTTTCTTGCAAAAGACAACTCCATTCACTGAGACGGAAGGTTTTCTGCCGCTAAGCTTACTGGTAATTCGCTAAAAGGTCTATGGTTGTCACCCTTAATTTGACCACATAACTTGGCGATTACGGCTCAACGTGGCAGACTAGCTACTGTTTATCTAACCTTTCGGTTACGGATCAACCATGAATTCATTCTGGACTTTTTTACAGCTCATTTTTGTCATTCTTCAGGTAACCAGTCTTGCGTTATATGCCCTGTTACCTGCCCCCTGGAGTGACACTGTATTAGTCGCGATGATTCTGTTCAGTTTAATTATTGGCATTGTCATTTGGTGGTGGTCCCGACGTAACGCACTGACTGCGCCTTTTCGGCAACCCTTTTTATCGTCAGACTCGTTACAACTGTTTGAACAAGTTTTTAATGACCTGCCAACCCGGGTTTACTGGCGCGATCCTGAGTTAAAACTTTTAGGGGGAAACCGCGCTTTTGCCAATGACTTTGGTATTGATCCTGAGTCTCTGGCCGGTAAAACGGATGCTGAAATCGATTCCCTTGCCAGTAATGACGTATTACTGGAGCGCGACAGAAAAACCTTTAGTCAGCAGGCACCTTCCGTTAATGCAGAAATCGAACTAAAAGTGAGCGGTAAGAGTCAATGGGTCGAGCACTCCAGTGTTCCACTTTACGATGACGACCACAATATTATCGGCATCCTCGGTAGCTACTACGATATATCCGGTATTAAATCGGTCGCTGAAGAAATGGAAAAAGCCAAAGAAACCGCCGAACGTGCTAATCAGTCAAAAGGTGAGTTTCTGGCGAATATGAGCCATGAAATTCGCACACCAATTAACGCTATCGTCGGTATGGCAAACCTTTGCCTGAAAACCGAACTTACGCAAAAACAAAAACGCTACATCAAAGTCATCGACTCCTCTTCACAGGCTTTACTGGGGGTTATTAATGACATTCTCGATTTTTCGAAAATTGACGCGGGTAAGTTAACTGTCGAGCGCATTCCTTTCGACTTGCAGGACGTATTGACCTCACTGGCGGATATGTTTGCGTACCGGGCTTACGATAAAGACCTCGAGTTTATTATTAACTTACCGGCCAATATACCAACGCGTTTAATTGGTGACCCACTGCGCTTAAATCAGGTGCTGGTTAACCTAATTAGTAATGCCATTAAGTTTACCGAAGACGGTGAAATCAATGTTGCCGTTAACCTGCTGGACAGTTCCCGGGATAATGTTTTACTACGGATATCGGTTACCGATACCGGTATTGGTATGGACGAAGAACAGCGCGCCAACCTCTTTAAAGCCTTTACTCAGGCAGATACTTCTACAACCCGTAAGTATGGAGGTACCGGCCTTGGCTTAGCCATTTCCCGACGTCTTATTTTATTAATGGGCGGTGATATCGGCGTAACCAGCGCCGCCGGTCAGGGCTCAACGTTTTACATCGAAGTAGAGCTGCCGTTACAGACCGAGCAGGACAACAGTCATCATCAGTATCTTTTGCAGAAACTTAAAGGTGTTCGAATTCTCGCCATTGATGACAACTTAAGTACCCGCGAAATGCTGTATGAAATGCTGCGCAGCTATCAGGTTGACGTAAAAGTTTGTCGCACAGCTGAACAAGCTCTGCAAGTGTTTCAGCTGTCTGTCGAGGACAAAAATCCTTATCAACTGGTTTTGGTTGACTGGCGTTTGCCGGGTATGGATGGTCTGGAATTTTGCCAAAAAATAACAGAACGTTATGCAGAAGACATTCGTCCTAAAATGACTCTGGCAACGGGGTATTATGCTGAAGAATTATCAGAAAAGGCGAAACAAGCAGGCGTCAATGACATCATTTCAAAACCCTTTACCGCGTCAACATTAGGTAGAAGCCTGACCTCAACATTATTTCAGCGAGAGCTCCCCGATGCGGACGATGCTGACAGTGGTGACGGCATCCCGGAAAGTATTTTGCGAGCGCCTATTTTGGTGGTAGAGGACAATGAGATTAACCAGCAAGTCGCCAGAGAAATTCTCTCAAGCCACAAGTTTAAAGTGGATATAGTGGAAAATGGGCAGCTAGCAGTAGAAGCCGTTCATAACAAAAATTATTCGCTGGTATTAATGGACATTCAAATGCCGGTCATGGACGGACTGAAAGCGGCGCAAACAATCCGCGCCGACTTCAATTATCAGCAGCTTCCTATTCTGGCAATGACGGCCAATGCAATGAGTGGCGACGAGGAGCGTTCACTTGCCGCGGGTATGCAAGGACATATTGCTAAGCCAATTGATGAACAACAGCTGATTAAAGCCATTATTAAATGGGCGGTCCCGGGTGACTACACCAATAACCAACAACCAGAAGTACCACCAGAATCTAAACAGGATGAGGTTAATAAACCGCCAGTTCGTATTCCACAAGTGAAGGGCATTGAGTTTGAAACGGCATTAAAACGCTTACAGTACAATGTTGAGCTTTATCTAAAATTAGTAGAGCAGTTGTATGAAACCTACCAGGGTAGCGCCACTAAAGTTTCCGACTTTATTACCCGGGGTCAGCATGAAAGTGCACGCCGCTACTTCCATTCATTAAAAGGAGCCGCCGCGAATTTAGGCTTTACTCAGTTACAAAGCAAGGCCGCCGACTTAGAGCAATTTATGGCAGAGGGTAATATCGATAAAGTCGCTGACCAGATCACTGAGCTGGAAAAACGTTTACGCTATGCGCATCAGGCGGCTGTCGACTTAGAAGCCATTCAACAACATCAGTCTTGAGGAATTACTATGATCCGCTATTTTTTTATTATTCCGCTGCTGCTCAGTCTGATTTGGTTGCTGTATTTACGCGCTAATGGCTGGAGTATCAAACAAGGTTACAAAGGCTTTGTGTATATTGCGGTTATAAGCGCTGTCATCGCCGCTTTTTACACGGCGATGATGTTTCTGACCGGACGTTAAACCAATGCCAGTAAAACCCCCGCTGCAACTGCTGAGCCTAATACTCCGGCTACGTTAGGCCCCATCGCATGCATTAGCAGGAAGTTATGCTGATTAGCCTGTAAGCCAACCTTATTAACCACCCTTGCAGCCATAGGTACAGCGGATACTCCAGCAGCACCAATCAGCGGGTTAATCGGATCTTTACTGAATTTACCCATTAATTTCGCCATTAAAATACCACTGGCGGTTCCTATAGCAAATGCAACGGCACCTAATACCAGAATGCCCAGCGTCTGGAAACTGAGGAACTGATCCGCCTGCAGTTTAGAGCCCACAGCCAAACCGAGAAAGATGGTCACGATATTAATCAGCTCGTTCTGAGTGGTTTTCGTTAAGCGCTCCACTACGCCAGATTCACGCATTAAGTTACCCAGACAGAACATGCCTACCAGAGGCGTTGCTGAAGGCAAAAACAGCAGCGTTAACCCCATAGCTATTAACGGGAAGAAAAGCTTCTCACGACGAGCTACCGGCCGTAACTGCTCCATTTTAATCTCACGCTCGGCCTGAGTTGTCAGCAGTTTCATTATTGGCGGCTGGATAATAGGCACCAGCGCCATATATGAGTACGCTGCAACAGCAATAGCGCCCAATAAATCCGGTGCCAGCTTCGACGCCAGGAAAATAGCAGTGGGGCCATCAGCGCCGCCTATAATTGAAATAGCCGCCGCATCGGACATCGAAAACTCAATGCCCGGTATGCCATTCAAAGCAATAGCTCCAAACAAGGTAGCAAAGATACCAAACTGAGCCGCCCCACCCAAAAACAGCATTTTAGGGTTTGCCAGCAAGGGACCAAAATCGGTTAACGCCCCAACTCCCATAAAAATAAGCAAAGGGAACACACCGGTGTCGATACCAACGCTATACACGTAATAAAGAACTCCACCTGGCTCCGTGAAGCCACCTAAGGGGATATTTGCCAGTATTGCGCCAAAGCCAATAGGTAATAGTAATAGAGGTTCAAATTTCTTTGAGATTGCCAAATACAACAACAACCCACCCACCAGAATCATGCTGAACTGGCCGAATGTCATTGCAGCAATGCCGGTGGTTTCCCATAAAATCTGCAGCTTTTCCATATTAGCCTACCGTCACCAGAGCATCACCCACGGTCACTGCGTCACCTTCTTTTACATGAAGAGACTGAACAGTACCGTCTTTTGGTGCTTTAATATCGGTTTCCATTTTCATCGCTTCCATTACTAAGACAACGTCGCCGGCTTTAATCGCAGCGCCCTCTTTGGCTACAACTTTAAAAATATTACCGGCTAATGGCGCTTTTATGGTTTCACCCTCGCCTGATCCACCTGATGATTGCTGCGATGACTCAGGTGATGATTGTGAATACTCTGCTGAGGACGATGACTTCACAGAATCGAGCTGACCCGCTGGGCCGACTTTTACATTATAACGCTTACCTTCAACCTCAACTTCGTATTGCTCAACATCTCCGGTTGCCTTTGGAGCTTGTTGCTCTTTAGATTCCGTTTGCTCTTCAGGTTCTTCTCCGGGCGCCGGCTCAAAAGCATCCGGGTTATCACGGTTCTTCAGGAATTTAAGCCCAATTTGCGGAAACAGTGCATAAGTTAAGACATCATCAACAACATCATCCGCTAAACGAATATCTTCATCTGTCGCTTTATCTTTTAGCTCTTTGGTCAGCGCATCCAGTTCGTTATCCAGTAAATCCGCCGGGCGACAGGTAATAGGTTCTTCACCGTCCAGAACGCGCTTCTGCAAGTCTTTATTAACTTCTGCAGCGGTTGCTCCATATTCACCTTTAAGAACCGCAGCAGTTTCTTTAGAGATATTCTCGTAACGTTCACCGCTCAACACGTTCAGAACCGCCTGGGTTCCTACAATTTGTGAGGTTGGCGTAACCAAAGGGATAAATCCAAGGTCTTCACGTACCTTCGGAATCTCTTTTAAAACTTCATCAAATTTATCCAGCGCACCCTGCTCTTTTAACTGTCCTTCCATATTGGTCAGCATACCTCCCGGTACCTGAGCCAGAAGAATGCGCGCATCAACCCCTTTGAGAGAACCTTCGAACTTAGCGTATTTCTTGCGCACGTCGCGGAAATAGCTGGCTACTTCAGCTAAGTCAGGTAATGACAAGCCTGTGTCCCGGTCGGTATTCTCTGTCATTGCAACCAGGGTTTCTGTTGGCGAATGGCCGTAAGTCATGCTCATTGACGAAATCGCGGTATCCAGCATATCGATACCAGCATCAATGGCTTTTTGGTAGGTTGCCACACTTAAGCCCGTTGTTGCGTGACACTGCATAGCAATTGGCAAGTCCGTCTTTTCCTTCAACGCGCTAACCAGTTCATAGGCGTCGTTAGGCCTTAACAAGCCAGCCATATCTTTAATGAATAACGAATCACAGCCTAAATCTTCCAATTCCTGTGCCATTGCTACCCATTTATCCAGGGTATGAACCGGGCTGACAGTATAAGCGAGAGTGCCCTGCGCATGGCCATCAACGTCTTTTGCCGCTTTTATTGCTGTTTTTAAATTTCGAACATCGTTCATCGCATCAAAAATACGGAAAACATCAACACCATTTTCCTTTGCGCGTTCGACAAAACGTTTCACCACGTCATCGGCGTAATGCCTGTATCCCAGCAGGTTTTGCCCTCGAAGCAGCATTTGCTGGCGAGTATTCGGCATAGCCTTTTTCAGTTCACGAATGCGTTCCCAGGGATCTTCACCAAGGTAGCGAATACAAGAATCAAAAGTCGCACCACCCCAGGACTCCATTGACCAGTAGCCGATGCTGTCGAGCTTTTCAGCAATGGGAAGCATGTCGTCCAGACGCATACGCGTTGCGAGTAGTGACTGATGTGCGTCACGAAGCACCAACTCTGTTAGTAACAGGGGTTTACTCATTGTGATTTCTCCTTGTTATTCGCTGCTTTTTTGCCTTGACGATAACGGTGTACCGCAGCAGAAATTGCAGCCAGTACCGCAGGACTTGCTGCATCAGAGCTATTACTTTCGACTGAAGGCTGAGTACTGGCAACAGGCTCTGGTGTTGGGATCAGGCGTTTCATAACGCTCATGGCAACGACCAGTAAGCAAAGAAAGATGATGACTGCGCCCATGCCTACCAGCATGAGTTGCGCAGCTTGACTGAGCAATTCTGACACGAAGCACTCCTGATTGGTTGCTAAGGTATTGTTATAAAATTATTAAATACCATGGTAGCAAGTCACGCAAGGAGATACAGCAGTAAATAGTGGGTATTCAGGATTTAAATGAGATTAAAAAATATTCAAAGGGACTAATGAGCAAAGAAGATAATTTAAGGGGATATAAAAAAGAATGGCGCGCTCGGGAGGACTCGAACCTCCAACCGCCTGGTTCGTAGCCAGGTACTCTATCCAGTTGAGCTACGAGCGCGTATTCAGGTTAGTAACAATATGGCGCGCTCGGGAGGATTCGAACCTCCGACCGCCTGGTTCGTAGCCAGGTACTCTATCCAGCTGAGCTACGAGCGCGTAATTGTTACTGTAAACGACTGGCGGAGAGGGAGGGATTCGAACCCTCGATAGGGCTACAAACCCTATACTCCCTTAGCAGGGGAGCGCCTTCAGCCACTCGGCCACCTCTCCAAATCGTTGTGGCGTGAATTCTAGCGATGTTGGCAATAATGTCAATCGCTTTTTTAAAAACTAGGGTTTAAGTGTGGGATAATTGACCATCTCGCGTGATTTTTCTTCAGAATGCTCAAAAACATAAAAAAAGACCGGCTTTCGCCGGTCTTGTCTAATCACTTATTCTTTGTCTTGCTCATCGTCTTTTTCAGACTGAATGCGCATGTATATTTCTTCGCGATGAACGGAAACGTCTTTCGGGGCATTAACACCAATACGTACTTGGTTTCCCTTAACGCCGAGAACGGTGACCGAAACATCATCACCTATCATTAATGTTTCACCTACACGGCGAGTTAAAATTAGCATAGATTGCTCCTTCAATACTGTTCCGATTCTTACCGCGAATATCGAACTTTTCCCTGAACTGGCGTAAGCAAGTCTACCAACACTGAGAGTGATTACACTATAACGAAGCGCATACTTTTTCGTTGTGTTTTAATCGCTTACAGCGACAGCTAAAGCTGTTGCTGTAACCAAGTCGTCGCAGTAGCCAAAGCTTCATTTAACTGTTCCGGGAGTGAACCACCTGCCTGCGCCATGTCAGGACGACCTCCGCCCTTGCCACCAACAACATTTGCAGCCTGATTCACGATATCTCCTGCTTTAACTTTAGACGTTAAATCGGTAGTAACGCCAGCAATTAAACTGACTTTATCACCGTTTGCAGTGCCTAATAATACGATACCTGAGCCCATTTGGTTCTTCAGATCATCAACTAATCCACGCAAAGATTTCGGATCGGCCTGGTCTAGCTCTGCAATAATTGCTTTAACCCCATTAATATCAACAGCCTGAGCGATTAACCCACCACCGGCCTGCTGTGCCAGTTTTTGTTGCAGTTGCTCGTTCTTACGCTCTAATTCACGGAACTTATGCTGCAGTTGCTGAACTTTATCGGCCACAGAGCTTGGTTCTGTTTTCAGTTCTCCAGCAATTTGCTGCAATACGTTTTGCTGCTGTTGAGTATATCGTACGGCGGCTTCTCCGGTTACCACTTCAATGCGACGCACACCCGAAGCGATACCGCCCTCTGAGGTTATTCTGAATAAACCGATATCGCCTGTCGCTTTGACATGAGTACCGCCACAAAGCTCCATGGAGAAATCTCCCATACGCACAACTCGTACCTGCTCATCATACTTTTCGCCGAACAAGGCCATTGCGCCCGCTTCTTTTGCTTCGTCAATAGCCATGAGCTCGGTTTGCAGTGGCAGGTTAGCGCGAACTTGTGCATTTACCTCACGCTCTAATTGAGCCAACTGCTCAGTCGTCACTGGTTCAAAGTGCGAGAAGTCAAAACGCATTTTGTCCGCTTCGACCAAAGAACCTTTTTGCGTAACGTGCTCACCCAGCAAGTTTCTAAGCGCTGCATGCAGCAAATGCGTTGCCGAGTGGTTGCGTTTAATATTCTCACGACGCTCAGAATCAATTTCGGCTTTTACGCTGTCGTTGAGCTTAACCGCAGCTTTCGCTACGCCGTGGTGCGCTATCGCTTTGCCAATATACTGGGTGTCTGTCACTTCAAATGCCGGTCCGTTGACAACCAAAACACCTTTGTCACCGATCTGACCACCACTTTCTGCATAAAATGGAGTTTCTGATAAAACCACAATGCCGTTTTCGCCCGCCTGCAACTGCTCTACCGGCTTACCATCTTTAAATAACTCGACCACTTTTGCCTGCCCGGCAACGTCATCGTAACCGGTAAATGCGGTTTTATTGTCAGATTTAAGCTGTTGATTATAATCCATTCCAAACTGAGAAGCCTGCTGAGCCCGCTGACGCTGCTCTGACATAGCCTTTTCAAAACCTTGTTCATCAACTGTCAATTCCTGCTCACGGGCAATGTCCGCAGTTAAATCAACAGGGAAGCCATAAGTGTCATAGAGTTTGAATACCACGTCGCCCGGTATGACATGACCTTTAAGCTCGGCAATTTCGTCTGATAAAATCGCCAGGCCACGCTCCAGCGTGCGCGCAAACTGCTGCTCTTCCCGTTCCAGGGCGTCTTTAATAATTTGCTTTTTCTGCTCCAGCTCAGGATACGCTTCACCCATCTGGCGAGCCAATTCGTCTACCAAACGGAAAAAGAAGGTGTCTTTAGCGCCAAGTAAGTGCCCGTGCCGCACGGCTCTACGTATTATACGGCGCAGAACATAACCACGGCCTTCATTTGATGGCATAACTCCATCGGTAATCAAGAAGGAGCATGAACGAATATGATCAGCAATAACCCGCAATGATTTATTATCCAGATCATTGGTGCCAATAATTTCAGCCGCCGCTTTAATCAGCGCCTGGAATAAATCGATTTCATAGTTACTGTGAACGTTCTGCATAATGGCAGAAATACGCTCCAGCCCCATGCCCGTATCAATAGAAGGATCAGGCAAAGGTTCTAAGGTACCGTCAGCCTGACGGTTATACTGCATAAAGACCAGGTTCCAAATTTCGATGTAACGATCACCGTCTTCTTCAGGAGTTCCCGGAGGGCCTCCCCATACTTCTTCACCGTGGTCGTAAAACACTTCAGAGCATGGACCACAAGGCCCGGTATCACCCATAGACCAGAAGTTGTCTTTTTCACCAATACGCGAAATACGGTCTTCCGGTACGCCAATGTCTTTCACCCAGATATCGTAGGCTTCATCATCTTCGGTAAACACCGTAACCCAGAGCTTTTCAGCCGGCAGCTTCAACTCTTTGGTTAAAAAGTCCCAGGCGTACTGAATAGCTTGCTTTTTAAAGTAGTCGCCGAAACTGAAGTTACCCATCATTTCAAAGAAAGTGTGATGACGGGCCGTGTACCCAACATTTTCTAAATCGTTATGTTTACCGCCGGCACGCAGACAGCGCTGCGCCGAAGTGGCTTTATCATAACGACGTTTATCAGTACCCAGGAAAACGTCTTTGAATGGAACCATACCTGCATTGGTAAATAACAAGGTGGGATCGTTGCCGGGAATCATTGATGCTGAAGGAACTTTTTCGTGTCCTCGTTCAGCAAAGTAATTTAAAAATGCATCACGAATTTGGGCACTGTTCATGCTCATATTGAGTCCTACTTTTCTTAACTGAGTGACTTTGGGTCAATGTTTTAATCTTCTAAGACTATCACGAAGTAGCCGTCTAGCCTAGCGTCGTGGTCGATTGACGCAAGCGAAAATTTGCTCCGGAGTAAAACCTCGCTGCTGCAAAAATCGAACCTGCCGACTCCACTCTTTTTCATCAGACGGGTCATCATCGCCAAACTTTTTCTGCTTCAGCTCTGCACACAGTTCAAACCAGTCGACTTCCATGGATTCGAGCACGTCCTCAACAATTTCCGTAGCAACACCTTTTTGTTGGGTGACCTGCGCCAGGATTTTTAACCGCCCCTGCTTCTGCCCTACTTTTTCACGAATAAAACTACTGGCGAAGCGTTCGTCACTCTGCCAGCCTTCCTTATTCAGCTCGTCGACAACGCGATTGACCATTTCTGCAGGCCATTGTTTCTGGATTAATTTACGTTTTAATTCAGTTCTGCTCTGCTCGCGCATTGCCAGCAACCGAAAAGCACTGTCGCGCAGTGCTTTCTCGTCATACTCTGAACTTTCGTCCATGGTCTATACTCCAACACCTAACTATGCAATTTGGTCTAAGGATGCTTAATATGACTCAGAGTAATTCAAAATCAAGGTTTCTCTTCATTTGTCTTGCCTTTCTTACCGCAGGATTTACCACTTTCGCTCAAGCAGACGAGCGTACCTTATCAATATCCGGTAGCGGCAGTGTTTCTGCTATTCCGGATCAGATGTCACTGACTTTTTGGATAGAAGAACGCGGGAATAAACTCAGCTCACAAAAGACATTAGTCGATAACACCACTAGCCGCTTAATTAACGATCTGAATAATAAAGGTATAGAAGACAAAGATATTCGTTCTTACCAACTACAAATTTACCCTCGGTATGAACAAAACGATGACGGGAAAACAGAGCAAGATGGTTTTGTCGTTCAACGCGAAGTTCAGGTCACTTTGTTAGAGCCCGAAAACTACGACGATATTATCGACTTAGCGCTAGCGCGCGGCGTCACTCGCGTTGGTCAGGTTCGGTTTGAAATTAGTGACCAGCAAGGTTTATATCAACAAGCACTGATCAACGCTTATAAACAAGCAAAAAATAAGGCCGAGCGTTTGGCTACTGCTGCGGGTCTAGAGCTGACGGGAACATTAAGTATCGCTGAACGCTCTATGTCACGACCGGTGGTTATGCAAATGGCAGAAATGAGTAGCCGCTCAGATAAAGTGTCATTACCTGGACAACAAACCATTGAGGCACAGGTAGAGGTTATATTCTCAACCCAAACTCAGCCGGACTCTGACAATTAAATCGTTGCTATGTTGAGCACTCGGAGTAAAATGGCTTGATATTCAACAATTTTGCAACAGAAAGAGCCATTTTGTTCCTAAAAATTCAGAGCCTTTTATTTATCACTTTACTCGCTGTCACTTCATTAGTTTCAGCTCAGGAGTGGCAGCAGCAACGTGTTGATGCCAGCAGTAATCCAGATGCCTGGATAAAAAAGACTTCTGAATTAATAGAACAGTACGATAACCAGCGCCAGTTTGAAGAACTGGCAATGGCTTACGCACTGCAAGTTGAAGCCTACCGATATTCCGGTCATGAAAGTAAAGCACATGCAGCTATAGATGAAGGCTTACGCTTTGCTGAATTGGCCAACTCAAAAATTGCAAAAACTCTGTTGAGAATTAACCAAACATGGTATTTCTTACAAAGAGGTCAGCTTCGCCAGGCCAACACCAGCATTACCTATGCAATAGAAAACGCTAAGGCTTCAGGTAATAAAGATTTACAGATAGAAGCAGACATACTTCATGCGCAAGTGATGCAGAATACAGGGGATATAGCCCATGCACTGCAGACTCTGGAAAAGCTCAATCGTAATGCCTACACGGCACACCCCAGGTTGCAGGTAGAGTTTCACGCTTTAATTGGTTCTATTTATCTCGATGTTGGCGCAAACGATATTGGCTTAGAACACATTCAGGATGCACTCGACATCAGCAGAGAACATTTAGGTCAATGGGATGTTTCTGTACTCGAGTACAATTTAGCCACTGGTTATCAAGCCGCCGGAAATGATGAAAAAGCCAGACAGCATTTCGAGACGGCTTTAGAAATCAGTAAAGAAATTAAAGATGACCTTGGCGTCGCTTACGCCCTCTTCCAAATGGCCTCAATTGATATCGAAAACGAAAGTTATCAACAGGGTTTAGAACGCCTAAATCAAGCTATGCCGCAATTTAAGTCAGCCGGAGCTCATCCTATGGAAGCACAAAGCCGGCTGGCCATGGTTTCAGCCTATTTAGGTACCAACCAACTTGAAAATGCACTTGCTCAGCTAGAGGCCTCCAGTTCGGTTATTAACACATTGACCGATAACCAGTTATATCAAACCCTGAATGAACGCTGGTCTGAGTATTATCAGAGTAAAGAAAACTATAAAGCAGCTCTGGAAAGTTACAAAACTTCCGTCAATTATATGCAGAAAGTAAACGAGCAAACTCAGGATAAGCAAGTACAGGAAATTATGGTGCGTTTGGAAATTAAAGAGCAGGAGACCACCAATGAATTACTTAAAAAAGAAAATCAGTTGCAGCAGTTAGAACTACAGGAGCAGCAAACCTCATATTACCTGCTGGTGTGGATTATTATTTCAGGTCTTTTAGTCGTTATTATTGTCTCAGCTTTTCTCTATCAACAATGGCGGGCTAGTAAGAACTTTGCCGAGCTGGCATTAAAAGACGATTTAACTAACGCGCCGAATCGACGTGCTATTGTCCGTATTTGCAAAAAAGGTCTGGAGCAAGCTCGCGAACAACAACGTCAGTTAGCCCTGGCTGTTGTCGACTTCGATTACTTTAAGGCAATAAATGATCAGTTCGGTCACGACGTTGGTGACCGCGTATTACAACGTTTTGCAGAAGTTGCCAAACTCAGCCTGCGTGATCAGGACAACTTCGGTCGCCTGGGAGGCGAAGAATGGCTGTTGGTCTTTTTCGATGTCAGTAAAGAGGACGCGAAAAACATCTTCGAGCGCATTACCAAGGAAATGAACAGCAAGCCCATTAGCGGTTTGCCGGAAGATTACCGCATTACCTTCAGTATGGGCTTTACTAACGCTCACCCGGAAGATAGTTTTGACTCTCTTTATAAACGTGCGGATGACGTTTTGTTCGAAGCTAAGGATAAAGGCCGGGAACGCCTAATCATCACTGATTAAAGCTTACCTGTCTTAAATTTAGGCAAGTTATGACTGATACAATGCAAACCACCGCCCCCTAAAACAAATTCGCGAGCATCAATGGCAATAACCTTTCGCTCCGGAAGAGCTTCGCGAACAGTCCGCACGGCTTGAGCGTCTGTGGTTAACCCAAATTGAGGTACCACAACCAGTTTACTCGTTTGCAAAACATTCACATAACTGCACAGTAAAGGCAGTTCAACGGTACGTTTTAAGCTTGACGATGTAAGCTCCACCCCCGCTCTTTCTTCACGAGCTGGCAGTTGTGGAGGCGGCAAAGGTAAAGGAATGGTTTGAATGTAAGCAGGCAGTTTATCCAGTAGTTTTTTAAGCGCCTGGCAGGTTTTATAATCCGGATGCGCTGTATTATCAGTGGCAGCATACAACACAGTATTTGCGTCAACGAATAACGCCATATTATCAATATGCCCGCCCGTTTCATCAGCAACCAATCCACCATCAAAAAAGTGCAAACGTTGCCCGGGCAACAACTGACCTAATAACGACTTTATCTGCGGCTCTGTCATTGCCGGGTTTCGCTGCTTAATACAGGCCAGACCAATTAGCCAGTCACCCTGGCCGTTGTGCGTAAAAGCACCGCCTTCAGCAATAAGCAGGCTATTTGTTACTGGACACATCAAGCGAGAGCACAGGCTTTGACTAAAGGCTTTATCAGCAGCAATAACATTCTGGACACCACCCCAGCCATCAAAATCAAAAGACAATGCCGCCAACTGACCGTCGCTATTTAACTGCCACAGTGGTGTAGTATCGCGTAGCCAGATATCGTCATAATCCAGCTCTATGCGCTGAACGGATTTAAGTGCCTCGGGTACACTGTCGCTTATGCTCGCAGGAACAACGAGCGAAACCGGCGTGTTATCAGGCAATTGTTTTATTAGCTTTATGAGAGCGTCTCGAGCTGGATCCGCATGCTTACGCCAGACATCACTCCGGTATGGCCAGGCCAGCAACAAGCGCTGGTTTTCCATAAAATCAGGTAACCAGCGGGCAGTAGTGGTCACTTACTTACCCCGTCGTTTACTCTGTTTTTTATCCAGTCTGTGGCGGGCGGTGGCTTTACGAATTTTCGCAAAACGACGCTGTTTAGACTCTTCATGACGAGGGTCGAGAAACGACTCTTTTTCCGCCGGTAAGTTAACCTGAGCTCTTAACGCATTGACCTGAGGCAATGACATTTCCGCCCAGCCACCTTGCGGTAAACCGGGTTCCAGAGGAATATCGCCATAGCGAACACGGATAAGACGACTGACCTGCACTTCCTGCGACTCCCACAAGCGGCGAACTTCACGATTACGCCCTTCACTGATGGTCACGTGGAACCAGCGGTTCATGCCATCACCACCGGCAGGCTTTATGCTATTGAAATGCGCAGGGCCATCTTCCAGTTGCACACCTTTTCTCAGGCGTTGCATCATGGCTTCATCCACGTCACCAAACACCCGTACCGCGTATTCACGTTCAACCTGCTGGCTGGGGTGCATCAGGCGATTAGCAAGCTCACCGTCGGTAGTAAATAACAACAGACCCGAGGTATTCACGTCAAGCCGCCCCACAGCGACCCAACGCGCACCACTCATTCTTGGCAAGCGGTCATAAACGGTCGGCCGTCCCTCCGGATCCTTGCGCGTACACAATTCACCCTCGGGCTTGTGGTAAATCAGAACTCGGCAAATGACCTCTTCTTCAGGTTTAATCTGAACTTCGTGGCCATCAATGCGTACTTTTGCGTCGGCATCAATACGCTCACCCAATTGTGCTACTTTGCCGTTCACACGAATTCGGCCGGCTGAAATTTTTGTTTCAATTTCGCGGCGCGAACCATGTCCAGATCGGGCTAAAACCTTTTGTAATTTCTCGGTCATTACGAATCATCTCTCTCGTTAGTCGCTGTCTCAGCGGTACGTTCATCATCTTCATTAAGTGTGTCGATATCAGGTAATTCTGATAAGTCACTTAAATTAAAATCATCTAAAAAATCGTTAGTGCTGGCATAAAGCTGAGGTCTTCCCGGCACTTCTTTGTGCCCTACAACCTTAACCCAGCCTCGTTCCTGCAGTGTCTTCATTATTTGGCTACTGACACTTACACCGCGTATTTGTTCAATTTCACCACGCGTAATGGGCTGCCGGTAAACAATTAATGCCAAAGTTTCCAGCAAAGCGTTTGAGTAACGAGGCGGGTTTTCCTGCCAAAGCCCGGCTAACCTCTGACCCAGCTCGGCCCGGGTTTGAAAACGGTAGCCGGAAGCCACTTTTACCAACTCAATACCACGTTCCTGATAGTCTGACTGCAACTCTTTAAGTTGCTGCCTTATGGCCGCCAGCGAGGCCTCGCCTTCATTCAGCAACAGCTGATACAGCTGCTCAGCCGATAACGGCTGCGGATGCGCAAACAAGGCCGCTTCAATAAGTTGTTTAAGCTGTAACGGATTCATCTTGATTGTGCTGTCTCAAACTCAGGCGAATATCACTCATAGGCTCTACTTGTGACAATTCTACCATTGATTCTTTCACAAGTTCCAAAATTGCTAAAAAACTGACCACAGCTCCGGCGCGACCTTCTTTTCGGGTAAAGAGCTGGCTAAAAGAAACGTACTTTTTATGGCTCAACAACTCCAGTACCTGACTCATCCGCGCTCGTGTCGATAGTTGCTCGCGCTTTATCTGGTGGTGAGCTTTTAACTCCACTTGCTGTAACACTCGACTAAAAGCAAGAGTTAAGTCTTCAAGAGTCACTTCCGGAGGTGCAGCCGTTAACCACTCGCGTGCATTACTGCCAACCTCACTCAATAAAATGTCCCGCCCCACCTGCGGTTGCTGATCAATATATTCAGCACCCTGGCGTATCGCCTCATATTCCTGTAGGCGTCTTATAAGTTCCGCTCTAGGGTCTTCTTCCTCATCCTCTTCCTGAGGCGGTTTCGGCAACAGCAAACGGCTTTTTATTTCGGCCAGAATGGCCGCCATCACTAAATAATCGGCGGCAAGCTCCAGCTTCAACTCTTGCATCATGTCCACATACTCAACATATTGCCGGGTAATAGCCAGAATAGGCATGTCCACAATATCGAGCTTTTGTTTGCGAATTAAATACAACAAGAGATCCATCGGACCACTGAAAGTGTCGAGTATAACTTCCAGCGCATCCGGTGGTATATAGAGGTCTTCAGGCTTTTCTATAACCGGTTCGCCGCGAACAAAGCCTAAAGGCAGTGACTGTTGTTCCGCCATAATTAAACCGAGTGCCTGTCTAACTGACTAAAAATCAAAAGGCTCTACGTCTCCGGAACCTTCGCGGCGAATGGTCGGTGCTCCCTCAGATAAATCCACAACCGTCGTTGGCTCTTCACCTTTATGACCACCATCAATAATTAAATCCACCAGCTTTTCCAGCTTATCCCGAATCTCTTCCGGATCAGATTCAGCCAGCATTCCTTCGCCAAGGATCAAGCTGGTCGACATTAATGGTTCATTTAACTCTTCCAGCAGAGCCATTGCGATACGATTGGTCGGAACCCGTATACCAATAGTTTTACGTTTGGGGTTCAACAGCCGCTTGGGAACCTCTTTCGTTCCTTTCAGAATAAAAGTGTAAGGTCCGGGAGTGTTATTTTTCAGTAACCGGAAGGCATCGTTGTCAACCCGGGCATAAGTCGCAAGCTCAGATAAATCCCGGCACATTAGAGTAAAGTTATGCTCTTTGTCTATTTCACGAATCTGGCAAATACGATCAGCTGCTGCTTTATTGCCAATTTGACAACCAATGGCATAACCCGAGTCAGTAGGGTAAACCACCACCCCGCTTTTACGAATAATTTGAACCGATTGCTGAATTAAACGTGCTTGAGGATTTTCCGGATGAATTTCAAAATATTGACTCATAATCTCACCTCAATCCTTCTACTGTGACCAATGCTCCCATATTGGCACACAGTCCGCTGGCAGACAAAGATTTTTACCCAGTTCGCGCCAATTCCCCGGATAGTGAAAATCCGACCCCTGCGAGGCTAGCAGTCCATATTCCTGACTCATTTTCGCTAATGCATCACGATGACCGGGAGACTGCTGACACAAACTGACTTCCATGGCATCGAGCCCCCACTCTTTACCCTGTATTAAAAGCTTGCGCAGCCATTTATTCGACATTTTGTAACCGTGGGGATGCGCCAGTACCGCCTTCCCCCCGGCGCCGTGGATGGCTTCTATCGCAGTGGGAATATCGCACCATTCGGGATTGACATAGGCGCTGTTACCTTTGCCAATATAGCGATCGAAAGCTTTTTGTGGGTTACTGACAATACCTTTTCGTACCATAGCGTCAGCAATGTGCTTACGTGTTGGCAACCCCTCCGTTTCGCATTCTTCTGCCGATAAACTGACACCGCGCTGGTATAACTTTTCAAGCATCGCATCAAAGCGATCATAGCGACGTTGCTGTTGTTCGCTCAATAAAACCTTTAGGGGTTCCGCATCTGGGTCAATATTAAGTCCAACAATATGAATTTCAAAACTGTGCCAACGACAACTAATTTCAACTCCGTTCACCAACTCGATTGGCAAATTCTCGTGTTCAATAAGACGACTCGCTTCTGCCAGCCCGTCAACGCAGTCATGATCGGTTATCGCCAGTACATCGACGTTCTGTTCGCAAGCGCGCAGCACAAGCTCGGACACTGACAAAGAGCCATCAGAACAGGTGCTGTGACAATGCAAATCGTAAACTGACATTAAATCTCCGCCGCCAGTTCTGTACCCTGACGAATCGCGCGTTTGGCATCGAGTTCGGCAGCAACATCGGCCCCACCAATTAGGTGTACAGTCTGGCCAGCCGACTGCAACGCGTCGTGTAATGATCGCTGTGGTACCTGCCCCGCACAAATAATCACATTATCAACTTGCAGCAATTGTTTTTCACCTTCACGTTCTATTTCAATACCTTCTGGCACAATGCGGTGATAAGTGACCCCATTCCACATATTCACAGACTTACTTTTTAGTTCGTTACGATGAACCCAGCCAGAGGTTTTACCTAACCCCTTACCGACTTTGCTCTCTTTACGCTGAAGCAACCAAACCTGACGCGTACTCTGCTCTGGCTGCTGCGGTTTCAGACCGCCGCGATCACTGTAGCTTTTATCAATACCCCAACGCTCTGACCATTCTGGTTCATCCAGTGTCAGTGACTTTTCGGTGGTCAGGTATTCAGAGACATCAAAACCAATACCACCGGCACCAATCACAGCCACTTTTTTACCCACAGCTTTGTGGTCACGTAAAACATCTAAGTAACCCAGCACATGCGGCAAATCAACACCCGGAATATCGACCTGGCGAGGGCTGACTCCGGTTGCCAGAACCACATCATCGTATTTTTCTGCCAGCAACCCTTCGCAAGTTTGCTCTTTTCCAAGCTTCAAATTAACACCGGTGTCTTCAATGCGGTACTTAAAGTAGCGCAGGGTTTCATAAAACTCTTCTTTACCCGGAATCTGTTTAGCGTAGTTAAACTGACCGCCAATTTCTTCGGACTTATCGTACAAATCGACCTGATGACCGCGCTCTGCAGCATTACAGGCAAAGGCCAACCCTGCAGGGCCAGAACCAATGACCGCAATGCGCTTTTTCTGTTCAGCCGGCTTCATTACCAACTCCTGCTCAAAGCAGGCTCGGGGGTTAACTAAACAGGACGCCCTTTTATTCTCAAACACATGATCCAGACAGGCCTGATTACAGGCAATACAGGTATTAATACGTTCAGACTGGCCTTGTTCCGCTTTTTTCACAAACTCTGGGTCAGCCAGTAGCGGTCGTGCCATAGAAACCATGTCAGCCTGGTTGCTTTCTAAAATATGCTCGGCAATTTCCGGCGTGTTAATACGATTAACGGCAACCACAGGAACCGACAATTCTCTGCGTACGCGCTCGGTTATCCAGCTAAAGGCGCCACGTGGTACCGAGGTAACAATGGTTGGTACCCGGGCCTCATGCCAACCAATACCCGTATTAATAATGGTAACGCCCGCCTGCTCCAGCAGTTTTCCCAGTTGCAGAACTTCATCCAGCTGATGACCGTCTTCAACTAAGTCCAGCATCGACAACCGGAAAATAATAATCGATTTTTCGCCCACAGCCGCGCGCACAGCTTTTACAATTTCCAGTGGAAAACGCATACGGTTTTCGAAGCTGCCGCCCCAGTTATCATCGCGTTTATTCGTTCTTGGACACAAAAACTGGTTAATTAAATAACCTTCCGAACCCATGATCTCAACACCATCATAGCCAGCCTTTTGCGCCAGCTTAGCGCCACGGGCATAGTGTTTAATGGTTTTGAGAATTTGTCGTTCAGACATAGCTTTTGGCTTAAACGGGTTTATCGGCGCTTTTATCGCGCTGGGCGCTAACGAAAACGGATGGTAGCTGTAACGGCCAGCGTGCAGAAGTTGCAGACAAATTTTACTGCCATACTTGTGGACGGCATCGGTTACCTGACGGTGTTTACCCACGTGCCAGGGCTTAGACATTTCACTGCCAAAAGGCGCCAGACGCCCACGAAAGTTAGGGCTGATACCGCCGGTGACAATAAGGCCAACACCACCTTTGGCGCGCTCTTCATAAAAGCTGGCTAATTTACTAAAGCCATTTTTTTCTTCTTCCAGGCCTGTATGCATTGAGCCCATTAAGACCCGGTTCTTCAATGTCGTAAAACCAAGGTCCAGGGGTTTCAGTAAATTTGGGTATGATTTTTCCACGCCAACCTCTTATTTTAAACGGGTGTTTAATTTTTTCTAACTTTACTGCTTAAACCCGTTTAACTCAAGCTCAGAACGCCATCGCTTCACGCAATAAGAACCTTGAAAGCGCCATGCTATCGACTTGTACGTTAGGGTTTCCGTTACGCACTTGTTTCGAAACCTGCTCAAAAATCGGCCACAACAGCTCCTGCACCTGATCATTCGCATCTTGCATTGACTGCAGGTCTTTCAATTTAAGCTGGTCAACATGCACACTTAAAATTGGCTCACCTTTATCAAATAAGTTAATGGTAACGTCTTCCATCAACCACTCATCAACCCGCCAGTTTAAAGGCACCGAATTCACCTTTTGAACTTTAACACCACTCATTTGCTTTAGAAATTCATGCAAGTTTGAGCGTCCGGTATCGTAATATGCGACGGTTAACTGAGCGCCGGACATCTCAATTTTAGAAATATCCACACGGCTGCTGCCAAGTGCCTGCCAGTCACCGGTTAGCATTAATTGCTTAGCCAGTAGAAGTTGATTTTCAGGCTCCGACAAGGCTTTGACCCGGGTCGCAAAACGAACATTATTTGCGGTCAGGCCATTGGTTAATGAGTTAACCTCAAGTTCGCCTACTTCCAGATCCGCATTTAATTGCTCCGAAGCCATTGTCTGTAACCCCTCTTTCATCGCATCAGACAAATTCTGAGCCGCAACGGAGAAGCTCAGCAGGGGTAAGAACAACCAAAAAGCCGCCCGCGTTATAGTTGTAAATTTCATTGATGACCTCATTCAAATAGGTTCCAGTCGCAGGAATAAACCCAATAATCGCATAACCTTTGACTCTTTAAAGTAATTATTTGTTAATCTGAGGCAAGATTATAAAAACGGAGAACAATCTTATGCACAAGAGTCTCGCTTTAGTTGCCTCTTTAACTTTAATGGGCTGCTCAATCGTTTCTGCGCCCGTTACTGCAGAAGAAGCCCCGAATAACCACAAGCGTATGCTGCCGGTCGACACCGAAGTCGTTACCGAACACAGCGTAGAAATTAAGGGCGAAACTGTCGACTACACAGCCACCGCAGGAACTCAACCCGTGTGGGACGACGAAGGCAATCCGACCGCATCGCTATTCTACACCTATTATGAACGTCAGGACGTTGATAACCGCGAATCTCGTCCGATTGTATACTCCTTTAACGGTGGCCCGGGTTCGGCATCTGTCTGGATGCACATTGCTTACACCGGTCCAAAAGTGCTAAACCTGAGCGATGAAGGTTACCCGGTTCAGCCTTATGGCGTGCAGGACAACCCGCACTCCATTCTCGATGTTGCCGACATTGTTTTCATTAACCCGGTTAACACCGGCTATTCGCGCGTACTGCCGAATGAAGAAGGTGAAATGCCGTCTCGCGAGAAGCAAAAAGACATGTTCTTTGGCGTTAATGCCGACGTGAAATACCTGGCCGAATGGATGAATACTTTTACTTCACGCATGAACCGCTGGCAGTCGCCTAAGTACTTAATTGGTGAAAGCTATGGCACAACCCGTGTATCTGGCCTTGCACTAGAGCTTCAGAATAGCCAGTGGATGTATTTGAACGGTGTTGTTTTAGTTTCACCAACTGATATCGGCATTGACCGTGACGGACCGGTAAAACAAGCGAACCAATTACCTTACTTTGCAGCCGCCGCCTGGTATCACGACGCACTGCCAGAGGCTTTACAGAGTAAAGATTTAGACGAATTATTGCCTGAAGTAGAAAGCTTCACTCTGAACGAGTATTTACCTGCATTAGCCAAAGGCGCCATGCTACCAGATGACGCACGTGAACAAATGGCAGAACAAGTCGCTAAATATTCAGGCCTTTCGAAGCAGGCTGTACTGGATAACAACTTAGCGCCAAGCACCTGGTACTTCTGGAAGGAGTTACTGCGTGACCGTGACCGTACCATTGGCCGTTTAGACTCGCGCTACCTTGGACTTGATGAAAAGCGCGCTGGTGACCGTCCGGACTTTAACGCCGAACTGACTTCATGGTTACACTCGTTCACGCCAGCCATTAACTACTACCTGCGTGAAGAATTAAACTTTGTGACCGACATTAAATACAACATGTTTGGCCCAGTTCACCCGTGGGATCGCACGAACAACAACACCGGTAAGCAACTGCGCCAGGCCATGGCACAAAACCCTTATCTGAACGTGTTAGTACAGTCAGGTTACTTTGACGGTGCAACCAACTATTTCGACGCGAAGTACACAACCTGGCATTTGGATCCAAGTACTCAGATGACTGATCGCATTGACTTTAAAGGTTACCGTAGTGGTCATATGATGTATCTGCGTCGTGCTGACCTGGAGAAGGCGAATGATGATTTACGCGAGTTTATTCGTAAGTCTGATTCAAAAGGCAAACCGGCAGAATATAAATAGAAAGTATAAACTGAAAGAAAAACAACTATTGACAGACTTTCGCGCAAGCGTTAGTTTGTCAGCATTAAATTGAATTAATAGAGCTATACAACTTATGTTTTTACGCACAACAACACAACATTGGTGGTGGCACTTCCCAAACGAGCGGGTGGTGTAGTTGTGCGTGTAACGTAAATAGCTTCACTTTGAGAAACCCGCTCCTTTGAGCGGGTTTTTTGTTGCCGTTTCACTGGAGCAGGTTTGAACAACAACAAAAGAATACGAGGTCTGAGGTGAAAAACCTGACAACTGAACAAAACGGCAATTTAGAAACACTACGAGTGTCGCTGCCCTATCAGGCGGAGCCACTAAAAGTATTTCAGAATACTTGCAGCACACAAGGTGAACATTTACTGCTGGACTCAGCTGATATCGGCACCAAGCAACAAGTAAAGAGCTTGCTACTGATTGATGCGGCGTTACGAATTACCTGTAACGACCAGCAAGTCACTATTATTGCCCTGACCGATAATGGTGCTGTTCTGCTCAGCTGGATTGAAGAGCAGCTCAAAGATAGTGCCGCCATTGAAAGAACGCCTGAACAACTGAGGTTAACTTTCAGTGCAGCAAATACACCGATTGACGAAGACTCCCGCTTACGTCAAATCAGTAACATGGAGCCGCTGCGAGTACTCCAACAAAAGCTCAATAAAGCCAACAAAACAGCAAAACAGCATCCGTTTTCGGTTTTCCTCGGTGGTGCTTTTGCCTATGACTTCGTCGCCAGCTACGAGCAACTACCGCAAGTTGATGAAGGCGAGAACAACTGCCCTGACTATGTCTTTTACCTGGCGGAGACCTTGCTAATTATTGATCACCAACAGCAAACCACTGAGCTGCTTGGCAGTGTATTCAGCGGTAAAGGCCACGACCAACGTTATCAAGCTATGAGCCAGCGTATAGGAGAACTGGCCGCACGTTGTCAGCTACCGGCAATAGAACCTCAGCCTCAACCGGTTGATGTACAAGTAACGGCCACGCCCTCAGCGGAAGAATTTGCACGCATTGTGACCCGGCTAAAAGAAAACATTGTCGCGGGTGACATTTTTCAGGTTGTGCCGTCCCGGCGTTTTAAAATGCCCTGCCCTGACCCGTTAGCCGCTTATCAGCAATTGAAAAAGAACAACCCCTCGCCCTATATGTTTTTTATGAGTCATCCGGACTTTTGTCTGTTCGGTGCTTCGCCTGAATCTGCATTGAAATACCAGCAGGACATCAATCAGGTAGAGCTTTACCCTATTGCAGGTACCCGCCCCCGCGGTAAGAGCGCCGACGGCAGCATTAGCCCTGATCTCGACAGCCGCATGGAACTGGAACTGCGGCTTGACCAAAAAGAACTGGCAGAGCATTTAATGCTGGTTGATTTAGCCCGCAACGATTTAGCCCGTATTAGCGAAACCGGCACCCGGTACGTTGCCGATCTACTTCAGGTTGACCGTTATTCTCATGTGATGCATTTGGTATCACGCGTAGTAGCAAAACTACGAAACGATTGCGATGCCCTTCACGCTTACCGTGCCTGCATGAACATGGGGACTCTGGTTGGTGCGCCGAAGGTAAGCGCTGCAACGCTTATTCGTCAGGTTGAAAAGCAACGCCGCGGCAGCTACGGCGGCGCTGTTGGGTATCTGGCCGGGAATGGCGACATGGATACCTGTATTGTTATTCGCTCCGCTTTCGTTAAAAACAACCAAGCCATAGTGCAAGCAGGTGCTGGCGTAGTACATGACTCAGACCCGACCAGCGAAGTAACCGAAACCGAAAACAAAGCTAAGGCCGTTATTCTGGCAATTCAGCAGGCTCACACTTTACCTGACCAGGAGGCGGTATAATGACTCAGTCAGCTCGTATCGTACTGATAGATAACGTCGACTCGTTCTCGTACAACCTGGTGGATGAGTTGCGTCAGTTAGGCTTTCCGCTGGTCGTTTATCGTAACCAGCTGGCCGCAGCCGATGTGATTGAACAGCTGGAAAGTTACAGTGGCCCTCAATTGGTCTGCCTCTCACCCGGCCCCGGGCACCCAGCAAACGCAGGCAACTTAATGGAAGTGATCCGATACTGCAGTGGTCGCATACCCATGCTGGGTATTTGCCTCGGCTTTCAGGCGCTCATTGAACACGCCGGTGGCCGCGTGGATACCTGTGGTGAGATTGTTCATGGTAAAACCGCAAAAATAGACACCGCGCCACACCCGGTGTTTGTCAGCGCGACAGACAACAACCAATGCGTTGTGGCTCGTTACCACTCGCTTAGCGGTTATGACCTGCCCTCCACAGTGAGCATAATTGCCAGTTTGGATGGCCCTGACGGTAGTATTCCTATGGCTGCTGAATTCTTCGGTAAAGAAGAAAACAACACCAATGCCATTGGTTTTCAGTTTCACCCTGAATCGCTTCTAACGCCAAAGGGAAAACAATTACTTAGCAACAGTATTCAGTATTTACTAACAGGAGCAAAGCCATGAAAGCCCTACAAACTCTGATGTCTGGTGAGTCTCTGACACAAGATCAAACCCGTGAGTTTTTCCAGCGCTTAATTAAAGGCGAGCTCAACGACATTCAGGTATCCGCCGCACTTATCGCCATGAAAATGCGGGGCGAGACCCCAGCCGAGTTAGCCGGTGCCGCTGAAGCCATATTATCCGCAGCGAAGCCATTCTTACGCCCCGACACCACGGTTATTGACAGTTGCGGTACCGGCGGCGATGGCAGTAATACCATCAATATTTCTACGACGGCGGCTTTAGTTGCCGCCAGTATGGGTCTGGCTGTGGCCAAACATGGTAATCGCAGTGTGTCTTCACGTTCAGGCTCAGCTGATGTACTCGAAGCACTCAAACTTCGCGTTAATCTGGATCCGTCGGATGCCTCGACTCAGTTAGCCGATAATGGTTTTTGCTTTCTATTTGCTCCGCATTATCACCCCGGCATTAAGCATGCGATGCCGGTAAGGCAAACGCTGAAAACACGCACCTTATTCAACCTGATTGGTCCTTTAGTTAACCCTGCGCGTCCTGATGCTCAACTGCTCGGTGTTTATAGCGAGGAATGGGTAAGGCCAATGGCTGAAACCCTGCAACGACTGGGGGTTAAACGTGCTATGGTCGTACACGGAAGCGGGCTGGATGAACTGGCTCTGCATGGGCCAACGCGAGTTATTGAACTGCGCAACGGCGAGCTCAATGACTACCATGTAACACCTAATGACTTTGGGGTTCCCAGCGCCCCGCTTGATGAACTGAAAGGCGGTGACGCTGACTTTAACGCTCGTATTCTGGAAGACATTCTTGCCGGAGGCGGCAGCCCCGCTCAGCGCCACTCGGTTGCAATAAACGTTGCCGCTTTGCTGTATTTAAGTGGACAATACAACGATATGAAAGCCGCAACCGCAGCAACAATGGAGCATTTAGACACCGGCCAGCCACTCTTGCATTTACGTCGGGTGCAGGATGCTCAGGAGACCTATCATGTCTGACACCATTCGTTTAGAAAAGAACGTGCTGAAAACGATCGTTGAGCGCAAGGTTGAGCAGAACAAAACTCAGGCCGAGCTCATGCCCCTGAGTGAAATAAAGTCTCAGCTCAGACCCAGTGACCGTAGCTTATATGAAGCATTAAGCGGTGAGCAGGCAGGTTTTATTCTGGAGTGTAAAAAAGCCTCTCCTTCAAAAGGTTTAATTCGTGCTGACTTTGACGCACCACAGTTGGCAAAAAGCTACCAGCCGCATGCCGCAGCTATTTCCGTATTAACCGAGCCTGAGTTTTTTCAGGGGCGACTGGACTATCTGACAGCCGTGCGCCGGCAGGTTACCCAGCCGGTTTTATGCAAAGACTTTTTTATTGATGAAGAGCAAATTTACCGCGCCCGCTACTTTGGTGCGGATGCCATTTTGCTTATGTTATCAGTCCTCGATGATGCGCAATATATCGCCCTGCGCGATATAGCTGAGTCACTTGCGATGGATGTACTCACCGAAGTTGCCAACGAAGAAGAAATGAAACGTGCCGCAAAACTGGATGCGAACATCATTGGCATTAACCACCGCGATTTAACAGACTTGAGCATTGAGCCGAACCGCAGTGCGCAGTTAGCTCCGCTGGCTCCCCAAAATGCCTTACTCATTGCAGAGTCGGGTTTTGCTGAGCACGCCGACATTCGCCGGGTTGCCCCTTTTGTTAACGGCTTTCTTATCGGCAGCGCATTGAGCGCCCAGCCGGACGTTGATTTAGCCTGCCGCAAACTGCTTTATGGACAAAATAAAGTTTGCGGTCTGACTCGCGCTGAAGATGCCATAAACGCACGTTCTCAGGGTGCGGTATTCGGGGGACTGATATTTGTTGAGCGTTCACCTCGTTGTGTGACACTGAAGCAGGCAAAGCAAATAACAACTGAAGCAAACGGACTTGAGTATGTGGGTGTTTTTGCTGATCAACCGTTAGAGAGCCTTATCGACACGGCAAAATACGTCGGGCTCTCTGCTATTCAACTGCACGGCCATGAAGATATCGACTATGTTGTTCAATTACGTCAGCAATTGCGTCAGGCAGGTCTGGAAACAGTCAAAATATGGAAAGCTTTAGCTATTGAAAGCCCGGCACAGTTGCCGGATCTTGCGGTTGATGCCTTTGTTGTGGATAACCGCGGTGGTGGCAGCGGCAAGGCTTTTAACTGGAAGTTGCTGGAACCATTAGGTACAGAGGAGCGTCAACGTTGTCTGTTAGCCGGAGGCATTGGCCCTGAAAGCATCAGCAGTGCAATAGAGTTAGGCTTTGCCGGAGTGGACATTAACTCTCAAGCCGAATGGAAACCTGGCATTAAAAATAGCCAAAAAGTAGCTCAAACATTCACGAAAATCCGCCATTATGGTCGTTTTTCAGAAAAACATCTTTCAAATAAGAATACCCAACAGGAGGCTGTATGAGTCAGTCATTACCCGCTTATTTTGGCGATTTCGGCGGCCAGTTCGTTCCTGAGATCTTACTACCCGCACTAGAGCAGTTGGAACAGGCCTTTATAGAGGCACAACAGGACGATGACTTTCAGGCTGAATTTCGCGGATTGTTGAAAAACTACTTAGGCAGACCGACACCACTGAGTTTGTGCCGTAACCTGCCGCTGAACAGCCCGAATAAAACCAAAATTTACCTTAAACGTGAAGACTTACTTCATGGCGGCGCCCACAAAACCAATCAGGTGCTGGGACAAGCCTTGTTGGCTAAACGCATGGGCAAAACGCGCATTATTGCCGAAACCGGCGCAGGTCAGCACGGCACCGCAACAGCCCTTGCCTGCGCGCTGCTGGACCTGGAATGCATTATCTATATGGGTAAAAAAGACGTTGAGCGCCAGCAACCCAATGTCTTCCGCATGGAATTAATGGGCGCGAAAGTGGTACCTGTAGATACCGGCAGCGGTACGTTAAAAGATGCGGTCAACGAAGCTCTGCGTGACTGGACAGCAAGTTACCCCAACACCCATTACTTATTAGGCACAGCTGCAGGCGCACACCCTTTCCCGACTATAGTGCGTGAATTTCACCGTATGATTGGTGAAGAAGCTAAAGCCCAGATTATTGAGCAGGCGGGTCGCTTACCGGACGAAGTTATTGCCTGTGTCGGCGGCGGCTCCAACGCCATTGGCATGTTCGCCGACTTTATCGACGAGGAAGGTGTTGATTTAGTAGGTGTTGAGCCTGCGGGTAAGGGCGTGGAAACCAAGCAGCACGGCGCTACACTGGCTGCGGGTAAACCCGGAATTTTGCATGGTTGCCTGTCGTTTCTAATGCAGAACGACGAAGGACAAATTGAGGAGTCCTATTCAGTATCAGCCGGTCTGGACTACCCTGGCGTGGGCCCTCAACATGCGCATTTAAAAGCCATTGGTCGGGCGCGATACGAATCAGTAACCGATGAAGAAGCACTGGAAGCCTTTAAACTGCTCTCCCGTCATGAAGGTATTATTCCTGCGCTGGAACCTGCCCATGCGCTGGCTTACGCGCTAAAACGAGCCGCAGAACCGGATGCTCCGGAAATATTATTACTTAACTTATCCGGCCGCGGCGATAAAGACATTGACCACGTACGTCGTATTTTTAGTGCTCAGGAAAATGCTGAAGTTAGCGCGAAAGGAGAACAAAAATGAGCCGGTATGAAAGCTGTTTCGCACAATTAAAAGCTAATAACCAGGGTGCCTTCGTTCCTTTTGTCACGCTTGGAGATCCAACTCCGGGGCAAAGTGTGGAAGTTATCAAGGCTCTTATTGCTGGTGGCGCCGATGCGCTGGAACTCGGTCTGCCATTTTCAGACCCGGTTGCCGATGGCCCCATGATCCAGCGGGCAAATTTACGAGCCCTGGAGTCGGGAACAACCTTTAAGCATATTTTAGAGATTTTAAAAGAAGTTAGAGACTATTCACCACAGATACCCATAGGGTTATTGGTTTACGCCAACTTAATCTACGCGAAAGGTGTTCGCAACTTTTACCAACAAATGAAAGATGCAGGCGTAGATTCAGTGCTTATTGCCGACGTTCCTACAAAAGAAGCTAAACGCTTCGCCGACATAGCCAAAGAAATTGGAATTGAAGCGGTGTTTATTGCGCCGCCAGATGCTAGTGATGCGCTGTTAGTTGATATCGCTAAACAATGTGCCGGCTATGTCTACCTACTGAGTCGATCCGGGGTTACCGGTGCTGATACACAAATGCAGGCCCCCGCTTCGGAACTGATTAACAAACTGAAAGAAGCCGGTGCACCGCCGACTTTACTTGGGTTTGGTATATCGCAGCCTGAACATGTTCAGCGGGCGCTTGCGGCAGGTGCCGACGGCGCTATTAGTGGCTCGGCTGTGGTTGCGCTTATAGAGAAAAACCTCGACAATAACGCGCAGCAAGTAGCGGACTTAAAGGCTTTTGTAAAAGCCATGAAAGCCGCAACCCAATTGTCGTAGAGTTGCCTCCGGAGTAGTTAATGGCCCTGTTGTTAGAATATTTACCCATAATCGCCTTTTTTGTGTTTTACAAACTAGCGGATATTTACGTTGCGACTGGCGTATTAATGGCCGGTACCGTATTACAGCTACTGGGTCTTAAACTCCTCAAGCAACCTATAACCACTCGCCACTGGGTCATCCTGGCGGTTGTTATGGTCTTTGGTGCCGTCACGCTGTTACTGCGCGACGACTGGTTCATTAAAATGAAAGTATCCGTCGTTTACGTGGCCATAGCGCTCATGCTTTTAGGCGGCTTAATATGGAAAAAGCGCAGCCCGATTCAGGCCATGATGGGTAAAGATATAAAGCTGCCAGATACCGCCTGGTTGCGCTTAACCTATGCCTGGATCATATTCTGCCTGGCACTGGCAGCAGTAAACCTCTACATTGCGGAATTCTGGAGCCAGGAGGCATGGGTTAATTTTAAAGTCTTTGGCATACTGGGTATTTCACTCGTATTCACAATTGGTACCGGATTCTATATGTACCATCACGCCATTGATGAGGAGACCTAGGACTAATGTGGTTTGTTATTTTCGCAGAAGACCATGAGAACTCTCTGGAAGGTCGTAAGCAGGCACGCCCTGCTCATCTTGAACGCTTAAAAGCGTTGCAAAATGACGGTCGCCTGCTCGTCGCAGGCCCCTGTCCGGCCATCGCGGAACTAGACCCAGGTGTGCTTGGTTTTACCGGCTCTGTGGTCATCGCTGAATTTGAGACTCTGGAAGAAGCAGAGCTATGGGCTAACGACGACCCCTACTGGCAAGCCGGTGTCTATAAAAAAGCAACGGTTAAGCCATTTAACGCCGTTTTACCGAACTAATCAGGTTAATTAGTGACTATGCAGAGCGTCGAACTTACCGCCAATAATCGCTACCTGCATTGTGTCCGCTTTGAGCCTGAATCGAGCGCTAAGGCCACTGTTGTTATAGCTGCTGCGTTAGGTGTGAAACAACGTTTTTATCAACCCATAGCCCTCTGGTTAAGCAAACAGGGTTACCGCGTCATTACCTTTGACTATTATGGTATTGGCCAGTCCATTGATAAGCCTTTGAAACAAATCAAGTCTGATATTATCGAATGGGCCGAGCTCGATATGACCGCCGTGATTGACTATGCTCAGTCCTGCCAAAGGGGTGAGCCCTTAATTTGGCTAGCACATAGCCTGGGCGGCCAAATTGTCGCCATGGCGCAGAATGCCAACAAGATAGATAAGATGGTGACCATAGCCAGTGGCACCGGTTATTGGTTAAAAGCCAGCAAACAGGTCCGTTGGACATCATGGTTACTCTGGTATTTTGCAGCTCCTATTAGCACACCTATTGCCGGTTACTTTCCCGGTAAACGCTTAAACATGGTTGGCGATATGCCCGCAGCAGCGATGAAACAATGGAGCCGCTGGTGCCGCAGTAAAGACTATTTGTTTGATAACATCAGTACTGATCAAAAAGTCCGTTACGATGAATTTTCTGCACCCATCAGCGCCTTTCATATTACTGACGACGAATTGTTGCAACGCTCCAACATCGAAAACCTGCTGTCGCACTACCCTAACGCAGAGAAGGTATTAAAAGACTTGCAACCGGAAATAACCGAAAGCAAAGGTATCGGGCATTTCAACTTCTTTCGCAGTCAATTCAAAGAGTCTCTCTGGCGTAAAAGCTTGCTAGACGCACTGCAGGTCAATTAAAGTCGTTATAGAATCAGTCTAATTAATAAAGGCGCTTCGCAATGCACTACCAAATCGAACTGGCGTTATCTTTACTGGCAGCTCTGGCGTTAGGCTTGATGATAGGCATTGAACGCGGCTGGAGCGGCAGGGACAGTGATGAGGACACTCGTGTTGCCGGCGTACGAACCTTCAGCCTAATAGGTCTTAGCGGCGGTGTTTTTGCTATTTTAGCTCAACAATGGGGCGTATGGCTTATCGTTACCGGTTTCATTGTTGTTGCCATACTCATTGCATCGTCTTATATAAGTTATAGCAAGCTCTCCGATGACGCAGGTATTACCACCGAATTCTCAATGCTGCTGACTTTTGCACTGGCAATTTGGGCTGCCTCTGGTGATCCTCTACCTGCTCTCAGTTGCGGTGCGGTAGTTGTTGCTCTTCTCGGCCATAAAAAAAGTCTGCACAAATTGCTTAAATGCATTTCACCTAAGGCCTTTTACTCAGGTATCACACTACTATTGATATCTGTGGTGGTTCTGCCTTTGCTGCCAAATGAAGGCTACGGCCCCTGGCAGGCGTTGAACCCCTACTGGCTTTGGTGGATGGTCGTTTTAATTTCGGGTCTGTCTTTTATTGGCTATCTGTTTACCCAACTGCTGGGAGAGAGGCGCGGCACTTTGATTACCGCAATCGCCGGAGGCTTAGCATCATCCACAGCCGTTACCCTAACTATGGCTCGTTTTGCGAAAAAAAACTCTCAGAGCGTAATTTACGCCAGCGGCATGCTGCTCGCCTGTAGCATTATGTTCCCGCGAGTTCTTATTGAGGTCTTTGTGGTTAACCGTGAACTTTTACCATTATTGTGGCCGCCTATTCTTCTCATGTTCGCCGGGTTATTAACTGTCATAACACTCATGTACAGACAACATAAACGTAATCCTCCCTCCGAAACCGGAGAGATTACCATCAATAACCCACTGCAACTGACCACTGCTATCCAGTTTGGTATTTTATTAGCAGTTATTTTGTTATTGGCAGAGGCAATGAAAAACTGGTTTGGTGATGCCGGGATATACGGCCTTTCCATAATATCCGGTCTGATGGATGTTGACGCTATTACCTTGTCACTATCACGCTCAGCTCAGAGCGAACTCTCGCGCCAGGTAGCCGCTACGGGAATTATCTTAGCCTGTGTCAGTAATACTCTGCTTAAAGGCATTATGTTCGCTTCTGTCGCCGGTATTAAATTGCACTATCGTTACGCTGTCTACATGATTTTAAGCGTTATTCCCGGCTTGCTTTACGCCTTTTGGCAGTTTTAATTATCACAAACGCAGGACAACAATTATGAAATCAGCTCCTGACTGGATTGCACATCCGGATACACCTTATTTGCTCATCGATGAAGCTAAATTGAAGAGTAACATTAACTATCTTAAGCAGCGGGTTGAGTCCCTTGGCAGTCATTTACGCCCGCACTTAAAAACCCTGCGTACTCTGGAGGCGGCTGAGTATCTACTCGATAGTAAGAGTGCTCCGGCCACAGTATCAACGTTAGCTGAGGCCGAGGCCTACGCGAAGGCAGGTTATACCGATTTACTTTATGCTGTTGGCATAGCGCCGGCAAAGCTCAAGCGGGTAGCCGCACTAAGACAGCAAGGTATTAACCTGCATATTCTGTTAGACAACATGACGCAGGCACAAGCGGTTATCAATTTTGCTGCTGAGTTTGGGCAAGACTTTTCCGTTTTTATTGAAATAGACAGTGACGATCACCGTGGTGGTATTAAGCCAAGCGATTCGAAATTGTTAACCATTGCAAAAATACTTGGCGTGCATTTCACCGGTTTAATGACCCATGCCGGTGGCTCATACGCCTGCAATACGGAACAAGAGTTAAAAAACTTCGCCAAACAAGAATGCGATGCTGTTCGAATTGCACGAGACAACCTGAAAACCGCCGGTATTCACTGCGCTATAAGCAGCGTTGGTTCAACGCCGACAGCTCATTTTGGCGAAGACTTTAGTGACATTAGTGAAGTCAGAGCCGGCGTTTACACCACCTTTGACTTAGTCATGAAAAACATCGGTGTATGCGACTTCTCGCATATAGCCATGTCCGTCGTCACCACAGTAATCGGCCACAACAAAGAGAAGAATTGGCTGCTGATCGATAGCGGCTGGATGGCATTGTCGCGTGATCGTGGAACAGCGGGTCAGAACCGTGATTTTGGCTATGGACAAGTATGTAAAATAGACGGTTCTGTGCTTGATGGCCTTTGTGTTAATAGTACCTCGCAAGAGCACGGCGTTATAGAGTTAAGCGACGCTTACCAATTAGAAGACTTTCCCGTTGGTCATCAACTACGCATTATGCCCAACCATGCCTGTGCCACTGCCGCCATGCATCCCGTTTACCATGTGCTAATGAGTGACGGTTCGCATAACACCTGGCAACGCATTACTGGATGGTAACTGCTTGTTCTTGAAATCATTACTTGCAATACTTCAATATCCAAGAACAGCGAAAAGGAGTTCACTATGTTAGTAAGAATCACGACGTTAGTTTGCGCACTATTTATAGCAGTAACACTGCAGGCTAAAGAGTTTAGCGAGAACAAACACTACGAGGTTCTAGATAACCCGGCTTCGACAACGCCTGAAATTATTGAGTACTTCTCTTTCTATTGCATGGCCTGTTACCGTTTTGAGCCTATCGCAAAAGAACTTGCCGCTGCCTTTCCCGACGCATTTAAGAAGTCACACACCTCAGGGTTGAGCCCTAAACCGGGCATGGGCAGCAAAATGACTCAAGCTTACTCATTGGCCTTAATGCTGAACAAAGAACAAGTTATTAGCGAAAAGATTTTTAAGCAGCAATTCGGGCAACGTCAGTCGATTGATACACAGGAAAAAATTAAAGACATTTTTGTTCAGGCAGGCGTTTCGGAAAGCGAGTTCAAACGGGGATTCAATAACTTCTCAGTCAAAGCCCGCGCCAAACAAATGGAAAAAGACGTCCGCGATAAAGACATCACCGGTACGCCAACACTAATAGTTAACGGCAAATACAAAATTCTGATGAATGGATTTCGCGACAGCGACGATCTTATCGGTGACTTAAAGCAGGTTATTGAGCAGCTTATGAGTAAGTCCTAATAAAAAATAAATAAGGGGAAAGCTACAAGCTTTCCCCTTCGTTTAAAATCACGATTTCAGCTGATGTGCCAAATTTCTCTGCCATATTCAGAAAACGAGTTAGTGCCGAGTGAGAGGATAGATCTCCCATCCCCCAGCTGGCGTTGCCGTAACCCCAGGGGATAAATACTTTGCAATTAAGTTCAGCGGCTGCCGTCAGAGCATCTTCCGGAGTCAAGTGAACGTAGCGGTACCATTCAGGTGACTCCTCACTGTAATAAGACGCTATCGGCAACAGACACACATCAATATCACCGTAGCGCTTGTTTATTACTTTAAAGTGTTCTGAATAACCGGTATCTCCGGCGAAAAGCAACGTCTTCCCCTTGTTTTCGATTAACCAGGCATTCCAGGAGTCTTTATTGTTATCTTCGTAAATAAAGGGAACCAATGTACGGCTACTAAAGTGGTGAGCAGGCACCGCAGTCACCAGAGAGTCACCTATTTTCTTCGAAGAAAACCAACCGAGTTCAGTTATATTTGCTCCAATGGATGGAAAGTGATCGGCCAGATTCAATGGCACTAAGTATCCGGGCTTGCGCCCTATGGTTTCGATATCGCTCTTATTAAAATGATCGTAATGAATATGGGAGTATAATACCGCATCGGTGGCATCAATCAGCTCTGGATCTGGCTCCACATTCACCTTTCGCTGTTCACCTCCAACAAGTGAAAACAGCCAGTTAACTGGCCAGTCAAAGTCATTGAAGACTGGATCCGTTAAAAACGTCTCTCCGCTTGAGGTTTTAATGACAAAAGCTGCGTGACCCAGCCATTTAACAGAGAAATCCGTTCCCCCGAGGAAAGCCTTCTTATTTCCAGTGTACTGACACAACCCATCGCTACCACACTGAATATCGCTACGAGGCTTATAGCAATCTTGTTTACAGGTTAACGGATAGCTCTTCTTACCCGCGTCCAGGTTTTGAAAGCGCTCGGTTTTCTCATTAGTTGGCTGAGATTCCTCTTCTATTGTTGTTACAGAATTTGCGCTACAACCTGTTAATACCAGTGTTAGCAATGCCAAAGTATTTACTGATACTAAAGTTCTAAACATTGACACCGGCATCCCACCTCTAAAGTTTAACTAAAACAAGAAAGCTAATATCAATACGTTAAGAGGTCACGCGCTAAATTGTTAGTTTTTGTAACACTAAGGCACGAGCTCTGATATTACCTGATAACCTCAGTAGTCACTTTGATAACACCTAAATCAAGATCAGCTATTTTATCAAAAGCGGAGCGTGACAAATCAATCACTCTGCCATCAATAAACGGCCCACGATCATTAATTTTCACCACAACACTTTTGTTGTTAGCAATATTGGTGACTCGAACTTTGGTTCCAAACGGCAAGGTTCGGTGAGCCGCGGTGCTGGAAAAGTGATTATAAGTCTCACCGCTTGCGGTAGTTCTGAATTGATACTTCATGGCGTAGTAAGAAGCCTTTCCGGACTCGCTAGTACCAACTAAGTTTTGAGGGCTTTCAGCGGGAATAGAAGTACACCCGGTAAGCGCCAGCATAAAAATGCCAACGCCAAGGGTTAATTGTTTAAGTGGATACTGGTTTTTTGTTTTCATTTCTCAATTTTACTGAGTTCCGAAAACACTGTCCGTTAAGAAACCCAAAAGACGTGTAAAGAATTATACACTCGCCTTAAAAGCTTCACGCACTGTCGGATACTCAAACTGAAAGCCATGATTGCGCAGTTTATCCGGCACCACAGCTTGCCCTTCAAGTAGCATCGACGACATTTCACCCAAGCCTAACTTAAGGACAAACGCCGGTACTCTCATGAAGTGCGGTTTATTCATAACCGATGCCAGGGTACGACTAAAGGCTTCGTTAGTCACTGGTCCGGGAGCCGTCATATTAACGGGCCCCGACAGATTATCGTGCTCCAACAGATACTCAATGGCTCGAATCATATCGTCCAGCTGGATCCAGGACATCATCTGATTGCCCTCACCCAACGGACCACCTAAACCAAACTTATAAGGCGGCAGCATTTTTGCTAATGCTCCCTCTCCTTTTGCCAAAACGACACCGGTACGCAGCAAAACTACACGAGTTGCATCTTTTGCTGCCAAAGCCCGTCGCTCCCACTCCTGACACAAAGTAACAGCAAAGTCCTTATGCTCAGCGACATGGTCTTCATTAACCGGCTCGGCATCACGCGGGCCATAATAGCCAATAGCCGAGCCACTCAAAAAGGCTTTAGGTGGCTTTTCTGCTTTATTAATCATGGCGGCGAGCTTTTCTGTCACCTGCCAACGACTGTCTTTCAGGGCTTGCTTACGGGAATCAGACCAACGTTTATCCGCAATACCCTCGCCCTGTAAGTTTATAATCACATCAAACTGACCAATATCCGCAATTTCATCGACCGAAGACAGCAAGGTTACTTTATCGCCCAGTTTTTTACTCGCACGCTCCTTGTTGCGAGTGGTGACCGTAAACTGATGTGTGTCCTGGTACTTATGAATAAATGCTGAGCCAATAAGCCCGGTACCACCTGTCATTAGAATGTTCATCGGTCACCTCTTTTATGTTTCATCAGGCCAGCTTACGTATTAGCTGTGCCGTATTTCTCTGAATGAGCCGGTGGCAGGATAAACGGCCTAAAACAGCCACCACTACAGCACCAAATAGCGGTCCTAATAGCCAAAGTTTCCAATGAATAACGGGCGTCATATTAAACACTTGGTTTTGCAATATAAAGAGCGAAACTTCCATTGCTAAGGTCGCTATTAACCCGCTAATTGCCCCCAGCACCAAGAATTCATAAGTAATACTGCGACTCAATAATTTACCCGGCGCTCCGAGCGTGCGCAGAATCACCAGTTCCTTCTGCCGTTCTTCCATACTGGCCTGCACCTGCGCCACCAACACTAAAGCTCCGGCAATAATGACCAGCACTAATACAAAAACAATGGCTAAACTGACCTGTCCAATCACTTCCCGAATTTGATTGATCATAGCGTCCAGATCAATCAACGACGTCTGCGGAAAAGGTTTAAACAATTGGTACAATTCATCTTTTCGATCTTCACCTAGTCTAAAACTGGTGATGTAAGTTGCCGGAAAATCTTCCAGTGTTGAGGTATTAAAGATCATGTAAAAGTTTGGCTGCAGGGTATTCCAGTCGGCTTTACGTAAACTGGTTACCGGCACAGTGAACTCTTCGCCACCTAAATTAAAGCGTAGTTCATCACCCACGTTTATATCCAGTCGCTCGGAGACATTTAACTCGACCGAAACCTGGGATTCTGCACTTTCACCCCACCATTCGCCAGCGGTAAGTTCGTTGTTAGGTGGTAAGATGTCTCGCCAGGTCAGTGAAAGCTCTCTTCCTATACCTTCTCGGCCTTCGGCTTCATCGTCATCACGATCTTCCTTGGTGACTTCGTCTAGCAGCTTCTCGCCATTAATATGGGTTAAGCGCCCCGGTACAATCGGGTACAGATCAGTCGACGGAATATTCTCCCGCTCAAACATCGTCTGCATGTCATCAACTTTGTCTTCGGCTATATTGATGGCGAAATAGTTTGGCGCATCCGCTGGTAACTGACTTTTCCAGTCTTCCAGTAAGTCGTTACGCAAAACAATAACGAGCAACAACAGCATAATGGCGGTTGAAAAACTCAGCATTTGAACACTGTTGGCGGCCGCTCTTCTTTGTAAGCCCGCCATAGCCAGGCGCCAGCTACTGCCGGCCTGCATACCCGCCTTACGACTGGCAGAAATAAACAGCCGGCCTAATCCAAGCAGCAGCACAGCGGCGACTGCACCGCCTGCAAATAAGGCGGTCGACAACCACCATTGCTGGCTGTAAATAACCAACAGAGCATAAATGGTTCCGCCACTTAGTACCCATTGTAGCCAGCGTACTGCATTACCCGCCGTTAACTGGCGGTGCAGCACGCGTAGCGGCGGAATAGAAACCAGCCGAAATAACGGATACAAAGTAAACATCACGGCACTGATAACACCGGTGGCTCCGGCTAAAACATAAGGCTGCCAACCCGCCTGAGGCAAGGTCGCCCCCAGTTTCTGAGCGACCCACTCAATAACCAGATACTGAAGAGCCCAGCCAAGTGCCATACCTATGGCCACACTCACAGCGGTTAATAGCAACAGGTGCAGCATAAAAATACGACGAATTTTCTTACGACTGGCACCTAAGGTCTTGAATATGGCAACCACATCGTAATTTCGCTGACAGTAACGCTGTGCCGCAACCGCAACAGCCGTTGCGGCCAAGACCACACCTAGCAGGCTCGCCAACATCATGAAGCGCTCAGCACGGTTCAAAGAGCGGGACAACGGACTATTCCCGTCTTCGATGCTACGCCAGCTGTGCGTATCGTCATTCAAACGTGGTAAGAGCCAGTCTTCATACGCGTCTATGGCGTCACTTTCACCGGCCATCAGCACATTAAAACGAACCCGGCTGCCGGGCTGAATCAGACCCGTCTCTTCCAGCTGGGAATGACGAATAAGCACATTAGGACTGTCGGTAAAAACTGAAAAGCCAACGTCGGGTTCGTAAGTAACAACTTTGGTCACTTTGAAGCTACTGTTACCCACTTCAATATCGTCACCAATATCTAACTGCAACGCCTGAAACAATTGTGATGCAACCCAAGCTTCTCCTTCGGCAGGCAAGCCATCGGCAACATAACCCTGCCCAAAAGGCTGATCCGCTATTTCCAGTTCACCACGCAGCGGATAACCGTCACTCACTGCTTTAACATCCACCAGGGTCATGTTGTCGCCAGCAAAAGCCATGGAATTGAAAACCACTTTCCAGGCTGTTTTCAAGTTCATTTGCCCGGCTTGCTCAAGCCATTCCTGAGGTATATCCCGTCTGGAACTTAATACTCTGTCAGCCGCCAAAAATTCACTGCTGCGCTCAGTCAATCCGGCCTGCAGCCGATCACTGAAAATAGATAACGAAAGCACGGCGGTCACCGACAAGATAATAGCCAGTGCCATAATGGTCAGTTCACCGCGCCTCAGCTCCTGCTTTAACAGACGAAATGAAATCTTATGCCACATCCTGAGCTGCCTCCGATAGCTGGCCCGCATCCATTTGCAACACGCGCTGGCAACGCTCTGCCAGCCGTTGATCATGGGTTACTACGACAAGCGTCGTGCCATAGTCCTTGTTTAAGTCGAAGAGCAACTCTTCAACCTTACCGCCGGTTTTCGCATCAAGGTTACCGGTAGGTTCATCAGCAAACAGAATTTTGGGTTGTCCAACAAAGGCTCTGGCTATAGCGACCCGTTGTTGTTCGCCGCCAGACAACTGGTTCGGGTAATGGTGCCAGCGATCTTCCAGCCCCACTTTCGCCAACAGTTCCCGGGCTTCTTTTTCTGCACCTTTATGACCGGCCAGTTCAGCCGGTAACATGACGTTTTCTAAGGCACTTAAGCTAGGTACCAGCAGGAACGACTGAAAAATGAAGCCGACTTTGTCAGCACGAACTTTTGCCCGCTGCTCCTCATCCAATTCGCTTAATTTTTCGTTCTCTATAAGAACCTCTCCGGAGGATGCGAGGTCTAAACCCGCCAGTAGTGACAATAACGTCGACTTACCTGAGCCGGAAGCGCCGACAATGGCTACGGTGTCACCGGCATTGATACTGACGTTAATTGGCTGCAGAATCTGTAATGGACCCTCAGAGGTGTCTACGGTTTTTTCCAGTTGTTGAGCTTGAATGAGCATAAAATGAAAAACTTCCTTTTGAAAACGTGTTTATTTTTAGCGCTGTTGTTGGTTATACGCAGCGTTTCCGCAAATGTCTCACTTGTCGTTTTAGGTGACAGCTTAAGCGCCGGTTATGGGCTTTCTCAGGAACAAACCTGGGTTGCCGAGTTAGATCGCCGCTGGGAGAGCTCTCATCCCGATATTAACATCATTAACGCCAGCATTAGTGGCGAGACCACTCGTGGTGGTTTGCGCCGCTTAGAAGGCGTTTTAGAGCGTCATAAACCCGATGCGTTATTTATTGAGCTGGGTGGTAATGACGGACTTCGTGGGTTCGACCTAAACACAGTTCGTTCAAATTTGAAACAAATCATCGACCAGGCGCAGCAACAAGGCGTTAAAGTCGGTTTGAGTCAGGTTATGGTGCCACCAAACTATGGCCAGCGTTTTGCTGAACAGTTCCAGAAAATGTTTGAGGAAGTTGCAGAAGAAAAAAATGTGACACTCATACCTTTCTTTATGGAAGAAATAGCAACAAATGCCGATTACGTGCAGGATGATGGCATTCACCCCACCGCGGAAGCCCAGCCAAAGATAGCTGATTTTCTGGAACCTTATTTACTGAAGTTGGCGCAGTAGCGAAAGCCAGAAACAAAAAAACCGCCTGCGGGCGGTTGATTTAAGTGGCGTCCCCTAGGGGATTTGAACCCCTGTTACCGCCGTGAAAGGGCGGTGTCCT